>JAEEVN010000009.1 GCA_016290885.1 Caryophanales bacterium | reverse complement strand
GTAGATTTACCTTGACCAGATCTGCCTACTATAGCTATCTTTTTATTAGGTTCAAGTTTTAAATTAAAATTCTTTAAGATATCTTGTTCATCTGGGTATCCAAAGTATACATTCTTAAATTCTATAACACCATTTACTTTTCTTAGAGAAATATCTCCATATTTTTCATCTTCAAATTTTCTATTTAATACAAGTTCATTAATTCTCTTTAATGCTACTACTACCTTTTGATATGTTTGATTTAAATCAGATAGATTATCAATCATATACATATATCTATAAATATAATAAGTCATTGAAACAAAGAATGTTAAACTTGCTTCACCACGATATAAAAGTATACCTGCAGTGGCAAAAACTCCTATTTCCATTAATGTTCTAAGCACTTTAGCAAATATATTAAATTTACAGTATAAATCCATTTCTTTAATTGATTTATCTAGTAATACTTTAATTATATCTTTCATTTCGTTTAATAAATTATACTTAATACCTAAAGTTTTTATTTCTCTTATACCTCTAACTGATTCAGTAACAAGAGATGTAAACTTATCTTGTTCTTTCTTTCTCGCAGAATGTGATTCTTTCATTTTTGGATTAAAATATTTCATTAATAAGAATAATGTAATCATAATAATTACTATTTCAGTACCAACAATCCATGAATTTATGAAAACATATACTAGGATTATTAATGCTGCGACTATTTCACCAACTGCTACTATTAATTTTCTAAAAGTAAATGATAATGCATCAGAATCATTAGTAATTCTATTAATAATTTCTCCTGATGACATTTTTTCATAGGCATACGAAGGTAAATTTAATGCCTTAGCATATGCTTCATAACCAATCATTCTTGTTAATTTACTTTCTAGTTTTACTAAACCAGTTTCAGCTAATATATATAATGTATCAAATGATAATTCATATACAAAATATATTGCTAAAAGAATTAATGCTTTCTTTAAATGTAAAGTTGTTAATTCTTCTACTATAGATCCAGCTAAATAACCATAAAATATAGAACCTGATTCTACAGCAAATAGTAATAAACAGAAAAATATGAATTTCTTCTTTTCTTTCTTTAATAAGTTTATTAAAGGGCTAAATTCTTTTAAATTTTTAAACATATAATCACCTCTTTTATTCCATTAAAAAAACTACTATAAATAGTAGTTAGCAAGCAAAAACAGGAGTAAAAACATGTTCACTCTTAAATTTCTTACTAACTAAAAATAAATAATTGAATTTAAAAAATTCTATATTCATGTTCTCACTCCTTTCTCTTTAAATTCACTTTCATTTTAACATATATATAAAATAAGTCAATAAAAAAAGAGATAATTACTTATCTCTTAAAAATTAATCTTATTAAGCACATAATCTTTAACTTCATCAAGATTTAGAGTAATTTGTTTCATAGTATCTCTATCTCTTAAAGTAACAGTATTATTATTAATTGTTTCATCATCTATAGTAATTGCAAATGGTGTACCTATAACATCACTTCTTCTATATCTTTTACCTATATTACCTGATTCATCATAAGTACACATAAAATATTTAGATAATTCTTTATATACTTCTTTAGCTTTATCAGAATGATTCTTCTTAATAAGAGGAAGAATAGATACTTTATATGGAGCTAAATAAGGGCTAAATCTCATTACTTCTCTTGTAGTTCCATCTTCTAGTGTTTCTTCATCATAAGCTTCACATAATACTGCAAGTACTGTTCTATCAAGACCTACAGTAGATTCTACTACATATGGGATATATTTTTCATTAGTTTCTGGATCTAAATATTTTTGTTCTTTACCAGAGAATTTTTCATGTTGAGATAAATCATAATCTGTTCTATCATGAGTACCATTTATTTCTCCAAAACCAAATGGGAATTCATATTCAATATCACATGCTGCTTTAGCATAGAATACTAATTTTTCATGATCATGATATCTTAATTTAGATTCAGGTAATCCTAAATCCATGAAGAATTTTTTAGCATATTCTTTATAATGCTCATATATAGGCATATCTTCACCAGGTTTACAGAATAATTGATGTTCCATTTGTTCAAATTCAATAGTTCTAAAAGTAAAATTACCTGGAGTTATTTCATTTCTAAACGCTTTACCTATTTGACCTATACCAAAAGGTATTTTAGCTCTCATAGTTCTTTGTACATTTAAGAAATTAACGTATTCTCCTTGAGCATTTTCTGGTCTTAAATATACTATAGATTTATCATCTTTAATAACACCTCTATGAGTTTCAAACATAAGATTAAATTCTCTTATATCAGTAAAATTACATTTACCACATTTAGGGCAAGGAATATTATTATCTTTAATAAATTTTACCATTTCTTCGTGAGACATACTGTCTCCTCTAGAATCACCAGTAAAATCATTAATAAGATTATCTGCTCTATGACGAGTTTTACATTCTTTACAATCCATTAATGGATCAGAGAAACCACCAACATGACCAGATGCTTCCCATACTCTTGGATGCATTAATATAGATGCATCAAGTTCATAAGAATTATCATTTTCTTGAATAAATCTTTTTCTCCAAGCATCTTTAATAGCATTCTTAATTCTACTTCCTAATGGGCCATAATCCCATGTATTAGCTAGTCCATCATATATTTCAGATCCTTGAAATATAAATCCATATTGTTTACAAATATTAACTATTTTTTCCATTGTTAATTTTTCCATATTTCCTCCTTAAACAAAAAAAGACCCCTTTGATTATAGGGACGAATATTTCCGCGGTTCCACCCTACTTATTCAAAAGAATCATCTCTTATATATATAGCTAGAAGTTTCCAACCTTCATCATTGCTTTTCTATATTAATTATATATCTTTATTATTTTAAAATCAATTATTTATCTTCTTTTTTTACTTTAGTTAATTCTTTTCTAATTATTTTAATTAGATGTTTATGATGCATAATACTAAATATTTCATAACCAGGTAATTGAAGTAATAAGTTTTCATATTTTAATAATTTCTTAGAATAATATTCATAAAATAATTCATTTTTATTTTCTAATATTCTAGGTCCAAAATAGTTTTGAGAATAATTATATTTTTCTTCTCCTTTAGTAAATTCAATAATTGTATATATTATTTCATTATCTAAGACTAATTCTTCTCTTGATATTTTATATCCTAGTTTTGTAACAAAAGTTCTTAATTTAACTACATCAGTATTACTTTGAATAATAATTTTAGGATAATTAATCATTTTAGGAGCATTTGATAATATTTTTTTAATATTATGAAATCCCATACCACTAATAATAATAGTATCAAATTCTGATGGATTAACTATTGTTAAACCATCTCCTAATCTAGTTTCTATTCTTTTTGTTAAATTATGTTTTTCAATATTTGTTCTAGCTTGTTCTAGTGCTCCTTCATGTATATCTGATGCGATTATTTTGATATCTTTATATAATTCACATAAATATATGTCTAAATTAGCATGATCACAACCTATATCTATTACTCTATCAGTTTCAGATACAAAATCAGCTATTGCTTGTAATCTTTTTGATAATTTCATATTAATCCACCAAATAATCCTTTAATTTTTTACTTCTAGATGGATGTCTTAATTTTCTTAAAGCTTTAGCTTCTATTTGTCTAATTCTTTCTCTTGTTACTCCAAATATCATACCTACTTCTTCAAGAGTTCTACAAGTTCCATCTACTAAACCAAATCTTAGTTTTAATACTTGTTCTTCTCTTTCAGTTAATGTAAGTAATACTTCTGATATTTCATCTTTTAATACTTCATTAATTGCATATTCTTCTGGACTTAAACTATTCTTATCTTGAACGAAATCTCCTAAATGAGAATCTTCTTCTTCACCTATTGGAGTTTCAAGTGATAGAGGGTCTAAGCTTATCTTAATTATTTCTCTAACTTTTTCTTCAGGTATTTTTAATTTATCACTTAATTCTTTTTCAGTTGGTTCTCTATTAAGTTCAAGAGTTAATTGTCTTTGAACTCTCTTTAACTTATTAATGGTTTCAACCATATGAACAGGAACTCTTATTGTCTTAGCTTGGTCTGCAATAGCTCTTGTAATAGCTTGTCTAATCCACCAAGTAGCATATGTACTAAACTTATATCCTTTTGATGAATCAAATTTATCTACTGCTTTCATAAGACCAATATTACCTTCTTGGATTAAGTCTAAGAATGATAGATTTCTACCTACATATCTTTTCGCAATTGATACAACAAGACGAAGGTTTGATTCTGCAAGTTTTCTTTTTGCATCTTCATCACCCTCTTCAATTTTCTTAGATAATTCTAATTCTTCATCTAGACTAAGAAGTGATATTTGTCCTATTTCTTTAAGATACATTCTTACTGGGTCATTAATAGATAAATTCTTTGGTAAACTTTCTTCAGATATATCTAAATCTAATGCTTCTCCTGAATCAGTATCTTCACCTTCTTCAACAACTTCTATATTGTTTTCTCTTAAGAAATTATATAAGTCATCAAGTGATTCAGAATCCATCTCTAGACCTTTTAATTCTTTAGCTAATTGTTCAAATGTTAAGAATCCAACACTTTTACCAAGTTCAAGTAAAGATTGTTTTCTTTCATCAAGTGTTCTAATAGTACCATCACTATTAATGTTTGTTTCTTCTTTTTTAGATTTCTTTTCTTTTTTAGGTTCTTCTATTTCTTCAGAAACTATTTCTATATCATTTTCTGCTAAAAAGTCATATATTGCATCTATGTCTTCAGGCGTAATATCATCACTTTCTAAGAAAGTATTTAATACATCTGCAGCAACATAACCTTTACCTTTACTAGCTTTCTTTAATTCTTTTTCTATTTTAGTTATATCTATAGTCTTTTCCATATCTATCTCTTCCCTTCATTTAACTTAATATCTATTATTTTTTTAGCAATTTCTTTTCTTACTATATCATTTGTTTCAGTCTTTAATTTTGCTTGTAAATTTTCTATTTGTTTTTTAGTAGAAAATTCTTTAATTGTATCAAAGCAATTATCTATTTCTTCCATTGTATAATTTTCACTTAATTCAAGCGAATCAATATAAGAAACTCTTTTTACAAGTTCACTATTATCTCCTAGATAAGTGATAAAGTCAACTAAATTAAAACTATTGTACTTTTTAAAGAATAATACAATTTCTGATGCTAGTTTTCTATCTAATTCATCAGGTAGATAACTTAAATTATTAAAATAATATTGAATTATATTATTATGTCTAATCATATTAAATAATATTACTTTAGATGCTTTATCATATTTATTTTCTTTAAACTTAATTGTAGGTTTAACTTCTATTTTTATTTCTTTATCTTTTTTCTTAATCTTAGATTTTATAATATCTGGATCTACATCAGTTAATTTAGATATTTTTTTAATTTCTAAATCTCTAATTACATCATCTTCTATATTAGATAATTTTTCTGTTATAGAACTTATAAATTTAGATACATCCTCAGGATTATTAAAATTATAATTATTTTTTAAATTAAGTAATGCATAATCAAATGCATTAATAGGTTTAGATAGATGTTCCATCATCTTATCTTTACCTTTCTTAATAATATAATCATCTGGATCTAAATCCTCTTCTAATCTAACTATATTTAAATTAAAATCAATATCTTTAGATAACTCTATGAATGATAATGTAGCTTTTTCTCCAGCAGAGTCTCCATCGAATAAAAGTATTACATTATTTGTTAATTTTCTAATTAAATTTAATTGCTCTTTAGTAACTGCAGTTCCCATAGTAGCAACTGCATTAGTTACTCCAATAGTATAAAGACGAATAACATCCATAAATCCTTCACAAATAATTATTTCATCTTTTTCTAGAATACTTTTTCTTGCATTTTCATAATTATAAAGTAATGATCCTTTTTTAAATATATCTGTTTCCATAGTATTTATATATTTACTTTGATCTTTACCTTCATATATTCTTCCAGAAAAACCAATTACTTTACCATTAGTATCCCATAGTGGGAACATTATTCTATTTCTATATATATCACTTATCTTACCATCATTACTAATAACAGATATACCTGATTTAACTAATAAATCTTTTGAATATCCTTTATTAATTAATAGATCTGTTAATTTATTATCATTAAAAGATAATCCTATTTGGAATTTTTTAATAATATCATCATTTATATCTCTAGATGTAAGATAATTTCTTGCAATTTTACCTAAAGGAGTATTTAAGTTATTTTGATAAAATTTATTAGATAAATCATATATATCATATTGATCTTTAAATTTAATATCTTCTTTTGGTTTATAAGTATCTATATTAATAGATATACCTACTTTATCAGCGACTTCTTTAACTGCTTCATAATAATTAATATTTTTATAATCTTTTACAAAGTTAAATACATTTCCTGCTGCCCCACATACAAAGCATTTATACATTTGTTTATCTGGAGATACACTCATACTTGGATTATGGTCATCATGAAAAGGACAAATACCAAAATAGTTCTTGCCCTTCTTAGTAAGTGGGATGTAATCTCTGATAACATCAACTATATTAATTTTTCTTTGTATATCGAATATTTCTTCATATGATGGTTTACTCAAAAAAATCACTCCATATATAATATTCTCGAAAAGAACTTGAAATTCCCCTGTTTTTTCGAAAAAAATTAATTTTTTTAATATTTTATGTCAAATTCTGTAAAATTTCAATAAAAAAACAAGATATTATTCTTGTTTCTTTTCATTTTCTAATTTATTAACTGTATCAGAAAGATCAATAGTATCAGATAGTGTTTCTATTTCTACTGGTGTTTCTTCTTTCTTTTTTCTTTTGAATAATTTATTTAGAACTTCTTTTCTACATAAGAAATATCCTAGTACTATTCCTAAAGTAAATGTTAATATTAATGATACAGTAAATATTATCCATTCTTTCTTACTAGTTTCTTCTGGACAAGTTTTAACTACTTCTTGTTCTTCTTTTTCTCTTGTTACTATTACTTGATATGTTTCTGTTTTTGTTTTGTCTTTACTTGTTACATTTATTTTAACTGTATTTTTACCTACTACAAATTTTGAATTACCTACTATTTTAACTTCAGCTTCTTCATTATTTGGAGTAGCAGTTATATTTAATTTAGTTGTTTCATAATCTACATTTATATAATACTTCTTTTCAGTACTATTAAATTCTATTTTTTGTCCTTTTATTGTTAAGGTTTTAAGAGTTGCATCTTGTGCTTTTAATTCTTCTTCTGTTGGAGTTGTATTTAATGTTATTTTTATTCCATACCATTTTTCATTACCATATTCATCTTTAACAACTATTGTTACATCATTAACACCTTTTACTAAGTTTTTTGCATTTTCTGTAATCCAAACTGATGAATATTGATTACTTGGTTTTGCTTCTATATCTACTGATGTAACATCAGTTACAGTAGCAGTATAATCAGTTGTATTTTTGTTAAATTCAGGGCTTAATACTGTATTAGGTATCTTTAATGATTTTAATGTTGTATCATTTGATAATGGTCTAATCTTTACTGTACCGCCATTATAGGTAACATGTTTTGAATCCATTGGTTCATCATTATTTAGAATGTTTTCTCCTGATAATTTTAACAATGTTCCCTCTGGTGCTGCCTCTTTTGCTTCAAACTTTACTGTTGCAATTACACCAGATTCTTTTATTTGAACATTTTCAGCAGAAATTAATGATGTATATCCTTCAACCAAAGTGAGTTTAGTAGCATCGAACCCTATATTTATAGTATAACCAGTCAATGTGTCCACATCGCTTACACCAGCTACTGAGATAGCAGTTTCAAAAGTATCTCCTGGTTTAATATTTTCTGCTCCACCTATTTTGAATGTAAATGAATCATCAGCGTATGCTACATTCATTCCAACAAATAACATTCCTATCAGTAAAAATAATTTAATAAAACTCTTTTTCATATAACCTCTTCCTATTCTATAAAATTATATCATATAATTGATAAATTTCAAATACCTCTCAATCTATCATAATATTCATTTAGTTTAAATATATTTCTTTTTTTATACTTATTTAAATAATATTTTTCTAATAATCTCCAAAACTTTGTAGATATAGGTTCTTTATCTTTTAATCTATCTACAAATATTACATTTAATTTATTTCTTTTAGCTCCAAATACATCAGTCATAAACTGATCCCCTACAAATACACATTCTTTTTTATTAAATACATTCATTATCTTTTTATAATTCTTTTTTAATGGTTTCATTGAAGAATAATATGCATTTATTCCTAATTTATTTGCAATTCCTAATACTCTTTTACTTCCAGAGTTACTAAATAAAAATACATTAAAATCTTTTTTTAAATTATTAAATAATTTAATTGTTTCTTTACTTATTTCTTTTTCATAATAAGGAACAATAGTATTATCTATATCAAAGAAAATATTCTTGATACCTATTTTTTTTAATTTATCATAATCTATTTTAAATATATTTTCATAATATGCATCTGGTATCATGTCATTCTCCTCATTTTTTCATATATATAATCATTTTTTCTCATTAAGAATTTATAATGTTTTGGATAATATCCATTATTAATAAATGTTACATTTAATTTATTTGTTTTTAATATGAACATTACTCCTACAAAATATATACTTAGTACAAATAATATAATTAATATTAAAGTAATTATTGAAGTATTAGTTGCATCTATTAAGATTATTGAGAAGAATACATTATATATAGTATGTACAAGTGTTGGTATAAATAATGATGCTAATAAATATAATAGTTTTCTTCCTTTAGTTTTAGAGAATTTTTGTAATGAAACAAAATATCCCATTACTACACCGCAAACTATATGAAGTGGAATAGATGTAAAGTTTCTAAGTATTGCAAGAGATGTCATTTCTGCAAATGTAGGTTCTCTAAATACATACATAACAGTTTCTATTACTGAAAATGATAATGCAATTATTGAAGAATATACAAATCCATCATATATATCATCATATGATTTATTTTTATATAAGAATAAATGTAATACTAATAATTTAGCATATTCTTCTACTCCTGCAAGTACCATTATTCTATATACTGAATATGAGTTTTGACTAGGAAACATAGAAGCATTAACTAAGTTTAATGTTACTATTAATTTATCTATAATTAATGAGAAACATATTGTAAAAGCACCCGAAAGAATGCATATTAAAATCATTGATAATGGTTCTCTAGATTTTCTATCTGAGTATAATATCAATGAAAGCATTAATATGCTAGGTAAAATAGTTGTTATTAAGACTACTAATAATTTTGAAAAATCAAGTACTTCAAATATATTACCCATACCTTTCACTCCTACTATAATAAATTATACCATAAAATAAAAATATAAAATTATAAAAAAATTAACTTTACATTATAAAAAAAGAAAGTACATTGTACTTTCTTTTATGGTCTTTTAAATGAATTTCTTAATATTTCAATATATCTTCTAATATTTATATTATCTTCTAGAGAAAATGATTGATAAGTTAATTCATTATTGAAATGTTTAGCATTAATTTCACTAAATTTCTTTACTAAATTAAGAACTCTTTGATCATCTTTTAGATAATCAGATAATATATATTCATCTACAACAGGAGATTCAAATTCACCACATACTAATATCATTCTATATAAATCTTTAACATATTTTTCATCTTCAGTAGAAACACCTTGAATATTTAAATAATCTCTTACACTACTCTCTATTGCAGCTTTATATAATTGTTTTGGGTCTGCATCAATTATATTAGGATCATTAGTTTCTTTAAATGGAACTTCAACATTATTCATAGTTATAGTATCTTTATATTTTAAATTATCCATCATGAATTTTAACATTTCATATAGTTTAATAGTTAAATCATCAGTTTCTAAATCTACTACTCCTAATTTTAATTTATTAATAGGCATTACCATTAATGGTGAAGAAATTGAAAATTGATAGAAATCATTAAATTTTGGTTCTATAAAGAATGCATTTAGACTTCTAGATACCTTCTTACCTAATTTTGTATCATATATAGTATCAACTACATAAACTTTATAATTAAATGTATTATTAGTATAATCTTGGTAATAGAACATACTATTTTCATTATTATCACTTGAGAATTGTTTTATAGTTTCTACTGCATTTTTAACTACTAAGTTGATTCTTTGTTCAAAAGTTTCATTTTGTTTCATAGGTCCATCTGAAACAAGTTGTTCAGTGAATAATGAACCTTGATATGTTGCAGTAAATACTATATTTGGTATAGTATTTTCTTTTTCTATAGTAAATCCATTTATTACTGGAATATCTAGTTGTTCTGCATGTAGTTTAAAATTAGTTTCTTCCATAGATACTTTTGTAAATTCTTCTAATTTATTTTCTTTATCTAATTCTTTTATTGATAACGCTATATTAACTGCTACTTTATTATTTAAATCATTTTCAACTGAAGATAAATCATTATAATTAGTTTTATTACTTAACATAGCTTCTAATACTAATAAATGTCCATTTATTAAGAAATAGTATTTTGACATTCCTAAAGAAATATTATCTATATTTCTAGTAATTATCAATTCTTTTATACCATCTTTTAAATTTAGAGATGATAATGTATATTCTCCTGCTACATTAAATCCTGTTTCTTTATGCATATTTAAATCAGAATTATATTTATTATTAAATTCTTCACTAGTACATTTTCCTAAATCATAGAATGATATAGATGCAAATGTCTTTGGATTCTTTATTGTTAAGAATAAATCTTGATTAAATGCTTGTTTTGGTACATCAAGAATATAATTAGTTGGAGCATTAAATTTAAATGAAAGATCACCTTTTTCATATTTGATATCTATATTTTCTTTCATTAATTTACTAATATTAAAACTTAATGCCCAATCAAGTCCTCTTTGTTCTTCTTGAAGTATTCCTTCGATTACTGGAGGCATTTGTTTATTTTTTAGTCTTGATTCTCTACAAGCCCATTGATATCTTGTTATTAAATCTAATAGTTCTAGTATTTCTTCTTTTGATCTTAATATACATTTTGATGATAAATCTTCAAATGAATTAAAACTTGCTAATATAGAGTTTATTTTATTAAGATCACATTGTGAACTTTGTGATGGTTTATCTATTAAACTTAATACCCACATTAATACTGCACATTCTTCAATAAGCCAGCTATTATTTCTTATTTCTGTTTGAGATAGTTTTTTATTCATAATCGCATTAACATATTCTATATCTCCCGGATTAAGATTAGTCTTAATTTTAAATTTTTGATCTAAACTAGTTAATGCTGCTTCTCCATTAAAATTAGGGTTTTCAATAAATATACAGAAATATGATATAACATAATCTCCAAGCATTCTTTTTACTATTTCTTCTTTAGTTCTAAGAGCAGTTACAGAATTAATTGGAATTGATTTCATTTCTTCAAGATACATAATATTTTGATTCTTTAATAATTCTATATTTTTTCTTCTTCTCTCTCTATCTAAATCATCTAATATAATTTTATTTTCATCAAATATATCAGAAGAAGTTATTTTTGGAGGTTCATTTGGACTAAGTAATTCTTCTGTAGTTTCTAATGGTTTATTATATAATTCTAATTCATTAGTAACATATTCTTTAGCTTTTTGATCCTTTTCTAATACTTCTTTTTCATTAGAAAGATTTATAATTATATTTTTATTTTCTTCTTTAATACCAAAAGGAATATTATATTGTTTTAATAATTCTAATGCTTTTTCTGTAGTCATTGTATATTTAGGATTATTTAATTTATTTCTTATATATCCTATTTCATGATAAGCATTACTACTAAGTTCAAAATGAAGACTTATTAAATATAATGCAAAAGAAATATCAAACATATTTTTTTCAGTATAATAGAAACCTAAATTTCTATAATATCTTGCAAGTTCACCATGATAGAATATATATTCATAAGATTCATTAGCAACTTTATACATACTATCAAAGTCTCTTTCATATTTATAAGTTTCTGCTTTTTCAGCATAGAAAATAGTTGCTACTGGATTGTAATAAATTGCTTTATCAGAGTATTCTCTTGATTTAGAATATTCTTTTTCTTCATTAGCCATATAACTTAACATATTATATGCTAAACTAAAATTTAATGATGTCCATATTATATTTTTATTAAGTTTTAATTTTTGAGTCACATAATAAAAATCCATTATATTTCTAAAAGAAAAATATCTATGCGTTTCATCTTCTTTATTTAAAGTTAATGCTTCTTCTAAAAAACTTTGTATCATAGATTTAGCTTCAGTATATTCTTTTTTAAGAAAATGTTCTCTTGCTTCTTCTAAATTTATATTAAGATTTTTAATTTGTTCAGTTTCAATTTGTTTATTATCCATATTATCTCCTCTAATCAATTATATCATTTATTTGTTCTAATAATTTATCTTTTAGATTAGTTCTTCTTTCATAAGCATTAGTATTATTTACTGCATAAATAAATGCTTCTTTTGATCCTACTAAAGTTAATGAATATTTTGCTCTAGTTACTCCTGTATATATTAATTTTTTATAAAGCATTGCTTTATAAGACATAGTAACAGGCATAAATACTATTTTAAATTCACTACCTTGTGCTTTATGAACACTAATTGCATATGCATGTTTAATAGTATTTAAATCTTTAGTATTATATTTAACTATATTAGAATCAAAATCTATTGTTATTTCATTACCTTTAATATTTATAATATAACCTATATCACCATTAAATACATTATTATCAGGATCATTTTCTAATTTTAATACTTTATCCCCTTCTCTATATATTACATCTAAATATTTAATTTCATTTTGATCTATTTTAGGATTAAATATATCTTGAAGAATTATATTAAAATTATCTATACCATTTTCTCCTTTATACATAGGAGCAAGTATTTGTATATCTCTTGAATCAAATCCTTTTTCTTTTGCTCTTAAACATAATTCTTTAATAACACCTTTTATATTATAATTATCTGCTTCTATAAAATTAAAATCATCTTTTTTATTAGTAAAATTAATATCTAAATCATTATCTTTAATTTCTTTAGCAAGAGTAGCTATATAAGAATTCTCTTTTTGTCTATATAAAGTATTTAATCTAATTACATTAACCATATCACTATCTATTAAGTCTTTTAATACTTTACCAGGGGCTACACTTTCAAGTTGATTATAATCTCCTATCATAACTATTTTAACGTCCTTTTTAAGGCCTTTTAATAAGTTATCAAGCAAAATAGTATCAATCATACTAACTTCATCAATTATAACAAAATCAACATCACTTTTATTATTAGAATTAACCATAAAAGTATTAGTATCTTTATTCCATTTTAAGAATCTATGTATAGTAGATGCTGGCATTAAAGCTGATTCTCCCATTCTTTTAGCTGCTCTACCTGTAGGTGCAAGTAATGCCATTTTATTACACAAATCTAAGAATGGTAAATTATTTATTTTTCTATATAATTCTACTATGCCTTTAATAATAGTAGTTTTACCAGTACCTGGCCCTCCAGTTATAATACTAAAATTCTTAATAATTGCTTCTTTAATAGCTTTCTTTTGTTCGTTATTAAATTTAATATCAAGCATTAATTCTAAATATTCTATATCATTATTAATATTTTTAACTTTAGTATCTTTCTTATTAGTTAAATAATATAAAGTATTAGATATATTATCTTCTGCTAAATAATATTCTGATAAAAAATATTTATTATTATATATTTTTACTTTACCTAGTTTTTGCATTTCATATAGATAAAATTCTAAATCAAGCAATGAAAAATCAAATCCAAGAATATCAATTAATTTATTATATATATCATCAATAGATAAATATGTATCTCCAAGATTAAAACATAGATTTTTCATTACATATATAATTGAATAAATAATTCTATATTTATCATTATCTTCTATACCTAGATTATGTCTTATTTTTTCTATTTTAAGAAAAGTAATATCTTCAATTTCTTCAGTTATACTATACACATTATTCTTAACTACATTAATACTATTATCTTTATAAGTATTATATATACTCATAGAATCTTTAGTATTAAAACCTACACTATTTAAATAAATAATTATATTATAACTTTCATTATATTTAAGTAATGTTTCATGAATACTATTTGCTTTCTTTTCATTAATTGAAGGTACCATTAATAAATTAGATGGAGATTCTTCGATTAATTTTAGAGTATCCTCTCCTAGAGTATTAACTATGTCTTCTGCAGTCTTTTCTCCAATACCTTTAAATAAACCACTAGATAGAAATTCAATGACTGCATCTTTTCCTTCAGGTATTAATCTTTCATAACTATCTACATTAAACTGCATTCCATATCTTTTATTAATAGTTACTTCCCCATTCATGATATATTTTTCATCAATTGTAAGTTCATGAAAATAACCAGTAATTGTTATTGCACGATTAACAAACTCATATAATTCTTCTATATCAGTTTCTTTAATACGAAATAACCCAACTACATAGTTGTTATTACCTTCAAATATAATTTTTCTAAATGTACCTTTAATATATCCCATAAATATTATTATACCAAAAAAAGAGAAGAAAATCTTCTCTTTAGTCGCATAAATTGTGATCGTAAAATCTTCTTAATGATGATCCTAAATATCTTCCAAGATCTGTAAAAAATCCAAATCCTTTTATAACATAACCTAGTAATGTAGCAGAAAAACCTCCTGCATACATTGATTTAGTTTCTCTAATATTTAGTTCTTTCATTAATTACACCTTAGAATTCTTGCGATTCCCTCCAATGACAAAACAATAAATGTGAGGTGCGACAAATCTGAATCATTTTTCTTTTTATAAACAAAAAAGAAGAGTTTTCACTCTTCTTATGGTTGTGGTTTATCAGCTATATCAGTAAATAATCCTGGCTTTCCGTTATCTGGATCATCTATACAAGCATAATCTTTATTACTTTGTAATGATGAACTCCATTGTGTTCCTTTTCCACCTTTTAATTCTGTTGACATTACTCCAAATATATAATTATAAGATGTTACATTATTTGTAACAAAATTTTCACTTACATATATGTGTTTTACTTTTGAATAATGGAACATTGATTCCATATCTGTAACATTACTTGTATTAAATGAACTAATGTCTAAATCGCTAAGTGCATATGAGAATGAGAACATTCTATTCATAGTTTCGACTTTTTCTGTATTAAATCCTGATACATTTAAATTCTGTAATGAATCCATATGAGCAAACATACCATACATATTAGAAACTTTTTTTGTATTAAAGTTGGAAACATCTAGTGTATTAAGACTAGAACAATATCCAAACATACCACTCATAGTTGTTACATTTTCAGTATTAAAACTTGATATATTTAATGATTCTAGGCTACTACATTTGTTAAACATTCCATTCATTTTTGTTGTATTTGATGTATCAAAGTTTGTTAAGTCAATATTTTTTAAATTTTCAAGATTTGCAAAGAAATTAGACATGTCTTCGCCAGCAATTGCATCTCTCATACTAATACTAGTTAATGAAGTTGGTAAAGTCAAATTATTACTAAAATTAGTTAAATTCCAACCATTTAGTTTCAAGACTTTTAAATTTGTCATACCTACGAAAATGTTATCAACATTATTAACATTACTTGTATCCCAACCACTTAAATCTAATTCTTCCATACCACTACAATCATAAAACATATGTGATAGTGATGTAACATTTGGTGTATTCATTAAATTACTATTCTTAATTTCAGTTAATGAACTATCAAACGCAAACATCCTATTTAATGTGATATTATTGCTAAAGTCTAAACCTAGTAAATCAATGCTTTCTATTGAAGTTAAATTTCTAAACATTGAATCACCAGATTCATTAATATAAACTTTTTCAGCTTCTGACCACCAATAAATTGTTCCATTATCATTCCATGCATATGTTGGAAAATTAGCTTCATCTGAAGATATTATTTCTTCTCCATTTATGTTATCAAAATCGGGTGTTCCTGTATAATGTTTAAATTCTGTTGCATCTGCATTTATATTTTTAATGATTGCATTAACATTTCCACCAGTTTGAAGTGTTGAAGTTAATTCTATCCATTCTGCATATAGATTTACTTCTCCATCTATATCAAGATTCTTAACTAATTCTTCATCATCAAAATGAGAACCTTGTTTGTCTTCTTGAGTATTCCATCCAAGGAATTTATAGTGTTCTCTAGTATATGTATTCTTAGTTAATGCTACTTGTTGACCATATGCTATTTCTTGATTATCCATTGAACCAGTTCCACCATTTTTATTAAAGATTACTGTATATGGTGTTACAGCCCATTGTGCATATAAAGTAGTGTTATCTAAGAATACGTTTGTTATATCTGCTTTATCATCATATTTGATTCCTGATCCATCTGGTTCAGTATTCCAGCTATCAAAAGCATAACCTGTTCTTGTATATTCATTTTCATTTAATTGGTTTTGAACATCAAATACTACAATTTGTCCTGCCATTGTTCCAGATGCTTCTGGATCATCTGTATTAATATTAAATGTTATTGTAATTAATGTAGGAGACCATTCAGCATATAAAGTAATTTCTCCATCTATATCTAGATTCTTAACTGATTGTTCATCATCATAATGAATACCTGTTCCATTAGAAGCTGTATTCCATCCATTGAAGTTATATCCATTTCTTGTATATGTATTTGCTGGTAAATTAAATGTTTCGTTATATTCTTTTGAAATATTATTCATTGTTCCAGTTGCTTGACTACTATTTTTATCAAATATTACTGTATATGGAGTTGCTCCCCATCTTGCATATAATGTAACTATTTCACCATCTGTTGTAGTTAAATTCTTAACTGCATCCATATCTTCATATTTAGTTCCAGTTCCATCTGATGAAGTATTCCAACTATCAAATAAATATCCTGTTACTAAATATCCATTTGGTAATAGATTCTTTTCTTCACCATATTCCATATTCATGTCTGCCATAGATGTAGTTGGATCTAATGTTCCACCTACTGGAACATTAGGAGCAAATCTAATAGTATAATTATTCTTTCTATAATTTGCTTCTATAGTTATATCACTTGTTATATTTTCATTAATATCAAAATCACTTGTACCTACTGTCCATTTAGTTAATGTATATCCTTCTTTTGTAGGACTTGGTAGACTATCTATTTTTGTATTATAGTCTATTGTTTGAGTTGTTACTGGATTTACTTTATCATCTATTGTAACTACTACTTTATCATATAATCCTATAGTTGATTTAAATGTTATTTCATATGCAAATGTAGCCGCTTTAACAACTACTGGACTTAATACTAATCCTGTTAAGATTAATACTGCTAATTTAGATAATTTTCTATTTCTTCTTCTCTTATCTAATGCGATTGATGTAGCTAGTCCAATTGAAGATATTACTAATAATATATAACTTATATGAATATTATCTCCTGTCTTTGGATTAACTGTTATATCAGCTTCTTTTTGTTCATTATTATCTAAATATTTAATTGTGAACTTAACATTATTTGTTTGATTTCTTTTTGAAGTATCAGTTACTGCATTTTTATATACTGCTTTCACTTCAAAGTTTAAATTAGATCCTGCTGTTATTTTTTCATTTTCATGTTTATCATATTCATAGTCTATATAACTATTACTATTATCATCTGTTATTTCTAAAATAGTTATTTCTCTACTAAGGTTACTTTTTATAACTAATTTGAAAGTAGCATAATCATTTAGTTTATGGAATGTAATATCATTAATAACTTCTTCATCAGTAAAACTAGATATACTTCCAGTTACTCCTGAAGATTTATCAGATATTGTTGCTGAACTTAAACTAAATGGTTTAGTTTCAGCCGCAGCCTTAAAGCTTGTAAATAAAGACACAACAAATAACAATGCAAATAACATTGTAAATAATCTAGTCTTTATTATTCTTGATTTTTTCTTTCTCCCTACTTTTCTCATAAGTTCACCTCTATCGGATTTCTATTCCGGTTTCTATTTTAGATTATTATTCATTTTAATTATAACAAAAACGGTATAATGTGACAATAATTTGAAAACAAAAAGTATAAATATAATGTCAACCAAAAACTTTGGACCATTAGGGTCCAAAGTCAAGTTAATTGGAAAAATATTTTTTTGTTAAATCAAATAGTTATTTAAATTTGTCATTATACTGACTATCAATTGTTAAATATGCCTCAAACCTTACAATTTGATGGACATAATTACATCTTTTTTTAGGATTAGTATCAAATGTTTTCCTTTTAAATATACGGGACATTCGATATTTTTGAGATTTTGTCATTTGGGTTTCCTTAGCCCATCTAAAATTCCAACCACGAATGATACGCCACTTACTATTGCAGCAAATGCTGCTGCAGAAAAACCTCCTGCATATAATTTTTTTGCTTGATTAATATTTAATTCTTTCATAATTATCCCCCTTTTAAATAAACTTTCTTATTAAACAAATCTATATTTGAATCTCTATGTGAAATAAATATCATTGTCTTTTTGTATTCAGTTTGTATATTCTTAATTATTTTTCTTTCAGTTTCTACATCTATTTCACTAGTAGTTTCATCAAATACAACAAAATCCGTTTTTCTAAGTAAAGTTCTTGCAAGCAATATTTTTTGTCTCTCACCACCACTTAGATTATGACCATTTTCTTCTAAGAAATAATCTAAACTAATATTCTTATTTTTTAACATTTTATCTAGTTCTGTTACTTTTAATACTTTGTTAATCTCACTACTTGATACATTTTTATTTAAAATAATATTATTTTTTATAGTATCTTGAAATATATATTCATCTTGTGATGCATAACTTATATTATTTTTAACAGAGGATTCTTTTATATCATTTAGATCAATATTATTAATAAAAATATTATTATTTTTTATAGGTAGATTTTTAATTAATAATTTACATATAGTTGATTTACCTACTCCGTTTTTACCTGATATAAATATATTATCTCCTTTATTAATATTTAATGTAAAATTGTTAATTAATATCTTATTATTTATTTTATAGTTTATATTATTAAATTTAATATTTTGAATATCTTTTATAACTTTATTTGTATCGTTAGTTATTTCATAATTTAATAAATCATTTAATCTTTTATAAGATAAATTAGCATCCATATATTTTCTTATTAATAAAGTAATATTATTTAATGAAGAAAAGTATGTTGTTAGTAAACTAAATAACATAATTAATTCTCCACTAGTATATTTATTTGTTAATAAAACTAACATAGGAATATATGAAATAACTAATAGTATTGTAGATTTATGTATTAAATAAGTATTATAAGTATAGTATGAGTGCTGATATGAATGAAAGTTTTTTAATTGACTAGTTATAACTTTATTCTCAATATTTAAATTTTTAATAGTATCTATACCTAAAACATTATCTGTTAATGTAGCATTATTATTAGAATAACTTTCTTTTAATTCATTTAGTTTTTTAATTTCGTGTTTAAGGGTGTGGAAGTCAAATAGAAAATAAACTATTGAACAAAATAGTAGAATTATAAACATTTTAAATGATGTGAATAATATAAAAATCAAAATAAAAATTATTAATAATGCATCAATTACAGAAGATGATGTTAATAGATTTAAAAAATCTTTTACATAATATAAATCATTAATCTTAGATAATAAATCTCCTACTGGTCTACTATGGTAATAAGAGTATGGAAGAGAAAATAATTTTTTGTAAATCTTACTAGATAAGTCATCATCAATTTTATTATTAAATTTCAAAGCAATTTTATTATTAATGCAATAAGAAAATATTTTTAATATGAATAACGAAAGTATGGAAACAAATAGAATTTTTTTAGAAGTCATTATTTGCTTTAAAACAATAGAATATGAAATATCTATAATAGTTATTACTAAGTATATTATAAGAAGTATAATCATTAAATTCTTATTATTTAAAACTAGCTCCTTCAAATAATCAAAATAATAAGTATTTTCATTGACAATTTTACCTTCTTTTTTAAAAGTAATAATTATATTTTGCCAATCTTTTAGAAATTCATCTATTGTATAAGATATATCTCCTCTAATTGGATCAAATACAAGAATATTATCTACTTCAACATCTTTTATAATAACAAAATGATAATAATTATTTAGTTTTATATAAGCTATTATGGGAAACTCTACTTTAGATAAATCATTAAGTTCACATCTATATGCTTTAGCATTTAATCCTAAAGATTTAGATGTTTCCATTAAATTATATATTGATGTTCCATTTTCATTAGTATGAGATAATTCTCTTAATTTTTCTATCGAAACATCTCCTTTATGGAACCTAATAATGTTATATAAGCATGTAATCCCACAATCTCTTATACCTGATTGTTTTACATATCTCATTTTCACCTCCAATAATATTATTCTCGGTAAAAATAAAAATTCCCCTACTTTGGGGAATTTTTTTAATTAAAATTAACAGAAACTGATTTTAATATGTCTAATAGCTCGGTTTTATAGTCATTATAGTTAGCTTTTGTAACAACTTCTATTACATAAACTAAGTATCCAGGATCACTATCAAATGAAATAACTGATAGTTTATAAATACAATCTGAAGTAGAAACCTTATTCTTAGTTTTTACTTCTGCTTCTCCTTCATAAGATACTGTAGTTATTAAATAGTTATCTCCTTTTATTTCTTTTTTCTTACTAAATTCTATAAAATTCTTTTTACCTACTTTTAAATCTTCAATACCTTTATTTAGGAATTCATCTACTGTTTTTTGTTCATAATCAATAGTATTATATGTAAATGCTGAAAATACTATTGATTTATCAGTATTAATGACATATAAATCATATTCACCAACATCTTTTTGTTTATATCCATATCCAAATGTAAATGTTGTTTTAGTATCTTTTGTAGAATAATAATTTTTAGTAGCTTCTATTATTTTTTCTTCTTCTTTCTTTTGGTTATATAAATCAGTATATACATAAGTGCCATATCCGAATACTACTAAATAAAGAAGCATTGGTATTATATATAACATTGTATTAAATAAAATACTTTCTTCTTTTTCTACATATTTCATATAGAAATATGGAATTATAAATACATTAAATAATAATATTAATATAATCCATAATACTTTTTTATTAATATTATTTTTAATTATATATCTTATAAAATATATAACTAACACTACATCAGTTATTGCTATTATTATCATAATTAATAAATAGAATATAACTCCAAAACTTAAATATAAATTCTGTATATTTTTTATTTGTAATAGAATCTTTGCTAATGGATATAATACTGCCATTAGTAAAGTTAATATTGAAGTTATAAATAGCATTAAACGATTAACTTTCATATATACCTCCTAAAAAGTAATTTTTAATATATCAAAAATAAATCCTACTAATACACCTATTGCTAATAATATTCCTATTATTTTGAAATTTTCTTTCTTATTTTTATTAAATCTAAATAATATTAATAATCCTACTCCTGCATTTACTAGTACACCACTTAGTAATTTACCAATAGAAATAATATCATTTAAGTATAATTCTGTTAATAATACTGATGATGAACAGTTTGGTATTAATCCTATTAATGAAGTTATTATTACTCCAAATGGATTATTCTTCATAAGTATTTTTGATAATAAATCTTCTCCAAAATAGAACATTGCTAGATTTAATAAAAATGAAATTATTAATATATATAAAAATGTTTTTAATGTATGAATAATACTTGATTTAAGTACACCATGATTACAATCACAATCTTCAAGTTCACAGAAATCTTTTATATCTTCTTTTTCTTTTTTTCTAAAAATAAGATCAATTATAAAACCAAATACTAATCCTGTAATAAATTTAACAAGTAATATTTTAATTATTAGTACTATAGAAGCATTATGTCCAATTAATATAGGTAACATTTCATCAGATGTAGATAAATATACTGATATTAATGTTCCTAAACTAATAACTCTAGTAATATAAAAATTACTTGCACTTGCACTAATTCCACATTGTGGAATTATACCAAGCATACTACCAAATATTGGGCCTATTTTATTTACTTTTTTTAATTTATTATTTAATTTATCACCAAATTTATGTTCTAGTAATTCCATTAATATAAATGTAATAAATAAAAATGGCAACAATTTAAGTCCATCAATTAATGTATCTTTTACAATATCTAAAAATTCACTCATATATTTCTCCTTCGCTAGATAATTATATCACAAACTATAAAGCCTGCAAACATGTTAATAATATAGTACCTACTATTTCATCACTATTTGATCCTCTAGATAGATCATTAACAGGTTTATTTAATCCTTGTAATATTGGTCCATAACATTTTGCATTTGCAAATTCTTTTACTAATTTATAGCCTATATTACCTGAATTTATATCTGGGAATATTAATACATTAGCTTCACCATTTACTCTTGAATTTGGTGCCTTTATACTAGATACAGTCTTATTAATAGCAGCATCTACTTGTAATTCACCATCAAGTATTAAAGATGGATCTATATTTCTAGCAATATTAACTGCTTCTTTAACTTTATCTACTGATTCTCCTTTACCACTTCCTAAACTAGAATATGATAAAAATGCAGTAATCGAATCTTTATTAGTTAATTTTTTATATGTATAACTTGATTCTATACCAATCCATGCAAGTTCTTCACTATTTGGATTTATATTTAAAGCAGGATCACTAAATAAATATAATTTATTATTTACATCCATTAAAAAGAATGAAGAAACTAATTTGTTTTTAGCTCTTATTAATTCTAAAGCTGGTCTTATAGTATCCATACTAGGATGTGATGCTCCTGATACTATTCCATCTCCTATATTATTTAAAAGCAACATACATGCAAAATACATATTATTGTTTATTAATAATTCTTTTGCATCTTCTGGAGTTATACCTTTATGTTTCCTAAGTTCATATAATTCTTTAGAAAAAGAATCTATATATTCTCTTGGATCAATTACTTTAACTCCTGGGATATCTTTAATTAATTTGCCAATAACTATAATATTACAATAATCTAATACTTTTTCTATTGCTTCAACTACTCTTAAATCTTCACCTTCAGTTAATATTATTGTCTTCCTATCATTAGATTTAATTGTTTCTTTTATATTATCTATAAAATTCATATATTCACCTACTATAATATTATTATAGCATAAAAAAAAGACATTATGCTGCCTTTTTATTATGTTCCTTGTCATATTTTCTTTTATCTAATATATATTTAAGAGTTCTTCCCTTAGTAGGATATTCAACTCCTTCTGGTAAAACTAAACTGTCAATTCCAAATACACCATTCTTATAATATATAAAATTTTGTATTTGATCTTGTCTATTTTCTAAATCTATTATACCAGTTTCAAGGCTTTGTATTTCTTCTGTTTTAGCAGTTGGAAGTTTTCCTCTTAGAATATCTTGAGTTTCTTTATAATAATCCTTAGTAGCAGTTAATTTCTTTATTGATAAATTTCTAATTTGATTATAATCAACTAGACAACATAATTGAAGAATAAAACTTTTTAGTTCGGGATCCTCTACTTTAATAAATTGATTTTGATTCTCACTATTAATATTTGGATATCCTGATTCCCAAACTAGTCTTAATAATGTTCTAGGGGTTTTTAAATCCTTTCTTGCGTTAATATAACGTATGTCTTTTAATTGAATATATAGATAATCTTCCTCTGCATTAAAAATTCTCATGTATCCTCCTGATATAATAATTATAACATAAAAAAAGACGATTTATTCGTCTTTTTTAAATTTATCTATAATCATCTTAAAAATATTCTTCATTGGTTTCTTAGGTGGTTTAACATCACTTGGGAATTCTATATCCGATATCAAACCTTGTCTAAGATCATAAAATGTTTCAACTTGTGATCTTCTATATGTTAAATCGCAGCATATTGCACTGTACATCTTGGCTTTTTGAGATTTAGTAGCCTCATATAAATCCTTTTTAGCTTCTTCTATTTTACTATTAAGAACATCTATTAATTCAGATAATTCCTTTGGAGATTTACCATTTAATTTATCATAATCTTCAATACAATCAGCATATTCAATATATTTCATTGCGGCTTTTTCAGTAATTTTAATAAAATGATATCTAGTACAGTTTCTTGCTTCTATTAATCCAAATGATTCTAAAACATCTCTTGGAATATTATCTTTTCCTAATAAATAGTTTATATCTTCTAGTTGTACATAGACATATCCATCTTTAATAATTTTCATGATATCACCTTTTTCTTTAATATGTATTATATAATATATATACAAAAAAAATCAATCTTACGATTGATTATTTTTATATGGTGCAGGTGAAGGGACTTGAACCCCCATGCCTTGCGGCGTCAGCTCCTAAGGCTGATGCGTCTGCCAATTTCGCCACACCTGCATATATTAAAAAAGTGGTGGACCCTGTAGGACTCGAACCTACGACCGCCCGGTTATGAGCCGGATGCTCTAACCAACTGAGCTAAGGGTCCACGAAAGTAATATTATCATAAATAATACATTTTTTCAATATAAAAAATAAAAAAAATAAAGAAAGTTTTAACTTTCTTTATTATTTAGTAGCCTTTTTAGTTGTAGCTTTTTTAGTTGTTGTAGTTTTCTTAGTTGTAGCTTTCTTTTCAGTAGTCTTTTTAGTTGTAGTTTCTTTTTTTGGTGCTGCTTTTTTTACTGTTTCTTTCTTTTCTTCTTTAACTGTTTCTTTTTTAGCTACTTTAGCTTCTTTAGGCATTTTTCCTTCTAAAGCATCTTTAGCTAATTTAACTAAATTAGCAAATGCTTCTTTATCAGATACTGCCATTTCAGCTAGCATTTTTCTATTAATTATAACTCCTGCTTTATTTAAACCATCAATAAATTTAGAATAACTAATATTATTAACTCTACATTCAGCATTAATTCTTGTTATCCATAATTTTCTGAAGTCTCTCTTTTTAGCTCTTCTATCTCTAAAAGCATAAACACCAGAATGCATTAATTGTTCTTTTGCAGTTTTATATAATCTATGTTTACTTCCAAAATAACCCTTAGCTGCTTTTAATATCTTTTTATGTCTTTGTTTAGTTGTATAACCTGTTTTAACTCTTGCCATAATTACCCTCCTATCTCATTCTATCAAGTAACTTCTTGATTCTCTTGTTATCTGCACTTGATAAACCATGTGCACTTCTTAATTTTCTTAATCTTTTTGATGAATAACCAACTGTATTGTGGTTAGCTCCTGCTCTTTTATATTTTACAGATCCACTATTTCTGATTTTAAATTTCTTAGCAGTTGCTTTATGTGTTTTTTGTTTAATTTTAGCCATATTATTTACCTTCCTTCTTTATTGGTGCTACCATCATATACATGAATCTACCTTCCATAACTGCATCTTTTTCAATAACACCATATTCTTTGATTGCTTCTGCAATCCTATTTAGAACTTCTTTACCAAGTTCAGTATGTGCCATTTCTCTTCCTCTAAATCTTATAGTTGCTTTTATTCTATGACCCTTTTCTAAATATTTAACCATTTGATTAACTTTAGTATTAAAGTCATGTACATCGATACTAACTGAGAATCTAAATTCTTTTAATTCTGCATTAGTACTTCTTTGTTTCTTAGCTGCTTCTTTTTGTTTCTTATTTTTTTCATACTTATATTTGTTATAGTCCATTAATTTACAAACTGGCTCATCAGGACTACCACCCATTTGTACTAAATCAAATCCTGCAGCATTTGCAAGAGTAAGAGCATCTTGTAATGGTTTAACTCCTAATTGTTCTCCATTAGGTCCAATAACCATTACATTATTAGCACGTATTTGCTCGTTTTTTAAAAGTTCATTATTTTTAGCTATATTTCAGCACCTCCATTAAAAAAGTGAATACAAGATATTTGTATTCACCTAAAAACCATATTAATTTAATAAAAATTAGTGGCTTTTTACCTATTACTATATGCAATCAGGTGAGATACAAAATCTTCTTTCCTTTTAAAATTCTTCTATATTATAAATTAAATATTATATTTTGTAAATAGTTTTTTATAAATTTCTTCTATTTCTTAAAAAGTCTGGAATATCGAATTCATCATCATCATTTGATGAAGTATCTACTGTATTTGGTCCCATATCAATTACTTGTTCAAGCATTGTATTTTCTAAGTTATCTTTATTTTGATCAAATCCAGTAGCAATTACTGTAACTATTATATCATCTCCTAAACTGTCATTAATAACAGCTCCGAAGATTGTATTAATATCTGTACCAGCAGCTTCTCTTACTACTTCTACAGCATCTTCAACTTCAAATAAACTTAAGTTAGTTCCACCAGTAATATTAATAATAGCATCAGTAGCTCCTCTAATATCAGTTTCAAGTAATGGACTACTTACTGATTGTTTAGCAGCTTCAATAGCTCTATTTTCACCAGTTGCAACGCCTATACCAATAAGTGCATCTCCTTTATTAGACATAACTGTTTTAACATCTGCAAAGTCTAGGTTTATTAATCCAGTAACAGCAATTAAGTCTGATATAGATTGAACACCTAATCTTAAAACATTATCTACTTCTTTAAATGCTTCAGTCATTGGTGTAGATTTATCAATTATTTCTCTTAATCTATCATTTGGAATAATAATTAATGTATCAACATGTCCTTTTAATCTTTCTAATCCTTCTTCTGCATGTCTACTTCTTGGTTTTCCTTCCCATGCGAATGGTTTAGTAACTATACCTACAGTTAGTGCTCCAAGTTCTTGAGCAATTTCTGCAATTACTGGAGCAGCTCCAGTACCAGTTCCTCCACCCATACCACAAGTAACAAATACCATATCTGCACCTTTAAGTACATCTGTAATTTCTTCTTTTGAATCTTCAGCAGCTTTTCTTCCTACTTCAGGATCAGCTCCTGCTCCTAGTCCAGTTTTACCAAGTTGAATCTTAATATCAGCTTTTGAACTATTTAATACTTGTCTATCAGTATTAGCAACAATAAATTCAACTCCCTTAACCCCTGACTCTATCATTCTGTTAACAGCGTTATTACCACCGCCACCAACACCGATTACTTTAATTTTTGCTAATTGATCGATTTCTAATGCCATAACCTACTCCTCCTTCTCAAAAAAATATCCAAAGAATTTACTAAAACTAAATCCCTTATTGTTTTTCCTTTCTTCGACTAATTTATATTCCTTATCTTCGTTAAACATAGTATATTCTCTGCCACGAAGTTTTAATTTTTCAATAAAATACTTAATCATTCCATAGCTTGACGTATATACATAATTTCTAATTCCAATTACATCGAAATTTTTATTAACTACTTTGTCTCCAAAAACTTCATTTGCAATCTCATTAAAACCTGGTACGTTTACTATACCACCTGTAATAATTATATAACTAATTTCCTTTTTTGTTAAGTAATTTATCTCTTTTTTTGCTTTTTCTAATATTTCTTTTAGTTTATTTAAAGCGATTTCACTAGCTTCATATTGATTAATTTTAACTTTTATATTAGCTTTATCTTTTGTTTCATAAATTTCACTTTGAGATGCAGTGTTTCTATCAAACATAATAAACATATCTTTTAAACCAGATGCTTTATCTAAACTAATGTTATATGCATATGATAAATCTTCTTCAATTAAGCTAGAGCCCATATGAATTATATTAGAATCTCTAAGTATTCCATTACTAAATATAGATACTTCAGTTTTATCTGTTCCAATATTTATGACTCCAACACTTTCTTTATCAAATTCTTTTTCTTTTAGAGCACAATAATCTCCAATAGAATTAAATAATATATCAACTACTTCTACTCCTGCTTGTGATAATAAACTAACTTGTTTATATATATTTATTTTTGGAGCAGTAATCATCATAGAGATAACACCTAATTTATCTGCGTGTATTCCTCTTGGATTTTTTACTTCTGCTCTATCATCAATTATATATTTAATAGGCATAACTGTAACTAATTCTTCTTTTTCAGGAATCTTATTATATATTGATGCTTGAAGTGAATTTAATATATCTTCAGATGTAACTATTTTATCTTCTCCTGTTATTGTAGTATAACCTTCAGTAATAGCATATCTAGCATCATTTATAGGCACACTAGTAATAGCTTTATCTATTTTTACACCTAGAGATTTATTTATTTCTGCTAAAGCTTCTTTTAATGAAATAACAGCATCTTTTAGTTCTACTATCATTCCATCTTTAATACCTTTAGAAGGATAACTAACATTTGCTAATATATTTAAATTCTTATCTAATTCTTCAAGAACAACTATCTTTATAAAACTAGATCCAATATCAATTGAAGAATAAATCTTACGCATAAAGGTCCTCCCTATATTAGTATTAATTATACCATAATATTGTTATATTACCTAGTATTTTCATAAAAAAAAGAAAACTTTTTAGTTTTCTTTTGGTACAAAATAATTACCATAATCTAGGTATAATATACCTTTTTTATTTTCAACCGAATCTATTACACTTCTATATTCATTTATCTTAGTTAATTTAGAAATAGTAACATATACATAATTACCATCATTCATAGAAAATAAGAATCTTTCTTTATCTATTCCATTAGGAACATATTTAATTTCAGATATTACATCTAATATATCTAAATTTACTTTATTCATCTTCTTTAAAAACTTCTTATATATTTCTTTGTCTTCTATTTCATTAACTAAAACAGGGGCATTATCATATTTATAACTAATGGTATCTCCATTTTCTATAACACTATAATTATTCTTTTCATCAAAGAATAATATCTTATATTCAGTAACATATACTTTTGCTTCTAATGCTAAAGTTCTTTTTATCTTAACATCTTTAATTCTTTTGTTTTTATTAATTATTGCTTTCTCAGTTAATGTATTTACGAATAAAAATGAAGATTTTTTATTAAGTTTTAATATATCTAATACTTGTTCATCAGATAAGTATTTATTATTATAAACATAATAAGTTCTTACTTTTAAGAAACTAATTGCATATATTACTAGAGATAGAATTAATAATAGTAATATTGCTAATGCTACTCTTTTTAATCTAATCTTCCTTTTCTTCTTTTTTTTCATACTAATCCTCAAAATTAATAAATCTTTGTTCTACATGTAAATCTATATTATATTCTTCTTTAACTTTAGACTTAACTAAATCTATTAAAGCTTTAATATCTTCTCCTGTAGCATTACCAATATTTATAATAAAATTAGCATGTTTTTCAGAGATTTGAGCTCCACCTATTGTATATCCTTTTAATCCTAAATCTTCAATTAATTTGCCTGCAAATATATCTTCAGAGGGATTTCTAAATACTGATCCTGCAGAAGGATACTCAAGAGGTTGTGAATCTATTCTTCTTTGTTTTCTCTTATCCATTAATGCTTTTATTTCATCTTTGTCACCTGGTGTTAGTTTTAATACTGTACTTATAATAATATAATTATTCTTTTGGAATAAACTTTTTCTATAAGAAAAATCTAATTCTTCTTTAGGTAATGTCTTTAATTCAAGATTTTCATCTAGAAAAGTAACTGTTTCTACTAAATTAGACATATCGCTTTTATAAGCACCTGCATTCATAAAGATTGCACCACCTATATTACCAGGAATACCTGCTGCAAATTCAAGCCCACTTAATCCATTATTTAAAGCATCCATAGATAGTTTAATTAATTGGTATCCTGCTTCTACATCTATTTTATCTCCTTCTATTTTCATAGAATTTAAATTACTTAGATTAATAATTACTCCATCATATTCTTTAGATGAAAATATAGTATTAGAACCATTACCAAGAATCATATATTTCATATTATTCTTTTTTAAATATTTTATTAAAGTTATTAATTCTTCTAGATCTTTAGGAGTAATAAAATATTTACAAGTTCCTCCTACTTTATAAGTTGTATGGTCTTTTAAACTTTCATTTGTCTTAATGTTTTCTTTTTCTATCATGCTATTTCACCAACTTTTCTATTTCGTTATATATTTTCTCCCCTGCATCAAATACTTCTAATTTCTTTAAATTAGATTTAATTTCTTTTAATTCTTCTTCATTATTAATTAATTCATTTATTTCTTTTATTAGACTTTCTGTAGTTAAATTCTTTTCTTCAATTATTCTACCTGCTCCATTATTTACTAAATCCATAGCATTCTTATATTGATGATTTTCAGTTACATAAGGGCTTGGAATAAATATAGTTGGAGTATTAGTCCCTATTAATTCACTTATAGTAGTAGCACCTGCTCTTGATACTAATAAATCAGTTTTACTAAATAATCTATTTAAATTATCTATAAAAGGTTCTATAAATACATTACTTGTTCTTTTAATCTTTTTATAATCTTCATAATAATCTTTACCTGTTACTATTAATACTTCATAACTAGGATCAAATTTAGTCAATGATTTTTGTAATACTTCATTAACTGTTTTAGATCCTAAAGAACCCATTACTATTAATACTAATTTTTTATCATCAGTTAATCCAAATTTTCTTTTTGAATAAGGTACTAAATTATGTACACTGTCTCCTTGAGGATTACCCGTATAAACTACATTTACATTATCAACTTTCATACTCTTAAACGAAGTACATAATGTATCTGTATATTTAAGCATTATTTTATTTGATAATCCTAAAACACTATTTTGTTCATGTACTAAAGTTTTACATCCACATTTTTTAGCAGCATAAATAACTGGAGCCATAACATAACCACCACATCCAATTACTATATCTGGTTTAAAATCTTTTATTATTTTTTTAGATTTTTTTATAGCACTTAAAAATTTAAATACTGCTTTTATATTATTAAGGCTTAGTTTTCTTTGTATTCCATAAGTATCAAGCCCTACATAATCAATATTATGACTTGGTATTATATCTTTTTCCATTCTAGTTGTAGTACCTATATATAAAAATTCTGCATCTTTATTATGTTCTTTTATCTTATTTATAATTGCTAGAGCAGGATATATATGCCCTCCTGTTCCACCAGCAGAAACTATTACTCTCATCATATCACCATAATAATTATATCATAGCAAATAAAAAAGAAGAATATTTTTCTTCTTTTACTTTACTCTTTCCAAATAGCATTAGCTATATTATTAACTACTGGTATCTCAAATCTTTCATCATTAAATGCTTTAATAACTGCAATTATTGAAAGAATAAATACTGCTAATGAAACTAATCCAATTACACTAGTAACTATAGTAAATAATACTGATACTATAAATAATGGTGAGAATGCAAATGCAAATGCAATAGCACCAAGTATAGATTCTATTATAGATACACCAAGATATACTAAGAAAGCTGCTCCTGATTGTTTATAATGAAATCTTGCATCATTAGATACTTTTTCATTTTTCATAAATGCAAATATTAATCCTAAGAAACTTAATAGATATACTAATATAGTTTCATATTTTAATTCCATCCCAGTTATTGTTTTGTTAACTTTTTCAACTTTACTTTTAGCCATAAATTCCTTCCTTTCTAAATCCAAACTCCATATATAATAGATACTGCTCCTAATATGAATCCTGCTACATAGAATAGTTTAACTATATCAGGTTCATTCCATCCTAATTTTTCAAATGAATGATGAAGTGGAGCCATTGGGATTATTCTTTTACCTCTAATTTTAATTGATGCTATTTGAAGTATTACTGATAATGTTTCAATAACAAATACTCCTCCTACTATAACAAGTAAGAATTCTCTTCTTGTAAGCATTGCTATCATAGCAAGTGTTCCACCTAGAGCAAGTGATCCTGTATCACCCATAAATATTTTAGCAGGATATGAATTAAATGCAAGGAATCCAAGGAGTCCACCTACTAATATAAAACAGAATATTGCTATTGAATCATATCCAGATAACCATGAAGAACTCCATGCAATCATACCATATACACCAAATGCTATAACAGATAATCCTGCAGCAAGTCCATCTTCTCCATCAGTTAAATTAACTGCATTACTTGTACCTACAAGCATAAATAATATAAAGAAACCATATAAGAATCCTAAATGAAGATTAATATTTAAACCTATAATTTCTACATTAGGATTTGATCCATCTTTTATGTATAAATAGAAAATAATGATTGCTAATACTATCTGCGCTATAAACTTTTGTAGTCTTGTTAATCCTTTTTCATTAGATTTAAATTTTAGTTTAAGAAAATCATCAACCCACCCTATTACAGCATATCCAAGGAATACGAATAAAACTATAAATAAGTTAGTAGAAAGATTCATCTTATTTGTTAAAACTAATGCTGCTATTGTAATTAATGTAGATACTATAAATATTAAGCCTCCCATAGTAGGAGTTCCACTCTTTCCTTTATGTTGTTTTACATATTTGCTTGTTACTTGTCCAAAATGCATTTTTTTCATAAATGGAACAAAAAATAAACCAAAAACAGAAGATATAATGAATCCTATCATTAATGCTAATACTGATTTTGTTAATACATACATTTTCTAACACATCCTTTGCCTATTATTAATTATAACATATACTAATAATATTAGATATTATTTTTTTATTATTTACATAAAAAATAAGCGATAAATCGCTTATTTAAATATTAATTTATATATTAGTCTAATTGATGCTGGTATTGATTTAATAAAGAATTTAGCTGCTACTACAAATTCTCTAAGAGTTCTTCTAACTCCTCTTAAAAAATTAAATATAATATCCGCATCATGATTAGCATATTTTTTATATAAAAGAGCTTTGAATTTACTAACTTTTTCTTTCTTTCTATAGTTATATCCATCATATGGTATACCGAATGTATTAACTACATAATATTTAACAAAATAGAAATATGATTTAGTTAATGCTTCTACTGCAAAGTTATAGTCTATATATCCATGAGGAAATCCCTTAGTATTCTTTTCTTTTTCAATATTTTCATCAAGAACTTTTTCAAAATTCTTAACCATTATCTTATATGAGAATCCTTTTTGAATTTTCTTACGGCAATTAGATTTAATATTATCTAAATCTTTTATTACTCTACCTACTTCTTCTACATATTCATCTATTTCTTTATTATATGTATCTTTATCTGCATTTTCATTATAGTGAACTACACCTCCTACTGATGAATCGATAAGTTCAGTTTGACCACCTACATCAGTAGATACTACCGGTACTCCCATAGCAAGTGATTCATATGATGTTAAAGCAAGTCCTTCAAGAGATGAACAATTTATTGTTATATCACTAACTTTATATATTTCTTCAGAATTAGATACCATTCCAAGCATTCTAAAGTTATCATCCACTAATCTTTCTACTTTTTTCTTTAATGGGCCATCTCCTCCAATAAGGAAATAAGTATTAGGATGTTTTTCATGAATTCTCTTGCATATTTCTACAAACATCTCCGGTCTTTTTTCATCTGATAAACGTGCAATCATTGTAATAATTAGTTTATCTTTTGGAAGATTATATTTCTTTAATAATTCCTTTTTATCATACTTTTCAGGATCAAATCTTTCATCATCAGTACCTATATATAATGTATTAACATTCTTCTTATTATAATTAGTTTCTAATTGTTTTTTTGTAAAATTATTACATACATAAGTTCCCGAAAGATATTTATCAACATCCATAGTACATCTTCCAAAACCTTCTCTTGGATCTGCAGAATCAATAGAATGAATATAATCTATAAAAGGTACTTTTGGATATTTACCTTTTAAATATGGAACCATATAATATCCATATTGACTGTTACTTACTACTACTTCATCAATATTTCTACTTTCCATTATGTAATCAACAAAGTTAATATATGCATTTCTATCTAAGAATGATGACATATCATAAACACATTCTGCATATTCTTTAAATTCTTGTTCAAATTCATTTATATTTGGGGTAGTTGTAATAATAATTGGATTATATTTTTTCTTATCTAATCTTTTAATTAATTCAAGATTGAATATATCTGCTCCTCCTACTACCATCCAAGGGAATATAAATAATATATTTTTTCTATTATTATCCCTTTTATACATAGGAACTACCATATTAAGTTCATTTACTGTATCATATTTACTTCCCTCACGAGGGAATTGAATTATATCAACATTATTTTTTATACCTTTAGCAGTTTCTTTGATATACTTCATTGCTCTTTTTTTATTTTGATTAGCACGTGAGAATTCTCCTGTACTATTTATACGATACCAGAATAATTTATCGCTTACTCTAATTGGAATTTTACCTGCTTTAAGTAATTTTAACCATAAGTTCCAATCTTCATATAATCCTTTTTCCTTAAGACCAAAGCAACCTACTTCAAGCAAATCACTTTTCTTAACCATTGAAGCTATACAAATGACATTTTCAACCATTTCTCTTTCAACAGTTAACCATTGTTCCCAGATAAATTCTCTATCTCCAAAGTTAACCATTGTAGTATATGCAAATGATGCTTCAGGATGTGTTTCAAGTGTCCAATATAAGCATTCTAGCATTGTTTTATCTATAATATCATCACAATCTAAGAAGAATACATATTTAGTATCTTCTGAATGTTCTATACCATAATCTCTTGCTACTGATGGACCACCATTTTCTTTATGAAATACTTTAATTCTATTATCCATCTTTTCTAATTTAGCTAATTCTTTTAAAGAATCTTCTTCTTTAGAGCCATCATCTACTATTATCCATTCAAAATATGGATATGTTTGACTAAATACAGAATTAGCAGTTTCCATTAAGGTCTTACCACCATTATAAAATGGTGTAACTATACTAATTGTAGGTTTTTCATTATTTAATACTGTGCCTATCTTTTCTATTCTTTGACCTGGTTTCTTTTTATAATCCATAATTAATCTCCTAAACTTTACTATATATAATTATATAATATTTTTAACTAAAAAAAAAGAAAAGACTACTTCTTTTCTTGTTTTTTTAATACTAATTTTTTTATTAAGCTTTGAATTGTAACTATTAGATAAGATATTAATACTGATACTATAAATGAAACAATTGTAACTAAAATTATTCTTAATATATCTTGTTTTAATCCATCGCTTATCCAATGCTTTGATAAATCTTTTTCAAATTTTTCTATTATATATACATGTATCATATAAATATATAAAGTACATGATGAAATAATAGGAATTATCTTTGTAAATATTGTTTCTTTTTTAAATTTAAAATATTCTTTTGCAAATAAATATGAGAATACTGCAGGTATTATTGGGAATATACTTGTTACTACAAGCATCTCATCATTTCTAGAACCATCAACAAAGAAATGATCTGCAACTGGTATCATACATATGCATATAATTGATAATATACCAAGTACTCTTCTCTTATTCTTTGATATCTCATATTTATGTAAATAATACCCTATAAATAAACAATTAATATGAGAAAATATATTTGGTAAAGTAAATGCTTTTAACATACCATATTCATATCTATTTGTTAATAAATATGTTGTATTAAAGACATTTGATAATATAAATATAATTATTATTAAATACAATAATTTTTTTCTATCCAAGTTTTGTACTAATACTTGTAAAAAAGGAATTATTAAATATATTAATATAATTGCATACATATACCATAAATGATATTTTATACTACCATTTAAGAATGCCAATATAAAATCTTTAATACTTAAAGATGCCCCTACTTTATTGCATTCATATATATAATAAAAAATTGAAATTAAAAAGAAGGGAATCAATAGTTTAGGTATTCTTTTTTTAAAATAATCACTATATTTTTCAGTTGTTTTAGATAGCATAAATGTTCCTGTTATCATAAAGAAAATAGGAACCGCTATGCGAGTAAATGAATCAACAAATGTTAAAAGTGCATAATATTTACCATTTGTGTAGAAATATTTATCTCTATATAAAGCCATTACATGAATAACTACAACTAAAAATATTGCGATAATTTTTAGAATATCACTATATAATTCTCTCTTCTTATTCACTTTAATTCTCCTCAATACATTTTTTAATTTCGTTTGAAACCTTTGAATATCCATCTGAATTTAAATGTAATCCGTCATAAGTATATTCTGGTTTTAGGTTTCCGTTTTCATCAGATAATTTGTTATACATATCTAAATATGTAACACCATTTTCTTTACTATATTCTTTTAATTTATTATTTAATTTAACTATTTCTTTGTTTTCTCTTTTTCCAGTAGATTGTTTATTAGTTTTCTCACAATCTTGATTTACTGGATATATAGACTCTAAATATATTTCTGCATATGGCCTATTTGTTTTAATCTCTTTGATTAATTCTAAAATATTGTCATATGCTATTTCACTATTTGAGTCATCACTGTTTAAATCATTTGTACCTATTTGAATAAATACCTTGGTAGGATTATATCTATAAACTGTTTCATCAAGATTATTTAATAAATCTTTTGTTTTATATCCTGCAAATCCACTATTTATAATTGGTGTATCATCATCAAAAAAATCAGAAATAGGATACCAATCAGTAATTGAATCTCCTAATAAAACATAGTTTTTGCCTTGTTTAGTTTTTACTTCTTTAACAGCTTTTTCTTTGTCCTTTTCGATATTTTTAATTTCTGTTTCTGTATTCCATATAAATAATGCAAGTACAATTATCAATGCTGTTTGAATTAAATTAAGCATTATTAACACCTTATTATTTTTAGTTTTAATATTCTTTTTTGTTTTTCTCTTTTTACTCTGTTTTTTCATATTACCACTCCAATAATCTATTAGGTATTCTATAACATTTTAGTTTTATTGTCTACATATATCAAACAGTTTTACTCTTTTTTTCAAAAAATTAAAGAGTCAATAATTATTGACTCTTACGTTTAGCCAGCTTGCTATCAATCATATTTTTTAAATTAAATAACCCTAATACTGCTGCAATTATAAATATTCCTGAATAGCAGTACATATACCTAGTTCTTGGTTCAAATAGTGTTAAGAATAATACTAATCCAAAAACAGAAAGCATAATTACAAATTCTTTTTTATTATTATCCTTCTTTATTATGAAAGGACACAATAGCAACACTATTAGCCAAATATAATTTTGCACTTGTAAAAATAAATCATAGTACTTACCATCACCATAATATATTTGTCTTAAAAATTTAGCAAAATTATTTGGTGCCTTTGATTTCTTATAGAAAAAGCTTGGTGTTCCATCTACTCCCCAAGAAAAACTACCATCATTAAAGTTTAATAATGTCTTCTTCGAATAAAATGATACTGTTTGAGAAAAATTTCTACTTAGTACCCTTTTTTTAATTTTTGACAAATCATTTCTTTTTCCATAAATGATTGTATCATCTTTATCTTGTTGACTATAAGCACCTAACGTTTCATCATTTTGTCCCATCGCAAGATAATGTATGAAAGTAAATGGTTTAGCATATGAGACAGGTTTAAATCTTAAATAAATAGCACTTGCCTTATTAATTAATACTCCGCAAACTATACCTACTATAAATACTCCACCTATTTTAAGGTATTTTTTAATTGAATGTTTGTTTATGTTTTTTATGTTAGAAATAAATTCTATTATAATAATCGCAATTAGTAAAATTATAACTGTAGGTTTTATTTTGTATCCTACAAACGAAACAAAACCAATCAATACATAATCCCTTAATTTCTTATCCTTTGAATATAAATACATTAATATAGTTACACATGGTAGCGCAAATGTATCTGAATACGGAATATTAATCCATGGGCTTAGTAACACAAGTGGTAACATAATAATGTACCCAATTATTGCTGCTTTTGAATTCTTTAAATTCTTTATAGTTAATGCAGTAAATACGCCAGATATATTAACTAAAAAAGCATTAATTATTAATGTTGTAATATAGTATTTCCCAATAAAAGGAAGCTTTCTAATAAATGCTAATATAGCTGTTAATAATATATTATTAGGATAAACGGATAAATAATAATCTTCTTTTACTGTACCTGTTTTGACATATGTATCAACTAGTTCTCTAATTACTTTAACATCCCAACTTGTATAAAAATAAGTATTTACTATCAATATAATTTGAAGAACACCTATGGCCAAAAACAATACTAATAGTATTTTCTTGAAATTATGATCATTTATTTCTTTATCTTTATAGAATCTACAAAATAGGAAGACAAAAATAAAGAACGGTATCAATACAAATATATTACTAATAAGATATTCTCTTTTTAAATAATAAGGGATTCCAGAAAAGAATAATAGTAATACTAATACTATAAGAAACATTATTCCATATAGTATAGGTATTAATTTTAATAGTGATTCAAAGCTAAGTTTTTTCTTTGTTTCTTTCATATAAACCTCTTTCTTTTTTTATATAATATTGAATTATATTATTTTTCTTCTAAATTTTCTGAAATTATGTATCTTGGTCTAGCTTTAGTTTCACTATAAATCTTACCAACATATTCTCCTACTACGCCAAGTCCTACTAGTTGTACTCCTCCTAGGAACCAAATAGATATAGCTAAGAATTTAGTACCAGTAAATGCTTGCCCAAGAATTAACATAACTATTGAATATATTAATAATCCTAAACTTACTAGTATTGTAAATACCCCAAAACTTGCAATTAATCTTAATGGTTTTACACTAAATGAAGTTATTCCGTCCCATGCAAAATTAAGCATTTTCTTAAGTGGATATTTAGATTCTCCAGCAAATCTTTCATTACGTTCATAATAAACTACATCTGATTTGAATCCAACTAGTGGGAACATTCCTCTTAAGAATAAATTAACTTCTTTGAAATTAGAGAATTCTTCTAATACTCTTTTTGATGTTAGTCTATAATCAGCATGATTATAAACACAATCTACTCCTAAAGCACTCATAAACTTATAGAATCCTTCTGCAGTTACTCTCTTAAAGAAAGTATCTTTCTTTCTAGCACTTCTAACACCATATACTATATCACAGCCGTCATAATATTTTTCTAACATTCCATCAATTGCATTAATATCATCCTGTAGATCTGCATCCATACTGATTATTACATCAGCATAGTTTTTAGCAGTCATTAAGCCACCTAATAATGCATTTTGATGTCCTCTATTCCTAGATAATGTCACACCTGTAAATAATGGTTCTTTTTTATGTATTTCTTTGATTATTTCCCAAGTTTTGTCTTTTGAACCATCATTAACATACATTACTTTACTCTTAGGTGAAATTTTCTTATCTTTTATTAATTTCTCCATCTTAATTTTTAATTGTCTTGTTGTTTCTTCTAGAACTTCTTCCTCATTATAGCAAGGAATTACAACATATAATATTGATTCTTTTTTCATTTTTATCACTCCTATTAATAAAGTTTATTATTTTTAAAGTTTATTCCACATCCTCTGTGGTTCCATCCATATAGTCTATGATTAATTCTTTTTGCCCATAATATCTAGCAATATCTCTATTTGGCCAATCATTTTGGTTATGAACTATGTCTGCTAAACCATAATTAGGATTTTTACTATTATTAGTATAATATGGAGATAAAATAATAGGATTTTCTCCATCACTATTTTTAATCAATTCAATTCTATCATTCCATGTCATTCTTAATCCATTTATATCCTTTACTAATGAAATAAAATCAACTATATAAACAAACGAAGATATAATTATTGCATCAATGATTATTGGTTTAAAAATCTTACTTATTTTTTCTATATCATATAGAAGAATCATTATTGCTATAGTAAAAAATACAATTACACCAAACCAACTTCTTTCTGGGAAAGAAGGAGATAAAACCATGGAATATACAGATAGTATTGCTCCTAGAATAAAACCATAAACATATTTATTTATTTTTTTATGATTAAAGATATAAATTGTAATTAAGATTACTAGTGCTGCTATAAATATAGTACAATATTTGCCCATACCCATAGTACATTCTATAAATCTCTTAATCCACTTAATTATTATAAAATCATTGTCTACGAATTCTGCACTTCTTACATAATTACCAGGAGCTGCAATCATTATTATAAATCCTATTATTGATCCAATTAATCCACTAATTTTCCATTTTGGAATTTTTTCTTTATTGATTTTATCTATTATAAGAATTGAAGATAATATTGTAATTAATCCGAAAGATGTATTTTCATTTGTCCATCCAGAGATTACCCCAAATAGGAACATTGCTATTAATCTTATTATGCTATCTTTCTTATCATTCTTCGATAGAATACTATGAACTAATAAAAGTATAATACATGTAGTCCATATATAATTACATGCCCCAACTAACCATATACAATTTTGTCCAAATACTGGTGTTAAAAAGTATAAGATAAAATGTATTCCAAGTAAAAGAAGTGGTTTTTCCTCTTTTCTTTTTCCTTTTGATATCTTATAAATTAAATAAATTAATGTAGTATATACAGCTGAATTCAATATATTAAATATTACTTTAGGGAGCATCAAAAAAGTGCACGCAAAAGTATGGGATACAATTCGTCCACCCCAACCAAAATAATGATCAATCATTCTGTTTACTATATCCATTACATTTGTAATTCTCTTTTGATCTACTCCTATTCCATATGAAAAATCATCAGCAATTAATGGCGTTAAAAAATTTAATACTAACATCATTAAAAAAATTGATGCTAATATAACTTTTATCCATGTCTTTGCTTCAATTTTCTTAATTCTATTTATTAACTTCATGTTTCCTCCTGTATAGACTTACGTATAATTTAGTTAAGAATTTACTCTTTTCTATTATTCTCTTTTTGCCTCTGTTTTCATAATATTTATTTTTCTTATAATCAGGCACTTCTTTCTTTAAATAATCAAATGCTTCATCGATAAATTCCATTGCATCTTTTTTATTTGGTTGAACTCTTTGTTGAATAGTATAGTTAGTTAATATTCTGACAGTAAGTTTATCTATTTTCTCTTTTAGATAGTCTTTACTTTTAGTATATTTTCTAATCTTATTAACTATCTTTAATATATCAAAGCATCTTCTGTCTCTGACAGTAGTTTCACTATTATTATGTATTACATAATAGTGAAGAGGTTCATTAACTTTACCTATCTTTTTAGCAGAGCAAAAAGACTCTATAACAAAAGGAGCATCTTCATATTTTAAGTTTTCTACAAACTTAATATTATTATCTATAAGCATCTTTTTATTATATAGTTTACCCCATGGATTAAGATTTTCAGTAATAATATCTGGGTTTTCTTTTAATGAAGAATCTTCAAAATCAGGTAAGTTTACTCTTACCTTTGATTTATCATATACTCTATAGAAATCACACATACTGATATCTAAATCATCATTAATACACTTGGTATATAATAGTTCACATTCTTTTTCATCTATATAATCATCACTATCTACAAACATAATATATTTACCACTACTCTTAGATATACCATAGTTTCTTGTATAACCTATTCCATGATTAGTATTTTTAAAATATTTAATTCTAGAATCATTAATTGATTTTATAATATCTTCAGTTTTATCAGTAGAGCCATCATTAACAACTAATATTTCTATTTCTTTTTTAGTTTGATTAACTACTGAATCCAAACATTTTTTAATATATTTTTCACCATTATATACTGGTATTATTACACTAATGTCAGCCATAAAGCCTCCTTATTTTTTTAAATCTTCTTCTGTCTCCCTAACAAAATATATAGGTCTATTCTTTACTTCTAAATAAGTCTTTGATAAATACATACCAATTATTCCTAAGAAGAATAATTGTAGTCCACTAGTAAATATTATTATACAAGCAAGTGATGGCCATCCACCTACTGGATCACCCCATACTAGTGTCTTAACAATAATTACTATTATTGCTACAAAAGCAATAAAGCATAGTATTAGACCAAATACTGCAGCCATTACTAATGGAGTTGTAGAGAATGCAAGAATTCCCTCTAATGCATACTTAAATAACTTCCAGAAACTCCATTTAGTCTTACCTGCTACTCTCTTTGGTGTTTCATACTTTATCCATTTAGTTTTATATCCAACAAAGCTAAATATACCCTTAGAATATCTATTATATTCTTTCATACTAATTATGGCATCAACCATTTTTCTTTTCATTAATCTAAAATCTCTAGCTCCTGCTACTTGTTTAGTAGTAGATATTTTACCTATTAAGCTATACCACATTTTAGTAAATAATTTACGTACAAATCCATAATCTTTATGATCTGGTGAATGTAATGCAACACAGTCATAATCTTCTGTAGTAAGTGTTTTATACATATCTAAAATCATTTCTGGTGG
>JAEEVN010000022.1 GCA_016290885.1 Caryophanales bacterium | reverse complement strand
GTTTGTTCCTCTAAAAGTTAATGTGTGACTATTTGTACTACCACCAGCACTATATAAAATGGTGCCAGCATTTGTAAAAGTTACTGTACCATTAGATACCGGTGGAAAAGTAACGCCATCAATAGAAGCTTCTACTCCAGTAGGTAAATTACTTAAAGTAATGGAATACTTAACATCTACTTCAGATAAACTTTTAACATTTAGTGTATATGTCGCATTAGATGAGCCAGGAACTACGGTCAAATCATTACTAATACCATTTTGAACCAAAGTAACATCCCATACTGCTGAAGCAAGAGTTCCATCTACGAAGATAAGATTTCTAAATATGGCATAAGATAGTGGTATTACTGTAAGGGATAACATCAAAACGATAATTAAAGATTTAAATGTTATTGTATTGGGATTCTTTAAATCTAACAAAAATGCTTTAATATTTTCCATAATACCACTTCCTTTCTATTAAGATTTGTTATTCTTTTTTGTTTTTTTCTTCGTTTCGGAAGAATCTATTTTTTTATCATCTGAAAAATAGCAACTAAACAAATATATCGATAATAAAAAACCAATTAATGCATATTTATAATTAATAACAATGTTAATTATTCCACCAGACATTGCTACTTTACCAACAATCGTATTTTTATTAATTTCTTCGTCTTCGACATTGTTAGCATCACCTTTAGTAGTGATCATATCTCCATCTTTTTTGACAATTCTATGAGTGATAAAGCCATCTGCTTTTTCAAATGTAACAACATCACCAAGTTTATAATCATTTTGTTTAACTATTAAAATGTAATCACCAGCATGAATGTCATTTTCCATAGAACCAGTCTTAACACGATAGATCATTATTTGATTTGTATATCTAAGTATAAAATATGCCACCAAAACAATAATTATAAGAATTAGTATTAAATCAAATACTTTTTTAATAAACTTACTCATCGGTACTTTCCGCCTCGATATAAATTTTTAATCCATATTTGGAATTAGGATCTGATCCAATAGATGTATCATTACTACTGCTAATCCATTTCCATTCAAGATAGTATGTATCGTTTGTTTTGGCATTTAAGAATGCTTCTTCGACATTTAATTCATTTGCTTCGACATAATGGTCGATTATATATGTGTTATTTTTCTTTAATTTATATTTCATATTGATGTGATATGGATTATTCTCAATAAAATCAATTTTATATTTTAAATTATATTCTGTTCCATTTTTAACGACAAACTGATATGTATTAGATGATTCTGGTGCTATAACATCCGTTAGTTCATACATTGAATTAGTGAATATTTTAGCAGGTGTTTCATCATGCCAAGTAATCTCTTTATCATAGACAATTAATTCATTAATTTCTTCTTCGGGTTCTTCAGTGCTTGCGGGAATCGTATCTTCAGGTTTAGTACTTTGATCTTTCTCAGCACCACTATTTTTATTATCACTATCACTTTGGCATACATTTTCTTTATCACAAATAATTTCAATTATATCTACATTGCCAGTAGGAATTTTGCCATTATTTTTCTTTTCTTTTCCTATTAAAGAACAATTATGTATCAACAAAATAATAATTATGATAATTAAAATAATTTTTACAATCAAATCAGTTTTTTTCTTCTCTTTGTTATCTTCTTTATTTCTCATGTTTTTATCCTCAATTCTCCCCTTTAAAGCCTATAATTGCTTATAGGCTTTAAACGAAAGAATAATATCTCTATTATTCTCCGCTCAATGCTTGACGAGCAGTTAATTTAACAGATAATGTTACTGCTTTGTTAGCATCACTCATATCAGAACTATCTTTTGAAGGTTGATCTTCAATAGCACCAGGCCATTTTACAAGTAGTCTTACGGTCTTTGTCATTGAAGTTTCATTATAAGTAATTTTAATTGGAGCTGTTGAACTAAGATTAGCAGCATCCTTTAAAGTAACTTCCATATTTGCAGGCTTATTAGTTGTATTTGTAGTATCTAGTTCTGCAGTTACGATAACATCAACTTCTGATCCAGTGGCATCGATAACATAATCTTTGTAACATTCAGCACCAGGTGCAACTTTACTATTCTTTCCTGGATTAGTAGTACATGTTAAACTTGAAAGATTAAAAGTTAGGTTTTGTACTTCACTGAATTTTGTAGTATCTAATTTAACTGACCAATTAGCAGTATTAATACTACCTGTAGCAGTTACACTTTCTCTATAAATTGCATATGTCGTAAAGCTTGCAGCAATTAAAAGTAATAATGCAGCAATAATTAATATTTTCTTATTTCCTTTCATTTTTTACACCTCCTTCACTTCTATAACTATTGTAAAAAAGAGCACTCTCAAATCCCCTAATTCGGGGCCCAATTATCCTCCTCTAGTTTACATATTAATTTTAATATAAAAGTCAAAAAATTTCAATATAATTACTACAAAAAATCGAAATTTGTCGTATGAATTTTACTCTTAAAACAAATATAAATTTAACGTATTATTCTAGCCGTTTTTATTACAATAAAAAAAGACTAAATCTCAATACTTAGTCTTAATATTATCTACCGCTACCTCTTCTTGATTTATTATTCACTACAATAAGTCTTTTTAGCGATGCAATACTTCTTTGTAAACTATCTATTGATGCTATTAATTCGATTGGTGGCCGTAAATTTTTATTAATATATGCAGTATAAATTCTTTTTTTGTTTTCTAAATCACGCATAAGATGTTCTAATTCATCATAATCACTCATACTCTTCCTCCTTTTTTTATTATAACATGTAAGCCTATTTTTTTACTAGTCTTTTAATTACTTCTTATTAGCTAAATTTGCTTGTGCGGCCATTTGCCTAAGGGGGTTATAGCTAAAAAGACTGATATAAAAAAAGAAAGGAGGTTTAATCCTTTATAAAATAAGGGCTTGACAGGATTTTATTACTATTATTTTATGAACTTTGAAATTTGAAAATAATTAAATTTTTATCTTTTATATTTCAAAAAACAAATGAAAGAATTACAGGGGGGTTATAGAAAATAAACATCGTAATATCTTAATCTTCCGAGCATTTTAAAAGCTCCAAAACTGGAGCTTATTTGTTATTCAGTTGGTTCTTTTGTTAAATTAATATTAATGAAATATGCTAACTTTCCTTTATAAGTAAATAGTATATCATATTTACCTTCTGGATAATCCATATTAACATATCCATTACCAACATATTTATAATTATCAGCTTCTGGTGTTTTATAATCAATTACATATCCACCATTATCATTTGCTAATTCTTCTAATTTAGTTAAAGACATTTTTTCTAATTCTTCTACTGTTTTATGAGGTGTAATTAAAATCTTAACATCACTTTCAGCACCACTATATTTAGTATCAATATAAAATTCAATCCATTCATTTAAGTAGAATGATGTATTAATTCCATCTTTGTTATATCCTTTTTTAACAAGAGCCTCCATTATTCTTTCGCCTTCAGCAGGAATACCTTCATAACTATGTCTGTTACCTACAAGAATGATTCCATCAATAACAAAGTCAGTTTGTTTTGGATTTCCTTCTTCATCAACTATTTGAGTTAATTTTCCATCAAAATAATTATATTCATATGTATTATTTGATGGAGTAGTTCCATTGTTAGTATTTGAGTTTTCTTGTGTATTATTATTGTTGTTAGTATTGTTATTATTTGTAGTTCCTTTATCTCTTAATAAGAAGAACCATACTGCAAATAATAGTAATAGGATTATGATAATTATTACAATTATTAATCCAACATTTGATTTTTTCTTTTCGTTATTTTCCATTTTTTCCTCCCAATTCTATTCTTACTTTTCAGGTGTTACAGTTATTCTATAACTTTCTGAATATGAGTCATTACCATATTTTAATGGTGCATGTCCTCCAAAATAAATTTTACATTTCTTTGAATTAATAGTAGCTCTAATCCAAATACCAGATGCTTCTGTATCTGCTTTATCGTATTCTTCATCTAAATATAAATTATATACCTTACCATCATCTGCAACAGTTTTAAAATAATCTACTAAACTATTGTGAAGATTAATTTTTTCTTCTTTACTATATTCTTTGTTTAAATATACTCTTAATTCAAGATTTCCATTTTCTTCTTGATAATAACCATCAATTACTTCATATTCAACTGGTAGCTTATCTGTATCAATTTTATATTTTGAAGCACTTGTTTTTGCTTCACTTGTAACTGTCTTTTCTGCTTTAGTTGAATTTTCTTTTTGGTTATTATTACTATTGTTATTATTGTTGCTTTCAGTTTTACCGCAACCTACAAGTGTAAAGCACATAACCAATGCTAATACACCAATTAATAATTTCTTTTTCATTTTTCCTCCATTATCCTAATCTTCCTTAGGTTTCTCTACATCTTTTCCTAAAAGGATATCTCTTAAATGATAAGCGGAATCATTATCGTTTATGTCATTAAAATCAACTGTTATACCATAATCTTTTACGGTTTCAACAGCTTTTTCTCCAAAACCAAACATGTAATGATTACAAATATATCCATGTTTTTCAACTTCTTGTGGTTTCTTACCAACTGTCTTGTCTTGATAAAAATATGCTCTGTCAACAATCATTTTAATTGTTGCTCCACTTTCCACTGATTTAGATTCAAGTTTGCTACCTTTTTTTGTATAGAACTTATCTGTCCATGCACCATTTTCATAAGTTCCTACATAGTATTCCTGTTTCTTTCCATTGTAATCAATCAAATACCAATACTTGTTTCCTTGACCACCAATACTATGATCTACAAAATCCTTATAACCTATAACAAATTCAAATCCACCATTCTCATTAACGAGATTCATAAATGATTCTGCATTCATATTTTTTAAGATTTGCCTCCTTTCCAATATATTTCGAAAGAAATACATTACAACAAAATTATATCATTAAATTGTCAATTTACGAATACTTTTTCATCAAAATTGTTGACTTTTTTATAGAAGTGTGAACAATAAAGTAATTCATCGGAATATTACTATTTTACGAACTAAATAAAAATGACACTGTGACACTAAATAAAGGTGTGGTATACACCGGTAATTAATGTCATACTGTCATTAATCTAATATATCACTTACATTAATATTATAATATTCTGCAATTTTTCTAACAACTTCATTGTTTAGCTTTCTACTTCCTTTTTCATATTTATTATAAGTAGAAATATCTATATTTAAATAGTCAGCTATTTCTTGTTGAGATTTATTATTCGATTGTCGATAATTTCTTATTCTTAATCTCGCTCTTGCTTGAACTTTATTCTCAGTATCCTCAAGAGTCTTTTTAATGCCTTTAGGATTAAATACAATGTACTTTTCTCGGTTATTTTGTAATTTATGCATAAAATTAGATACTTCCATTTGCTCTTTAACAGATAATTCAGGCATATTTTCAAAAAAATAATTAGATGATATTTTATAAAACTTTGATAGATCACTGATAATATCCAAAGGCACTAATCTATCTCCTAGTTCATAATGTTTATATGTAGATAGATTTACACCTAATACTTGAGCAACTTCTTTCTGAGTTAAATTAAACTTTTTTCTCATATTTGTAATATTGCTTCCAATGACTATATCACTTGTTCTACGTTTCTCCATATACTATTACTCCATTCTCTCCTTAAAGACATTATAACACACAATTTCCAAATTGGAACTTTATTTTTAAAAATTATTTTAAATATTTGTGTAAAATATATTGACGATATGGAACTTTTCTTTATATAATTAAATTGTAAGATCCGTAATGGATCTTTCATTATTACATCGTGTTTGACAAATTGGAACTCTATTGTTCTTTGAAAATTTAGTAGTTGTGGACCTCACCGATATTCCATAACTTAAAAAAAGCAAGGTATATACCCTATTGGCACGGGAGTTATGAAATGACTAATATTTCAAAAAGGATTGGCTCTCTCCTGATTAGAGCTAGAAAGGAAAAAGAATATGGAAAAAAGAAAAGATTATATTGATTATTTTTGTAAGAATGTTGATGAAGAAGAATTACTCGAATATGTGGCTGAAGCAGAATTTGATTTAATCGAATTACTAGGATTAACTGAAGATCAGATATTAAGAAGATACCATTTCAGTGATAGCGGATCAGATGCAATGTTTAGACGTGCACTAAAGAGAATGCTTAAAGACTTAGATATGATTGACGGTAATATGGTTTATCATAATTACTATTTAAATTATTTTAATTAGGAGGATTATATATGAATGCAATAGATACACTACAACTAATATCTAAGCAATGGTGTGATATACAAGATTTAATGAAATTAACTAATCTAGGTAGAAACTCAGTGCTAAAGATAAGAAAAGAAATTATTAATGATCTAACTAATCAAGGTTATAAATTACCATGTAATTTAATACCAATGTGTGAAGTAGTAAATAAATTAAAAATTAATGTTCCTTACCTAAAAGAAATGGCTAATATGGAGTTAAAATGAAATCAATTGAACAATTAAATGAAGTTATAAAAAAAGACAACATTATCGATGGAATAATGAAGTCTAATGGATTATATTGTTTAGTTGCTGAACCAAAGGTTGGTAAGTCGTTCTTAGCATTACAGCTTGCCAACTGTTTGGTAAATAACAAACAGTTTTTAGGATTTAATACAAATCCAACATCCGTCTTATATGTTAGCACAGAAATAGCAGAATATCAACTAAAAGAGAGATTAGAGATAACTGGATACGAGTTTAAACCTAATTCATTCTTCTTTGTACAAAAAGATGAACAACATCATTTATGCATTAGAGATGACTTATTATTAGATTTAAAAGAGTTTTCAGAAAAATATCATGGTCGATTCGTTATAGTAGATATAATGTGTGGCATTGATTATGGATATAATACGGATATAAATAATTATAGTGATGTTATGAAATACATGTTTGATAAATATCGAGAATTATCTAAAAAATACAACCTAACATTTCTTCTAATACATCACTTAAATAAAGAAGGTAAAACATTAGGTAGCACAGGTATTGATGGTAATATGAATGGAATACTTACTTTAACTAGTAATAAAGATAATACATACACTTTAAGAATAATCAATAGAGATTTTGAAGAACAAAATCTAAACCTTATAAGAAATGAAAAACTTGAATTTGAAATTATTAATGAAGATAATACAGAGTTTGACTTTAATATAAGTACATTCATGAGACATGTAATTAAAAAGAAAGAGGTTGTTTTCACACCAGCTGAAATGGTTGCAGAATTAAATCTACTTATTACCCCTACTCGTTTTGGAAGATTACTTAATAGTTATCTTCCAAGGTTAGAAAAAGAAGGCATATACGTAGAATTAAATAGAACTTCAACTTCTAGAATATATAAAGCCAAATTCATAGATCCATTAAGATCTGAAGAATAAGGTTTTAGGAGAATCCTAACTCACAGTTGGTCTATGACCTAGTGAGATAAGTCATAATTGACTTTAAAAAAGAAAATATGCATGATGGATACCAAGTATTAAGATTTGCTAATAATTATAAAAGCAAGGATTTATATCTTATAGGAAATGAAATGAATAACAGAATCGGAACTGGAAATTATGATCCAGAACGTACAAAATTCAATATTAGATATAAAGATCTTGAAAGAGATAATTTATATCAAGAAGTAAAATACAAACTAGAAAGTAGAAATATTGAATATCTTCATAAAACAAAAACCAATTTGTTAAATGGTGTAACAATATCAAGTGGCCCAGAGTTTTTTATGACTTTGGGCTTACCATTTAAAGAAACAGAAAGAACATATAAAACTGGAGAAAAAAAGGGACAAAATATTTTAGTTCCTGATATAAAATCAAAAGATGACATTCCTTCTGAAGTAATTAAATATTTTGATGAAAGTTACAACTTTTTAAAATTACTTGTTGGTGAAGAAAATATAGTTATGGCACAAGTACATTTTGATGAAGATACACCACACCTTCAAGCATACTTTTTACCAGTAGTTGATGAAGTAAAAAGAAAATGTTATCAAAGAGATAATGATGGTAATTTGATAAAAGAGATAAAAAAAGATAAAAAAGGAAATGATAAATTAGTACCAATTCTACTCCGAGATTCAGAAGGTAAAATGGTTTATGAAAAAGTCAAAGGAAATTTTTTAAATAATGATCAATTTTGGAAAAATTTAGGAGGACGTGAATCATTTTCAAAAATACAAGATGATTTTAATAAATATATTAATAGTAAAGGTTTTAATTTAGATAGAGGTAACGTAGGTGCAAATAAAAGACATCAAACCAAACTAGAATATGAAATAAATGAATTAAAAGCTGAAAAGGAACAATTAGAAAACGAATTGATTAATTATAAAGATGAAATAAATAACATCAAAAAAATGTTAGAAGCAACTTTAAAAGAAAGCAATTCAGAACTTAAGAAAAAAATTATTGGATATAGTAAAAAGGAAGTTGAAAAACTAATTGATGATTTTGATAATCTATCTCGATTAAATCTTATAAAAACGATTGAATCAAATGATAAGGATCAAAAGATTAATTCTCTATCTGTTGAAAATAATTTTTATAAAAATAATAGAAAATTAATTAAAAGTGAACAAATACGATATAAAAAGACAAAAGAATTAGATTATTACAAAAATGCAGTTAATAAATTAACTAATGCATTAGATATAGTATTAAAAATGAAACCACTTCCCTTTATCGAGGATTATGTATCACTTGCAGAAGAAATTAATGCAGGTAATAGACTTCAAGAAGAAGATCAAGAAGCGTGGGAGGAATTTCAAAAAACATTTGCAAAGGAGGAAGATAAATGTCTATAAGACAAGTAAAAAATAAGGAAGCTACAAAAGATGGACGTTCATGGCTAGTAGATTTAACATATAGAGATTATTTAGGTAAAATCAAAAGATATCATTCTAAAAAATTTGCTACAAGACGTGAAGCTAAAGATCATGAAGCTGAATATAAAACTCAAATTAAAAATATGACTGATTTTTCCGATTTAACTTTTAAAGAATTAATTGATGAACATTATAAATATCAGCAAGATAAAGTAAAATCTACTACTCTTTATAATTATAAGAATATGATGGTATATCTTGAACCATTATTAAATATAAAATTAGAAACATTTAATATAAGACATTATGAAATGTGGAGACAATATATGAATACTAAAGATATATCTACAAGATATAAAAATGGTGTATATAAATATCTAAAAGCAATTATGAATTTTGGAACCAAATGGTATGATTTAAATTTTATTAAAGTATATAATAAAATGACTAATTTTACTAATCCAAATGAAAGAAAAAAAGAAATGCTATTTTATACACCTACCGAATTCCAAAAATTCTTATCAGTCGAACACGATTTAAAATATATATGCGCATTTCAAATACTATTTTATTGTGGGCTAAGAGCTGGTGAATTAAGAGGATTAACTTGGAAGGATATAAATTTTAATCGAAGTAATCTTAGTGTAAATAAAAATATCACTAAAGTAGCAGATCAAAGTACAGGTAAACCATATACTGTTTCAACACCTAAAACAATGTCCAGTTATAGAATAATTCCAATACCTAATTTTCTATTAAATGATTTAGAACAACTATATAATCAATGTAGTTCATACTATAACTTCAATGATAATTGGTATGTTATAGGTGATGTTAATCCATTATCAGACTATGCATTAAGAGATAGAAAGACTAAAAATGCCTTTAAAGCTGGTGTTAAAGACATCAGAGTACATGATTTTAGACATTCATGTGCTTCATTATTAATAGATAATGGTGCCAATATAACACTAGTAGCGAAGTACTTAGGACACTCAAAAATAGATGAAACATTAAATACCTACTCTCATATGTACCAAAATAGACTTGAGAATATAGTTCAAATAATAGAAAATCAAAATGATAAACTTTTAGAAAATAAAAATAATGTATACACTGAGCCAGAGGCAACTATAATTAATTATGAAGATTTAGAGTTCGAAGATGAAGAAGATGATGAAATAGAAGAAAAAAAAGAAGATGACTTTGTCTTATAATGACATTATCATCTATGGTTTATTTATCTTTTTTATCAAAAAAAATATAATTTTTATACTTTTACGTATCTAGCTACGTACCTACAATCAGTTTAAAGATCTATTA
>JAEEVN010000008.1 GCA_016290885.1 Caryophanales bacterium | reverse complement strand
AGTGAAACGGAACGTTTAGAAAAACACAATATTGAGTGTGAAAATTTAATTAATAAAGGATATGAAAAACATAACTTAACAGTTAATGCTAATAAAGGATTAGTTATCGGATCTGGATTAGGTGCATTTGTAGCAGCAATATTTGTAATTATATTCTATTTAATAAACAGTTTTGATGTATTTAAAGGTGAAGGAACAGTACTTACACCATTATTCTTGTTGATACTAATAATAACAGGAACAGTAGTTCATGAAGGTATACATGGATTTACTTGGGGATTATTTTCAGAAAATCATTTTAAGGATATTTATTTTGGTGTTATTTGGAAAAACTTTACTCCTTATTGTACTTGCCAAAAGCCACTAAAGAAATATCAATATATTATGGGAAGCGTTATGCCATGCATGATATTAGGTGTAATTCCAATAATAATATCAATAATTCTTAACTCTCCTTCTTTATTAGTATATGGTGCTTTTCAAATATCATTTGCAGGTGGAGACTTATTAGTACTTAGCTTCATTTTAAAAAATAAATCAACTAAAAAAGAAAAATTGTATTATGATCATCCTACTGAAATTGGACTTATATTATTTGACAAATAAAACATCATTATAATTTTTTTATTTAAAATATAATTGAATTTAGTTATTAAATAGTTTAATGAAAGCTACTTAGATATTAAAAAAATATTTATGTATATACATATTTTAGATTGAATGATAAACAAAAAAGTGTATAATTTAATTCCAATAATAGTATCTAAAAAGTCAAGAACTATTACTAATTCAAACAAAGAGATTTTGACTTTTTAGAAATTTGTGCTATATTTAGTGTGGAACTCGAATCCTTTTTATGATACACCTAGTCAAACTGCATGATTACTAATATACCAAATAGATAATTACTCTGACACCACGTCAGAGTTTTTTAATGCCTTGGAACGGAATATAGTAATATTCCGATTATCAAAAAATTGCCAGATTTTATGGTATAATTAAATAGACAGATAAATAGTAATTTGAATTGGAGAAAATAATGAAAAAGAAAATATTAGGAATTTTGTTAATGGGAGTTTTAGTTTTAAGTTTAACGGGGTGTGGTATTAAATATCCAGATTTAGAAAAAGATGCTATTGGATTTCAAACAGGTAATTATATTGATGAAAATGATGATGGTGCAGGATATTTAACTATTGAATATAATGGAAGAACTTATATGCCTTATGGAACGCTAAAAGGATCATTAAAAGAAAAAGATATTGATAAATGCATTGGATATATAATTCAAAATGAAAATAGTTCATCAATAATTAATAAAGATAATAAAGACACTAGAATATATACACTTATTGATGATAAGGAAAATATCTTTCTTATGGAATATTATATAGGAACAGATTTGATGAATCAGCCAAGTTTTTATAGAGCAATTGATACAAAAAATAAGGATATAAATATTCCAAAATTTATTGATAGTTTAGATTACAATTATTGGAAGTAATAAATTACAATTTATCAAATTATCGGAAAATTAAGATATTACCATACATTAAGATGAGAGAAAAATCTCATCTTTTTTTAGTAATATTGTGTTCATTAGTAAATAAAAATATTCACTATTTTTATGGTAAAATAGATATGTAATTATTAAATTCTCGTTTTGTGTCCTCTACATAAAACTGATATAATTATATAATTTATTACAGAAAGGAGAAATTTTATGAATCAAGAAAAGATTGGTAAATTTATTGCAAAGTGTAGAAAAGATAGGAATATTACTCAAGAGCAACTTGCAGAAAAACTTGGTGTTACTAATAAAAGTGTTAGTAGATGGGAAAATGGTGTGAACATGCCCGATTATTCTATTTTAAAAGAACTATGTAATATATTAGATATTGATGTTAATGAATTTTTAAGTGGCGAAAAATTGCGAAAGAATGAAATTCAATCACATAGTATTGAAAATCTAGATTTGATTCTAAAAGAATATTATAAGATGAAGAAACAAAGAAACATATTTAAATATATTTCAATTTGTGTTGTATCCATTAGTATATTAATTTGTATTTTTGGTGTAATACTACATGTATATAGTAAACAATATAACTTAAAAGGAATAAGCAATATATTGTCTGTATATATAGATGAAGATAGAGAAAAAGAATATGTTGGTGAATTAGATGGATATGAAATATATGTAGAAAACTTAAGAGTTGAGGAACTTAACTATAGGACATTTAATGAAAAATATATAATGTTCAAAGATGCTTTGGATAAAAAAAAGACATCTATAGAAGATTGGAGAAAAGGCGCATGGTATATTTTTAAAAAAGATGACACTGAAATACTAAGATATGAAAGTTATGAAATAGCTATTTCTAAAAATGAATGTATCATAAGACCAATATCTAAATACAAAAGTGTTGACGTTAAATGTCATACTGATAACACATTTCGAACAACTTTAAAAAAGGGTAACTCATTTTCTTGTTTTATTTTAGATGATGAATATACTTTTAAAATCAAAAGTATTAATAAAGACAATATTGTAGTAACTACTTCAAAATACGGATTAACCAAAATAAAAGAAGATGGAATTGATATTAAATCAAAAGAAAAAGAATTTATTATAGAAAAAAATAAGAAAGTAGAATTATCAACACAATTAATGGATCATAATGAATCGGTTATAATAGAATGGTATTAATATATAATTAAAATGATCGCACTATTAAGATGTTACGATATGTTTGTTGACAGCATACTAGCTATGTGGAAATAGTTATGGTTTTAGAAAGGAAGAATTAATATGCAAATAATAGAGTATGAGAAAAAATATCTTGAAGATGTAAAAGATTTATTAGTTGAATTAGAAGAATATATTCTTTCTATCGATGAAGATAAACTTGATCAATTACATCCTGATTATAGAGATAAAATGGCTTTGTTAGATTTAGAAAAAGTAAATACTAATAATGGAAAATGCTATCTAGCTGTTGATGAAAATAAAGCAATTGGTTTAATAATGGGAACTATTCCCCCATATGATGAAAATGATTATTTAGATTACAAATGCCCAAAAAGGGGAGAAATTACTGAACTTATTGTGACTTCCAAAACAAGAAGTAAAGGTGTAGGGCAGGCACTAATAAATAAAATGGAAGAATATTTTAAATCAGTTGGATGTGAATATGTTATAGTAGATGTGTTTGCCTATAATAAAATAGGGATCGATTTTTATAATAAAAATGGATATCACCACAGAATGTATACAGATATTAAGAAACTATGATATGTTCTTTTGGTGAGTATATATAAATACGATATGTTTGTTCACCGCATACTAAGCATGTTGAAACAGTTATGGTTTTAGAAAAGAAAGATGTCTAGTGGCATCTTTTTTTGTGTTATAATTATACTAGGTGATTAATATGACAATTGAAGAAAAAATAATGCAGAATTTAATATATAATGTTGGAGCAAGACTTAGTAAAATACATAAGACTTCTGGTACTAATAATGATGGAGAACATTTATATTATATTAAAGCTAAAGAAATCGAAAAAGTAACATTTTCACCGAAACTTTATAATGCTGTTATGTATTATGCATTTGATGAAGAAGGTAATAACGTATCAAGAGTCTTAGTAAAGGTGGGTAGTAGACCAGATAGAGTAAAACTTGAATATGGAACAGAGATTGAATATCAAAATAAAGGCAATGTTACACTTCTTGCGAGAGAAGCTATAAGAGATGTTTTTGAAAAAGGTTTACTAGATGGGGTGAGAATCACACGTGATGGACCTGTAACGAGTATTGAGTTAATGGTAGTAAATATTGATCACTATAATATTCCAAGCCAAAGGGTTGCAGAAAAACTAGGTTTTGATGAAAATGGCTATATGAGAAAAGAAGATTACTTTAGATTAAAAGAGGAACAATCAAGTTCAGTAAGAAAACCAATGAAAAAATAACCTCTATCAAATTGACAAAGATTTATAAAAGTATATAATATTTTTATTGATTGGAGGGGATATTTATGAACATAATAGATAAAACAGTAATAGCATCAGGAATATATGAAAAAGAAAACGGTGAATTAAAGAAAATATATTTAAAAGAATATGTAAGAGCTTATCATAGAGTAGTAAAAAAATTAGAAGGGTATAAAGGTTTCTTTGGATTAGGATATCCTTTTTATGCGTTAGGGAATAAGTTTTATGGAGATTTGCCAATAATACAAGAACAATTTAGATATAATTCTGATTTGTTTGAACAGTTTCATGATCAGTTTGAAAATTCAGTTTGGCCATGTGAACAATGTTTAAAAGAAAACTTAGGAAATATGCCAAATTTAAAATCAATATGCTATAGATGTCCTACAGTTTCTAAAGAAATAAGTCCAAGAAAAGTAATAAATAGATTACCAGACATGGATTTATGTTTAGTAGTAGATGATTCAAAAGTAGAACAAGCTAAAGAAGAATTAATGTATACATTACCTGAAAATGGGTTAACAACATCTGACATAGATCCAATAGGTGCCATTGACAAAGTATATAGAATAGCTTCTAGTTTAAAAATGGGTAAACTTCCAACAGAATGGGTACCATTAGATACACACTTATTCCCATATAATGAATTAATGGAATTAATGCATAAAGTAGAACCAGAAATGGCTAAATCATTGGAGTCAGGAAAACCACCATATTTAGCAACAACTCCTGATTCACTAAGAAAAACTTGGCAAAAAGATGATACTGCAATTAACTTTGCCTATGATTTCTTATATTCATTTACGGATTATGATTTTGATCAAGAGATGAAAGAAACACTAACTGAAACTAGAAAAATAATTGCTAGCAAATATACGAATAACCAAATAGAAAGAATGGTACTAGGGGCTTCTATTGATTCGCAAAAGAGAAGATACTATTCATGCCCAACTTTAAAATTAAGATTTAATGAAAGGATTAATTCATGGAAAGAAGAATAGATTTACATATGCATTCAACTATTTCTGATGGTACTTTAACTCCTAAAGAAATAATAGATGAAGCAGTAAAAAATGGAGTAGACACAATTAGTATTTGTGATCATGATAGTTTAGATGCATATACTGAAGAATTATTTGAATATGCTAGAAAGAATAATATTAATTTAATAAAAGGTGTAGAAATATCTACTCAAGGTGAAGTAGGTGTTCATGTTCTTGGTTATAATTTTGATTTAAATAATAAAGATTTATTAGATGCTTTATATAGATTAAAAAATTCTAGACATATATATTTACATGATGTTGCTAAAAAATTAGAAGAATTTGGATATAAAGTAAATGTAGAAGAATTAGATAAAGTTGAAGCAGTTACTAAAGCTCATATTGCAACTGATATAGTTACAAATAAAGCTAATGAAGAATTATTACTTAAGACATTTGGACATATTCCTAATATGGGAGAATTCATAGAAACTATTATGAACGAAGGATGCCCAGCATATGTTAAGAAAAATACAATTACACCTAAAGAAGCAGCAGAAGTAATAAGAAAAGCTGGAGGTAAAGCAGTTTTAGCTCATCCAGTTGGATATAAATATGAAAATAATTTAGAAATAGAAGATGTACAAAAAATAGTAGATGATATGAATCCTGATGGAATAGAAGCATATTATCATTATGTGGATAGATATAATAATAGAGTAGATGAAGTAGCTAAATGGAAAGAATTTGCTATTAAAAATAATAAGTTTATGACTATAGGATCTGATTTCCATAAAAAAGATGGTATAAGACCTGAAATAGGATTTATAAATTGGGATATAGATTTAACTACTAAAGAAGTAGAAGAAATATTAAATAATATAAAATAAGATATCAATTAGATATCTTTTTTTATGTTATAATTGTTATGATTGAGGTTAACATGAAATATAATATTAATAATTCTAAAATATCTAAAGATATAAAAATGTGTTATATAAGTGATATTCATAGCGATATAGATAAATTAAAATCTATTTTTAATAATATAAAAGATATAGATATTCTTTTAATTGGCGGAGATTTATTAAATAGTGCTAAAGATTATGAAGAAAAAGAAATAATAAAAGATATGTTAAAAGAATTATCTAAAAAAGTTAAAATATATATTGGATTAGGGAATCATGAATTAATATATTATAAGAAAATTAATCATGTTCAAAGAGAATTAAAAATAGATGATTCAAAATATTGGAAAGAATTAGGAGATATAGTAAATGTATCTAGTTTTCCAAACAATAATGCTACATTTAATAAGTGGTCATTAAAAGATATAGATATTAGTGCACTTAACTTACCAATAGAATACTATTGGGATAATGAGAAAAAAGAATCTTTAAAGAAATATATAAAATTACTTGGTAAAGTAGATCATAAAAAATATAATATATTATTACTACATACTCCAATCAATATAATTGATAAAAAATCTATATCAAAAGAATTTGAAGTATTAAAAGAGTATGACTTAATATTATGTGGACATATGCATTCAGGATTAGTTCCTAGAATATTTAGAAAGAAATTTGGAAGAGGATTAGTCGCTCCATATAAGAAAATTTTTCCTAAATATTCATATGGATTAGTTAAAGATGAAAATACTACTATTTTAATCTCTGGAGGAATAAGTAAATTTTCTAAAACAACAATGCCTAATAAAAAAATCAGAAATTTTTTCTACAAAATATATCCGGAAGAAATAGAAATATTTAATTTACAAAAGCAATAAAAAATATTTTTACCTGTGGAAAACAATTGATATGAATAGTAATTTGTGATAATATTAATATGTAATAAAAATAGTAAAGGAAGGTGTAGTATGAAAAAGAAAATATTTTTATATTTATTAATCTTTGTGTTTCTTATTATGCCTACTAAGGTATTTGCTATAGATGTTGCTAAGATAGGAGATACTACTTATGAATCTTTAACAGAAGCAATTGAACATGCAACTACTGCTAATACTAGAATAACTTTATTAACTGATTTAACTGAAAATGTAACTATTCCTAATGGAACAAGTATTATATTAGATTTAAATAACCATACATTAAATAATAATGGTAAGAAAAAAACTGTGATTGAAACAAAAGGAAAGTTAACAATTACAAATGGTACAGTTACATCAAATGCAACTGAAGGTATGATTAATGTTTATAAGGGTGGAACTCTTATTATAAATGATGGATTATATAAAGCTACTGATACAAAACAAGTTGTTTATAATAATGGTGGAACTGTTTATATTGGTGGTACTGCAAAATTAGAAGCATCAACTTCAATAAGAGCAACTGTACATAATTTAAATGATGGTAAAATTATAATTACAGGTGGAGAAATAATCGCTACTAATTCATATGCAATATATAATGAGAACGGTTCTATAGATATAGGTACTAAAGATGATGAATTTAATGATTCAACACCAATTATAACTGGTAAAAAATATGGAATAATTGCTTATACACCATATAATTTCTATGATGGTGTTGTAAGAGGAGAAACATACGCAACAGGAGAAGTAACTAAGACAGGTTTTAGTCCAAGTTATAAAAACGATACTAATGCTGCTAAAGCAGAAGGAATAGAAGAAGATAGTACAAAAAAAATAGAGACTATTAGTGGATATTCAACACTATACTTAGAAGTAAATACTTCTATTAGATCAATAATAAAATTTGATCCAACTGGTGGAGAAACAGATGTAAGTTATAAAAAGGTATATACAGGAAATACAATTGGAGAATTACCAACAGCATTAAGAATTGATTATACTTTTGACGGATGGTATAGTTTGCCAACTGGTGGGGATAAATTAACTGAAGATACTGTGCCAACTGGTGATGCAACATATTATGCACATTGGACTTATGTAGATCCTAATACTGCTGCTTCAGTTGATGGTGTATTAATGTCAATACAAGATGCATTTGCAACTGGTGGTAATATAAAATTAGAAAGAGATGTAATGGTTGGTTCATCATTACTTATGAATAAAGCAGCAACATTTGATTTAAATGGACATACTTTATCTTTAAGAAATAAAGTACTTAGAATTGCTGAAGAAGTAACTGTAATAGATTCAACTGATTCAAAAGCAGGTAAGATAACTTCTAATGCAGATTTTACTGTTTTAGTTGGATATCCAGATAGTTCATTAAATGGAAAGTTAATTCATAAGAGTGGAACAATTGAAGGTCTTGGAGCTTATGGTGCAATAAGAAACTATGAAACAACTATAATAGATGGAGGTACAGTACAAGGTACTGCTACTGAAAATGGTAATGTAATATATAACCAAAAGAATTTAATCATGGAATCAGGAACTGTTTATTCTAGTAATGGTCGTGCAATTCAAGTATATGAAAACTCAACATTTACTATGAACGGTGGACTTGTTAAATCAGATGCAGTAAATGATCAAACAGTTAATCTATATGGAAATTGTTCTGCAACAATTAATGGTGGAACAATTGAAGGATTAAATACTCATACTGCAGGTATTGCTATGTTTGAAAACACTACACTTGAAGTAAATGGTGGAACAATTAAAGGCTATGATATGGGAATTTCTGGTAATGGTAATGAACATAGTGGTAATGCTAATATTACTATTAATGGTGGAGATATAAATGCTACTGAAGGTGTAGGTATGTACTTACCACAAAGAAATAGTACTACTATTATTAATGGTGGTAATATTTCAGGACCAACAGGTGTTGAAATAAGAGCAAGTGATTTATATATCAATGGTGGTAATATTACTGCAACAAGTGATACATATTCAGTAGGACCAAACTATAATGGTACTACATCAAAAGGATCAGCACTTGCAGTAACACAACATTCTACTCAATTACCAATAAATGTTTATATCAATGGTGGTAATTTAAAAGGATTAGTACCAATATGTGAAGCTAATCCATTAGGTAACCCAGATGATGCAATTGATAAAGTAAAAATAACAATAGCAAATGGTAATTTTGTATCAACAGGAACAACTGTAATTGATGCAGAAAATCCACAGACAATTAATCAATTAATAACTGGAGGAATTTATACTTATGATCCAGTTATTTATGTACAAGATGGATATGGAGTAGTTAAACTAGCAGATAATTTATATGAAGTTACTAAGATACATAATGTAATTATTGATTCTGATAGTACTAATAACATAACAATAGATAATGATAGATATCCTTATAAGTCTACAGTAGATTTTACTGTAAAAAACAAAAAAGGATATGAAACAGTTATTGAAATAAAAGATGTTAATGGCAATTTAATAAATGTAAATGGGAATAAATTTATGATGCCAGATAGTGATGTAACAATAAAAGTTACATATAAAAAATATGTTCCTGTACCAATTAATCCAAAAACATATGATGGTATTATGGAAAGTACATTATTATTTATAGTTAGTACTATTGGTTTAATTACTATAGGATTATGCAAAGTAAAAAGAAAAGATGTCTAGTGACATCTTTTTTTATTGAAACAGTAAATAGTATGTTATAATGATAATAGAATAGAGAAGTGTATTCTAAAGGAGGATATATGAATAAAATATCTAAAAAATTCTTATCGGTAGTTGGAACAATAACACTTTTATTATTTGTTATTATACCATTTATACCATTTGGCAAAGTACATGCTGTGCCAGAAATTAGTGATGACACTAGTACTTATCACGGAAATAGTACTGCATCATTAAACTATAAAATTAATGGCTCTATTGAATATACATCAGGTGGTGGATATGATCACGGTATATCATTTAGAATAAATGGTCTTAAATATAAAGCAAATGAATCTAAGATGCAATATACTGAGGAACCTGCAGTTGAAAGGGATTATCAAGGAAATCCAATAATGGGTGATAATAATCAACCAATTCCTATATTAGACCCAGAAACAGGTCAACAAATAACTGAAAAGACAGCGCTTACTATAACTGGGGATACTATTAGTTATGATGCAACTGGAGATACAGTAGACTTTGTATTTAGTATGGCTCCTGGAACATTAATGACAGGACTAACAATTAATGGAACAGAAATAACAAATTTACCAAAAACAGCTGAAGAATTAGAGGATTGTTATGTTGATCATACATTAGAAATACCAGTAAATGGTATAACTAAAGCTAGTCATTATGATATAGCAATTGAAGCTAGATATCCAAATTCTGATGAAGAATTTATGAGTAACTTTTTATGGGACTATAATCCAGAAGGGTATACAGGACCAGATGATAAAATATTACACGGAACTCTAACATTTGTAAAAGCAGAATATAATGGACATACATATACAACCCCAGAACAAGTAAATGCTTTAGGTGGTGTTTATATCTGGAGAGATGCTCCAAGAAAAGATAGTTATACTGATGATAGAGAAGGTTGTGGTGAAGCACAATTTCCTAAAGGAACAATGTTAACAGTAAAAATTATTCCTGATTCAGGATACCAATTAGTAAATTTTGGATTAAATGGTACTCCATTTGAACCACAAGAAGAAATAGGAACATATACATTTGAAGTTAAGAGTGGACCATTCCACTTACAAGCAGAAATAGCTAAAGTTGATGATAAAGTTAATACAAGATCTAGTAAAGTAACTGCAGGAGCTATTACTTTAGGTAACGAAAGATCTATGTCTATTGGAACTGCTAGATTAGATGTAAAAGATGTAGAATTATCTAATGAACAAATTAGTAATTTTGAAAAAGCAGCTGATGGATATGAAGTAAAGAATTATTTAGATATGTCTTTATTTAATACAGTATATAAAGGTAGTGAAACACAAAGTTGGGATACTAAAGTAGAAGAATTAGATAATAAAGCAGAAATTAGTTTACAATTAGATGATAATGTTAATGGTCAAGATGTAGTTGTTGTCCATGAAACACATGATGGAAAATATGAAATAATTGAAACGGAATATATTGAAAATCAAAATGCAATTGTATTTAATACAGATTCATTCTCAAATTATGCAATAGCTACTAAAGGAGAAGTTATAGCTCGTAAACATAAAGTAGAATTTGATACTAATGGTGGATCAGAAGTAAAATCTGTCGAAGTAGAAGATGGAAAAGAATTAGAAAGACCAGCAGCACCAACAAAGGACGGTTATACATTTGGTGGATGGTATATTGAACCAGAATTAAATTATTCATATAATTTCGAATCTTTAGTAGATAGAGACTTAACTTTATATGCCAGATGGATAAATAATGATGACTTAAAAGATTATACAGTAACTGATGAAAATGGAAACTCTATTTCATTTACTGATGAAAAAGGTCATAATTATAAATTAACAATGTTTGATATACTTTCTTTAAGTAAAGAAGAAATAATGGCAATGGATGAAACTTTAACTGAGGAAACATATAATGAAATGATGGCATTATTAAATGAAATAGCAAAACCATATGGAACATTATTAAAACTATATGAAATAGAAGTATATGAAGATAATAATGTTACAGGAGATACAACATCACTTCATGAAGGACCATTTAAAGTAAAAATAAAAATTACTGATGATATGAAAAACTATAATACATTTAAATTATTATATCTAAAGAATGATTTTACTGTAGGTGAAGTTAATAACTTAACTGTAGATGGTGATTATTTGGTAGGAACTATTCCACATTTAAGTACATATATGTTAACTGGAAGTAATGTTACTAGTCCAAAAACATATGATGGAATTATAAAGAGTATAGTATTACTTGGAATAAGTATTGTAGGTTTAACATTAGTAGGACTATATATGAAGAAAAGAATAAACTAGGATAAATCCTAGTTTTTCTATGATATAATTGTTTTAGGAGAGATTATGATACAAGATAGATTATTTGAATTACAAGATAAAAAATATAGAGATATGCAAATTAAAATAATTCCTACAGTTAATCCAGATACAATAATTGGAGTAAGAACTCCAGATTTAAGAAGATTAGCTAAAGAATTATTAAAGGGAGATTATAAATCTTTTATTGAAGATTTACCACATAAATATTTTGATGAAAATCAGTTACATGCATTTATAATTTCAGGTATAAAAGATTATGATGAATGTCTAGATTGTTTTAATAAGTTTTTACCATATATAGATAACTGGGCAACTTGTGATCAACAATCACCAAAAGTATTTAATAAAAATGTAAATAAAGAAAAAGTATTAAAAGAAATAAAAAAATGGATCAAATCAAAAAATACATATACTATTAGATTTGGTATAGGTATGCTTATGAGAAATTATTTAGATAAGGATTTTAAACCAGAATATTTAGAATTAGTGTCTAATATTAAATCAAATGAATATTATGTTAATATGATGATAGCATGGTTTTTTGCTACAGCACTTGCTAAACAATATGAAAGTACTATACCATATATTGAAAATAATAAGTTAGATATATGGGTTCATAATAAAACTATACAAAAATCAGTTGAGAGTTATCGCGTAACTGATGAACATAAAGATTATTTAAGAAGTCTAAGGAGGGTTAAATGAAAGAGAAATATGCAAGAGTAATATTAGAGTCTTGTTTAAAAGTAGAGAAGGATCAACCATTATTTATTGCTTATAATATAGAGAGACAAGACTTTGTAGATATAATAACTAATATAGCACATGAACTTGGAGTAAGTGATATTTATTATGATAAATCTGATCCGTATAAAAAACATGATTTACTTAAAACTTTAGAAGTAGCAGAATTAAAAAAATTACCATATTGGAATAAAGAAATGTGGGATGTATATGCTAAAAAAGAAGCAGCATTTTTAATGCTTACATCAGAAACTCCAGGATTAATGAAAGATATAGATTCTAAAAAATTATCTGAGATGACTAAATATGCATTAAGTACTAGAAAAGTATTTGATGATTATAGAGATAAATCTATACTTGCTTGGTGTATAGCAGCAGTGCCTACTGATGACTGGGCTAAAGCTTTAAATATGACTACTGATGAGTTATGGAATCAAATATTTAAAGTATGTAATATAGATAAAGAAGATCCTGTTAAAATATGGGATGATAAAAATGAATTACTTAGAATAAGAGCAAAAAAATTAACTGATTATGATTTTAAAACATTAAAATATTCTAGTTCTAATGGAACTGATTTTAAAGTGAATTTACCAAAAGATTGTATATGGGAATCAGGTTATCAAAAATTATCTAATGGAAAAAGAGTATTAGTTAATTTTCCTACTGAAGAAGTATTTACTTCTCCAGATTATACTAGTGTTGAAGGAATAGTATATTCTTCTAAACCTTTATCTTATCAAGATAATATAATTGATAATTTTAATGTTAGTTTTAAAGATGGAAAAGTAATAGATTTCCATGCTGAAAAAGGGGAAGAAGTATTAAAAGAAATGATTAATCTTTGTGAAAACTCAAATTATTTAGGAGAAGTAGCATTAGTACCATATGATTCTCCTATATCAAATAATAATCTAGTATTCTTAGAAACTTTATTTGATGAAAATGCTGCATGTCACATTGCACTTGGAGATTCATTCCCAGAATGTGTAAAGAATGGCCCTAATATAGATAAAGAGACTTTATTTAATGAATATCATTTAAATAAATGTGATTCTCATGTAGATTTTATGATAGGTACTAAAGATTTAAATATAGTAGGTATAACAAAAGATAATAAAGAAATACCTATATTTATAAATGGTAATTTTACTGAAGAGTTTAATTAGAAATTGACATTTTCATAGTTAAAGCATATACTATGAAAAAATGTGGAGGAGTTATGACTAAAGATATAAAAGAATTTGAATATGGATTAAATGAATTAGAGACATTAGGAGTAATACCCTTTACTTTAAAGAAAGATTCTTTAACTGATAAATATGTATATACATGGAATACTGTCAAAAATTATTATCCTGAGCATTTGAGAAGCACTTCATATGTAACAAAGGAATTAATAGAGAATGTTAAAAAAGTTGGTATAGATGAAATAATGATGCCTGATCAACCAGAAGAACCAGTAGAAGTATGCCATGAACTTACTTATAAAGAAATACTACAACATTACAAAGGAATGATAGCACATACACAGGGTTCTATATGGAATGAAATACAAAATTATGATGCATTATTTATGACTAGAGAAACACATTTCAATGTAGTAGAGTCTACAGGTAGAAGTGTTGCTCTTGTATTTCCTGCAGCGGATTGCGCAGTAATTAGAATGTATGATAAAAAGAATGATGTAATAGGTATATCACATTCTGGAATATTACATACTACTAAGAATGTTATTGGTAGTATGGCTGAATATATGAGAGACCATTTTCATTCTAATATGGATGATGTAATAGTATTTGTGTCTGCATTTGCAAATGAAGGAATGATTTGGGATAAAGTACCACCATATGCAGAAAAGAATCCAGAAATATGGGGAGATTATGTAGTTAAACTTGATGATGGAAACTATATGGTTAAATATGGAGATAAGATATATGATCAGTTAATAGAAAGTGGCTTATTAGAAAAGAATATTTATTTTAATAAAGATAATACTATTAAAGATACTACTTATTTCTCAAATACTAGAATTAAAAGTAAAGAAAACCCTGATAGAGCAGGAAGAAATATGTTTGGTATTTCATTTGATTCTTTACCAATATATGAAGAGAATGAAACTCCTAAAGTTAATATTAAATTAAAATAATTAGAGTATTTTAAACTCTAATTATTTTTATTATTTATATATTGCTATTTATGGTATAATTATATATAATGAATAGTACTAAAAAGGAGATATTTTTATGTTATTAAGCAAAATATTTAAAGAAACAGATGTTAAAGTAACTAACGATATAGATATTAAACATATAACATTTGATTCAAGAAAAGTAGAAAAAGATTATATGTTTATTGCTATTAATGGATTTGAAAAAGATGGACATAAATTTATATCTAGTGCAATTAGTAATGGAGCTAGTGCAATATTAATAGATGAAAATAGATATGATGAATTTAAAGATTTAGATGTAGAAGTTTTAACTGCAAAAGATACTAGAAGTATTATGGGTAAATTAGCATGTAACTTCTATGATAATCCTACTAAAGAAATAAAATTAATAGGTATTACTGGTACTAAAGGTAAAACTACAACTAGTTTCATGGTAAAGAAGATATTAGAAGATTCTGGTAAAAAAGTAGGCTTAATTGGTACAGTAGCGTGCTATATAGGAGATGAAATGTTAGGTTCTGATAGAACAGATTCTGGAAGAACTACTCCTGAAGCTTTAGAATTACAAGAAATGTTTAGAAAAATGGTTGATGAAAAATGTGAATATGCAATTATGGAAGTATCTTCTCAAAGTATAAAACTTGGTAGAGTAGATGGTTGTAATTTCTATTTAGGTTTATTCACTAATTTATCAGAAGATCATATTTCTCCACATGAACATGCTAATATGGAAGAATACTTTGAATGTAAAGCAGGTTTATTTGATATGACAAATAAAGGTATAGTTAATGTTGATGATATAAAAGGTAGAGAATTAATTGATTTAAAACCTAATTGTAAATTTAAGACATATAGTATTAAAAATGATTCTGATAAAAGAGCATCTAATATAAATATTACAAATGAATTAACTACATTTAATGTTAATATAAATGGTAAAGAAGAATTAGTAAAAATAAGTATACCTGGAGAATTTACTGTATATAATGCTTTAGGTGCTATTTCTATTTGTGAAGAATTAAATATAGATACTAAATATATATTAGATGGTTTAAAAGAAGTTAGAGTTCCTGGAAGAAGTGAACTTGTAAACAATGATAAAGGTTTAACAGTAATGATAGATTATGCTCATTCAGAAGATAGTTTAGATAATATATTAAGAGCAGTTAAATCTTATACTAAAGGAAGAATAATATGTGTATTTGGTGCTCCTGGAGATAGAGATGCTAGAAAAAGACCTAAAATGGGTAAAATATCTGGTACTTTAGCAGACTTTACAATAATATCATCAGATAATCCTAAATATGATGATCCAATGCAAATTGCTAAAGAAATAGAAAAGGGAGTAAAAGAAGTTACAGATCAATATATTATTATTACTGATAGAAAGAAAGCAGTTGAATATGCACTTGATATGGCAAAGAAAGATGATTTGGTTTTACTTGCAGGTAAAGGTCATGAAACATATCAAATAGTAGGAGATAAAAAAGTTCCTTTTAGTGAAAAGGAAATAGTAATAAATTATTTAAATAAATAAGTTAAGATATCTTAACTTATTTTAAGAAAGGAGATAATATGGAATTTATTAGTCAGGAAGAAGATATATTAATTAATGTTTTAAGAAATAATTTAACTAAATATTCTAAGAATAATATTAAATCTTTCTTATCTAAAGAAATGGTATTAGTAAATAATAATATTCAAACTAGATATGACTATTTAGTACATAAAACAGATAAAATAGAGATAAGAGAAACAAAGATTAAAGTATCTAAAATAAAAAGCAATTTAAATATAATATATGAAGATGAAGATTTAATAGTTATTAATAAGCCATATGGACTTCTTTCAATAGCTACTAAAGATGAAAAAGAATATACTTTATATCACTTTGTATCAGATTATTTAAAGAGTAAAAATAAGAATAATAAAGTATTTGTTATTCATAGATTAGATAAAGATACTAGTGGAGTAGTTATATTTGCTAAAAATCAAAAAACTAAGAACATGTTCCAAAATAATTGGGACAGTATAGTTAAGATGAGAAAATATTATGCAGTAGTTAATGGTAATCTAAAAGAAAAAGAAGGTACTATTAAAAACTATTTAGTAGAGAATGATAAAACATTTATGGTATATTCTACTAATAATAAAAAAGAAGGTAAATTATCTGTTACAGAATATAAAGTATTAAAAGAAAATAAAGATTATTCTTTACTTGATATAAATATAAGAACAGGTAGAAAGAATCAAATAAGAGTGAGTTTTAAAGATTTAGGTAATCCAATAGTAGGAGATAAGAAATATGGAGATGGTAAATCTCTAATTAAGAGAATGGCTCTTCATCAATATAAGATAGAATTAATTGATCCAAGAGATAATAAGAAGAGAGTATTTAGAACTGAAATGCCTACATCATTTAAAAAGTTGATAAAATAAAAGAAACTTTGAAAAGTTTCTTTTTTTATAATTTATGATATAATTTATCTAGGTGATCGAGATGAGTACTTTAAAAATTTTTGATGAGTTTGATGAATATAAGATATTAGATATGGCTCATGGAGAAAAATTAGAAGATTGGAATGGAGTAATTCTTAGAAGACCAGATCCACAAGTAATATGGAAAGATGAAACTTTCCCAGAACTATGGAAGAAAGCAGATGCAGTATATCATAGAAGTTCTACTGGTGGAGGAGCTTGGGAAAAGAAACATAATATTAAAGATGAATGGCAAATACATTGTAAAGATTTAACATTTAATCTTAAATTAATGGGATTTAAACATACAGGTTTATTTCCAGAACAAGCGTATAACTGGAATTTTATGATAAATAAAATTAAAAATTCTGGAAGAAAAATAAATGTATTAAATTTATTTGCATATACTGGAGGCGCTACTGTTGCTTGTGCTTATGCAGGTGCTGATGTAGTACATGTTGATGCTTCAAGAGGTATGGTTGATGTAGCTAAAGAAAATATTAAATCATCAGGACTTGAAGATAAGTATGTTAGATTTATAGTAGATGATGTAGTTAAGTTTGTTGAAAGAGAAATTAGAAGAGGTCATAAATATGATGCAATTATAATGGATCCTCCTTCATTTGGAAGAGGAGCTAATAAAGAAGTATGGAGATTTGAAGAAAATCTTTATGACTTAGTAAAATTATGTATGCAGGTATTAAGTGATGATCCATTATTCTTCTTAATTAATTCTTATACTACAGGTATTAGTTCTGAAGTATTAAGAAATATACTATTACTTAATTTTGGAGATAAAGGTATAATTCAACATGGAGAAGTAGGTTTACCTATGCAAAATAGTAAAATGAATTTACCTTGTGGAATATATGGAAGATGGGAGAAGGAATAATATGGAAAAATATAAAGCAGGAGACTTATATGATTCTAGTAGTTTTATATGTACATCATCAGAAATAGTAGTTGGAGATGACGTATATAATAGAATAATTAATAAATCTTATGTACCAAATGATTTTATTAAGTTAGAAGATTTATCATATCTTAAATTCTTACATTATGATTATGAAGATAAAGTAAGAGTAGGAGAAATGATTGTTAATAAAAGAATAAAAGATGTAGTTTTATCAATGCTAGGAAGACTATTTGAAGCAAGATATCAAGTTAAAAGTTTTAAATTAGTAGATGATTATTTTGAATCTGATGATGATGATAGAAATGTAGTAGATACTAGATCTATCGCAGATAATAATTCATATGCTTTCTTTTATAGAAAGATATATGGTACTGATAGATTATCTAATCATTCTAGTGGTTATGCAATAGATATCAATCCTAGAGAAAATCCATATCTACCATTTAGAAATGGTAAATATGATTATAGTAATTTAACACCTGAAGAAATAGAATATCTAACACATAGAGAAGATGGAAAGAAACATGTTATAGTTCATAGTGACCTAGCTTATAGACTATTCAATGAAAGTGGTTTTGAATGGGGTGGAGATTGGGACACTACTAAAGACTATCAACATTTCGAGGTGGACCATGAAAGATTTAAACATATTGTATGAAGATAATCATATAATAGTAGTAGTAAAACCATTTAATGTATTATCTCAAGGAGATGATACTAATGATAAAGATATGCTTACTATAATTAAAGAATATTTAAAAGAAAAATATAATAAACCTGGTAATGTATATCTTGGACTTGTACATAGGCTAGATAGACCAGTTGGTGGAGTAATGGTATTTGCTAAGACTTCTAAAGCTGCTTCAAGACTAAGTGAACTTGTTAGAATAGGAGCACTTCATAAGAATTATTTAGCAATAGTACATGGTAAAACACTAGATAAAGAATTATTAGTAGATAAAATTAGTAAAGATGAAAAAACTAATAATTCTTATATAGATTTAGAAAATGGTAAAGAAAGTAAATTGATATATAAAACTTTATATTATGATAAAGATAAAGATTTAAGTTTAGTAGATGTAGATCTTATGACAGGTAGACATCATCAAATAAGATTACAAATGTCAAATAGAGGATTCCCTTTGTATGGTGATCAAAGATATGGTTTAGGAGAAAAAGCACAAATAGCATTATTTGCATATAAACTTAAATTTATACATCCAGTTACTAAAGAAGAAATGGAATTTAAATATTTACCTGATTGGGAAATATTAAAGGAGGTTAATTTATGAAGAATTTATATATAGACTTTGATGGAGTTATATTAGATACTATAACTCCAGTATATGATTTAGCAAGAAAGCTTAATCTAGATGTTAAAACACAAACTAAAGAAGTAGGACTTCTTTATTCAAAAATAGATTGGGAAGCTTTAATAGATGAAAGTCCTGCTTTAAATGATAGTATTAATAATATTAAGAAATTAAAAGATTCTAAAAAATTTAATATTAATATATTAACTCATGTTAATTCATTAAGAGAAGCTAAAGCTAAAATAGAATTTATAAATGGTTTGTTTAATGATTTAACTATTATTCCGGTGCCTAAAGCATGTTCTAAAACTATGATGACACAAACTAAAGGTGCTATACTTGTAGATGATTTCTCTGGTAATTTAAAAGAATGGCAAGAATCAGGGGGAATAGCAGTTAAATTTGTTAAAGACTTAGAAAATGGTAAGTATACAGAGATTACTTCTTTAATAGAATTACTTGATATGAATTTCTAGAACTCAAATAAAGAGTTCTTTTTTTTATTATTTGTAGTATAATGAAATTGGTGATCGAAATGATAGAAATTACTAAAATACTTGAAAAGTTAAATATTAATGATTATGAACTATATGGTAAATACATGGCTAAAATTGATTACAAGGGAGAAAAACCAAAAGGCAAATTAGTTTTAGTTACTAGTATTAATCCTACTCCATATGGAGAAGGAAAGACTACTACTAGTATTGGACTAGTTGATTCACTTAATAAAATAGGTGTTAATGCTATAGCTAGTTTAAGAGAACCATCTATGGGACCAGTATTTGGCAAAAAAGGTGGTGCTGTTGGTGGAGGGAAAGCATTAATAGTACCTGAAAAGAAGATTAATCTTAACTTTACTGGAGATTTTCATGCTATTACATATGCTAATAATTTAATAGCAGCAGTAATAGATAATAGTATTTATCAAGGAAATGAATTAGGTATTGATAGAGTAGTATTTAATAGATGTTTAGATGTTAATGATAGAAGTCTAAGACATGTAATGATTAATGGAAAAGAAACATCATTTATGATAACTACAGCATCAGAAATGATGAGTGTAGTAGGTTTATCTGAAACAATAGAAGATTTAAGATATAATCTAGGTAATATATTAGTAGGATATACTAAAGATAATAAAGAGATATATGTAAAAGATTTAAAACTAGTAGATTCTTTATTATATGTGCTTGAAGATGCATTTAAACCTAATATAGTATCTACTTTATATAATAATCCAGTAATTGTTCATACTGGACCATTTGCGAATATATCTTATGGATCAAGTAGTATTAAATCTATTAAACTAGGTCTTAGTCTAAGTGATTACTGTATTACTGAAGCTGGATTTGGTTCTGATACAGGTGCTATGAAATTCTTAGATATGTTATGCAGAAAAGGTAATCTATATCCAGATGTAATAGTACTTAATTGTACTATAAGAGCACTTAAATATCATGGTAATGGTGATTTAAATGAAGGTATTAAAAACTTAGAATATCATATATTAAATATGTCTAAGTTTACTAGCAATTTAATTATATCTATTAATAAATTTAATGATGATACCGAAGATGATATCAATATCATAAAAACTCTAGGAGATAAATATAACTTAAAGGTATGTTTATCTACTATGTTTGAGTATGGTGAAGATGGATGCTTAGATTTAGCAAATGAAATAATAAAGATGCCAAATAATACTAAACATTATGAAATATATGATTTAAATGATGATTTATTTACTAAGATAGATAAGATTAAAGATATGTTCTATGCTAAGGAAATAGTATATTCTGATGAAGTTAAAGCTAAACTTGAATTATTAAATGAGAATAATAAAGGATTACCAATATGTGTATGTAAGACTCCTTATTCTATTAGTGATAATGAAAAGTTACTTAATTTCCCTAAGGATTATACTATGACTATTACTGATGCTAAAGTATTTAGTGGAGCAGGGTATATAGTACTTTATATGGGTAATGTTATGACTATGCCAGGATTAGCTAAAGAATCTAATTATTTAAAGGATAAATATGAATAGATATGAAGATCCTTTTATAGTAAATCTTCCACATTTAGATTTACATGGAGAATATGTAGATAGCGCTTTAGTTTTAGTGGATGATTTTATAAAAGATAATATAAAATTAAGAAATTATAAGATAGTTATTATTCATGGAAAAGGCGGTAATATTTTAAAAAATGCTATTCATGAGTATCTTAGAAGAGATAAAAGAATTGATAATTATTATTTAGACTTAAATATAGGCCAAACTATAGTAGAATTAAAGAAAAACGAGTAAAAATACTCGTTTTTTTATATATTTATTATATATATAATAAAAATAGGTGTTAAGATTTGACATTTACTTCCTATTGTGTTAGAATAAGCAGCATTCATTTAAAAAGAAGGGGGATTTTTATATGAAGAACAACAATAATAATTCTACTTTTATTAGAGATTTATTAGTTAAGTTATTATTAATAGCAATTTTCGTATTTCTATTAATAAAATTATTACCTATACCAAATTTAACTGCATTCTATGATGGTGTATTTAGCAACAATCTTAATGCAATGAAAGATGCTGCTAAGAGTTACTATACAGTAGAAAGAATGCCTAGTGAAACTGGTAGCTCAACTAAGATGACATTACAACAAATGTTAGATCAAAATTTATTATTACCATTTGTTGATAAGGATGGTAATGCATGTGATACTAAAAAGTCATATGTAAAAGTTACTAAAGGTGATACTGAATACGAATTAAAGGTATCTTTAACTTGTGACGGTGAAACTAAGTATATTATCGAAAAGATAGGATGTTATGATTTCTGTAAAGGTGCTAGTTGTACTGAAACTAAAAAAGAAGAAGTAAAAACTAATACTGATAATAATGGAAATATAACAGTAACTAATCCAGATGGAACTTATATAACTGAATATGAGTTCGTTAAAAGATTATCAGATGAACAATGGAAGACTGGTGAATGGACAGTAACTAAGTTAGAAGAAACTGATGATATTAAATTAGTTGATACTAAAACTGAATATACTGGTCAAAAGAAAGTTGATACTAATACTACTTTATACAAAGAAGTAGCATATGGTACAAATAGTTATTGGGAAACTGATAAAAACTGGACTACAGAAGAAAAACAAACTGAAGAAGATGTATTAGTAGATACTAGAACATTATATACTGGTGAAAAGAAAATTGAATCTGGTACTAAAATGTATGAGTATATAAAATATGGTTACAGAGATAACTGGACATATGATGAAAAATGGAGTACTAATACAAAAGAAGAAACTGAAACTGTTAAAAAATGGCAAGAAAGAGAAATCTATACTGGTCAAAAAGAAATAGTTAAAGAAGAAGAAAAATATAGATATGTAAAAGTTGGTGAAAAGATTTCATGGACTCAAACAGGATTTACAACTGCTGAAAGAGCTGAAACAGATGATATCAAAGTATTAGAAACTAGATATACTGTAACTAAAGAAATTGATGCTCCAACTATAACTTGTACAAATTATCAATTAGATAATAATTGGTATTCAAGTGTTCCAAAAGATACTGCAAGTAGAAAATATAATTCATCACCAGTTAATGCTAAAACTGATGTAGTAGACTGGGTACTAGTTGATAGTTCATATAAATCAATTGGTTCTACAATGCCTACATATGATGGTGATTATAAATATGATTTCTTAAGTATGGAATCAACTCCATGTACAATTAACTGTGGTGGTAGATCTAAAGTAGATGTATATTACTATAGAGTTTATAAAGCTAAAAAAGCTACTACATATCAATATGAATATTGTGTTCCACATTCAACACCTGGTAAAGTAACTGATACTAAGGTTGTAACTAACTTACAAGAATACTTAGATAAAGGTTATACACTAGTTAAAACTGAATGGAACTACAATGTAAGAAAAGTAGAAGAATTTATTGAAGATACAATCTGGACTGATGAACCATTATCAGAAATTCCAGAAGGTTATACATTCGCTAATAAATCTACACTTAGAACAACTACATATGAAAATATGATGAAATGGGTTGTTGATAAAGCAGATTTAGGTGAATATACACATAACATTACAACTGTTATGCAATATAAATATAAATATAATAATCCTGAAAAATATGTTATAGACATTATGTGGAGTGAATCAAATGTAGCTCCAGAAGGCTATGAAAAAACAGGTAATGAAGATACAACTACATCTGTTACTTATGAACCATTAAATAAATGGGTAGAAAGTACAGCAGATTTAGGAGAATATACATATAATATTCAAACTGTTACTCAATATAAGTATAAACATTTAGTAACTGAAAGATATATTAAAGATACTAAGTGGATAACTGAAAAGCATGCTGATGAAGGATATGAATTAACTACTGAAGAAAAGACTACAACTAATACAACATATATTAGTTTAGGTAAATGGGTTGATTCTAAAGAAGCTTTAGGAGAATATACTTATAATATTGAAACAAGAACATTATATAAATATAAAACTCGTACAACTTCAAGTTCTGAAGAATATACTTGGGCTACTGAAAAACCAGATGGTTATGAACCAACTGGAAGAAGTAGAACTAAGTTTATTCCAAATAGAAGAAACGTTCAAAAATAAGGAATTTAATAATTCCTTATTTTTTTGTGTTATAATTAAATTAGGTGATCAATATGGATTTTCCAAAAGAAATAAAAGAAATCGTAGGTAATCTTAAATATAAAATTGATACTAAAGGTAGAAGTGGAGATACTATATATATTTTTGAAGATAAATATGTATTAAAAATATCAGATAATAAAGAAAGAATATTAAGAGAAAAAGAAAAAATGGATTTCTTAAATAAATGTAATATACCTAGTATTAAAAGTGTATTATTTCTTGAAGAAAAAGATAAATCATATAGTTTAATGACTTATTTAAAAGGATATAGTTTAACAGATAAAAGATTTATTAATAATCCAGAATTACTTATAGATGTATTAGTAAAAGTCATTAAAGTATTAAGAAGTTTAGATAATAGTAATTGCCCATTTAAATCTACTGATAATATAGGTAATGATTTTGTTCATGGAGATTTATGTTTACCTAATATTTATGTAGATGAAAATTATGATTTTGCAGGTTTTATAGATTTAGATAATTTAGGGCTTGGAGATAAATGGTATGATTATTCATGGCTTCTATGGAGTTTATCATATAATCTAAAAACTGATAAATATAATAAAGTATTATTAGATAAATTAAATTTAGAATTTAATAAAGAAAAGTATAATAAATATATACCAGAAGAATATAGATAAAAATATATAGAAAGGAATTAATTATGATAATAGATGTTTTAGTAGAAATAAATATTAATAAAAAAGATAAGACATTCTCTTATAGTGTACCTAAAGAATTAGAATCAGAAATTAAATTAGGTAAAAGAGTATTAGTTCCTTTCGGTAAACAAACATTAGAGGGTTTTATTCTTAAGATACATGATACTAAACCTGATTATGAATTAAAAGATATAATTAAGGTTATAGATAAAGAAGAAATACTTAATAAAGAATTATTAGAATTAGGTAAAGAAATAAGTGATTCTAATGTATGTAATTTAGTTTCTGTATATCAAGCTATGCTTCCAAGAGGATATAAAGCTAAAGCTAAAGAAACTATTAAAGATAAAAAAGTATCTTATGTAAGAATAATAGATAGAATTAAAGCAAATGAATTTCTTAAAACTAGTAAGAGTACTAAGCAAAAAGAAATAATAGAAAAATTACTTATTAAAGATGAAAAGACTACTATAGGACTTAGTTCTAATATTAAAATATTAATAGATAAAGGCTTAATAGAAAAATATGAAGTAGAAGAATATAGATTAAAAGAAGAATATACTGCTTCAAAAGTATATGAATTAAATGAATATCAAAAAGAAGCATATAATCAAATAAATAACTCCACCAAGGATATAATAGTATTAAATGGAGTAACTGGATCCGGTAAAACCGAAATCTATATGACTTTAATAGATGACCAATTAAAGCTTGGTAAAGAAGCAATTATGCTTGTACCTGAAATAAGTTTAACACCTCAAATAATAGCTAGGTTTAAAGCTCATTTTAACGAAGATATAGCTATTTTACACAGTGGACTTTCTGATGGAGAAAAGTTTGATGAATATAAGAAAATACTACGTAAAGAAGTAAAAATAGTAGTAGGAGCAAGATCTGCAATATTCGCTCCTTTTACTAATCTTGGAATAATAATTATTGATGAAGAACATAGTGATACATATAAACAAGAAACTAATCCAAGATATGATGCAAAAGAAGTAGCATTCCTAAGAGGAAAACATAATCATGCTAAAGTAATACTTGGTTCTGCAACTCCAACAATTGAGAGTTATGCTAGGGCTAAACATGGTTATTATGATTTAGTTAAGTTAGAAAAAAGAGCTAATGATGCTAGTTTACCAATAGTAAATATAGTAGATATGTCTAAAGAATTTAAAAGAAATAATCCTATGTTTTCTAAAGAATTACTTCTTAATATTGAAGATAGATTAAATAAGAATGAACAAATAATGCTTTTATTAAATAAAAGAGGATACTCTAGTTATTTAACATGTCAAAGCTGTGGTACTGTTAGAAAATGCCCTAATTGTGATATAACTCTTACATATCATAAAACTAGTAATATGAATAGATGTCATTACTGTGGATATGCAGAAAATAATTCTAATATATGTCCTGAATGTAAAAAAGAATCTATGAAGTTAATGGGATATGGGACAGAAAAAGTAGAAGAAGAATTACATAAGTTATTTCCTAATATGAGAGTACTTAGAATGGATATGGATACTACTAGTAAAAAAGGTTCTCATAAAGAAATAATAGAGAAATTTATGAATCATGAAGCAGATTGCCTTTTAGGAACCCAAATGATAGCTAAAGGATTAGATTTTCCACTAGTTACCTTAGTAGGAGTAATACAAGCTGATACTATCCTTAATTTACCTGATTTTAGGGCAAATGAAAGAACATATGATTTACTTAGCCAAGTATCAGGAAGAGCAGGTAGATCTAATTTACAAGGAAAAGTAATTATTCAAACATTTAATCCTGATAATTATGCAATTAAGTTGTCTAAGAATCATAATTATGAAGAATTTTATAATGAAGAAATAGCTATTAGAAAGAAATTAATATATCCACCATTTACTTTTATATCTTTAGTTAAAGTAGGGGGAAGAGATTTTAATTATACAATTAAAGAAGCTAATAAGATAGGAGAATATTTAAGAAGAAAAGTAGATAAAGAAACTGTACTTGGTCCTTCAGTAGCTTCTTTATCTAAAATAAATAATATTTATTATTTTGAAATAATAATTAAATATAAAGATAAAGAACATATGATAAGTTTATTAAATGAAGTTAAGTTATTAACAGAGAATAATAGTAAAATTCATGTTGAATTTGATATTAACCCTATATCATTATAATAAAATATGTTAAAATATTAAAAAGAAAGGAAATAAAAATATGAAATGTACAAAATGTGGTAAAACCATAAAAGAAACAGACAAATTTTGTCAATACTGCGGAACAGAAGTAAAAGCAGCAGAAAAAAAGACTACAGCTAAAAAAGAAGTTAAAACTGTAGAAAAGAAAGAAGAAGTAAAAGTAGTACCAGTTAAAAAAGAAGCTGAAACTAAAACTGGAAATGGATTAGCAATTGCTGGAATGGTATTAGGAATTATTGGTCTAGTATTATCATTTGCAATAGGACCATTTGCATTCCTATTAACTCTATTAGGTTTAATCTTATCTATTTGCTCTAAAAAGAGTGGATATAAAATTGCAGGTATAGTTACAAGTGCTATAGGAATTTTTATTCAAATAATTTGGATAGTTATTGCATTAGCATTCACATCATTCTTTACAGAAGTTATTAGATCACTTGATTATGACTATGATTATGACTATGATAATGATAACTATGGTATTAGTTACAAATATGCTTCACCATATGGTGAATGGAAATGTAAACCATATCCATCAAGTGATTATACAAATAAAGATGAAACAACACTTAATTTAAAATATGATGGAACATTCATATATGGACCATCTGATGATCTAACAAATAATTTCTATTCAGGAACTTGGACATATGAAAAAGAATATGAGAAGAATAAAGAATATACTGATAGAGAATTTGTTGATATCAAAGCACCAGTAACAAGATTTAAATTAGATGGTGTAGAACAAACAACTAGTAATAATATGAATCTAAACATGGAAATGGAATTCATAAATGATTACGATGAAGCATTAATAATTTTCTATAACACATATAATACATATAAATGTGAAAAATAATAAAAATGTAGGTAAAAACCTACATTTTTTTATTAAATGTTAACTTCAGTTGACAAATTTCCAACTAAAATTGGTGGCACGCAACCGATATGATATAATATAATTAATCACGAAAGAGGTGAAATTATGACAATTGGAGAAAGATTGTTAAATTTAAGAAAAGAAAGAAATATATCTCAAGAAGAACTTGCAGATATACTTGGAGTATCAAGACAAACTATTAGTAAATGGGAACTTGATCAAACAACTCCAGACTTTGATAAGTTAGTTCCATTATGTGAATATTTTGGAATTACATCTGATGAATTACTTACAGGAAAGAAAAACTATGTAGAGGAGAAAACAAAGGATAAGAAAACATCATTTGCAGCATTACTTTCTATATCTATAGCACTTTATATTATATCTATAATATTTGTAGTATTATTTGCAGCAGTATTTGCACAACCTATTATAGGAGTATGCTTATTCCTAATTACAGTGGCTATAGCAACAGGATTAATTATATTTAATGCTATAGTTAATAAGTCTGATAAAAAAGAAAAGGTACAAAAGAAAGAAAATGAAAAAGTAACATTAATTTGTGAAATATTAGACATTATTTGCTTAATAGCATATTTTGTAATCTCATTCTTAACTGGTGCTTGGTATATTACTTGGGTAATATTCTTAGTTATGGGATTATTAAATACTGCAGTTAAATTAATATTTAGTTATAGTAAAAAAGAAGAAGTAGAGGTAGAAGATGAAGAATAAAGGTTTATTAATTACATTATTAACATTAATTGGATTATTAATTGTTGGATTAGTAGCAGTAATGATTCTATTCATGAATGGTAAATTAAATTTTGATAATATAAAATTCATGAGTGGGGAATCAACTAATTTAATATTTGAAGAAAACTATGAAACAGAACTTCATAATATAAAAGTTGATGCAGATATATATAGTATTAAATTTATACATAGTGAAGATGAATTTGCTCATGTAAGAATTTATTCAGATAATAATAAAATAAAAGAAGTAAAATTTGAAGGTTCAAACTTAGATATTCAAGTAAGAGAAAAAAATCATATAGGTATATTTAATTTTGTTACTCCAGTAGTATATATTGAATTACCTGCTAACTTTGTTGGTGAATTTAATATAACTTCAGATGTAGGCAATATTCATATTGATGAATTTGATAATGCTTCATTAAAATTATCTGCAGATGTAGGTAATACTAAGATTAAATCTATTAATACTATTGAAGCAGATGCAGATGTAGGTAATATTACTATTGAAAAAGTAAAATATGCATTTATTGAAACTAATACAGGTAATATAAAAATAAATGAAGTTAATAACTTTAAACTTGAAGCAGATACAGGAAATATTAATATAGAAAAAGCATATTTAGAATCTGATTCTAAGATTAAAACAGATACAGGAAACATTAAAATTAAAAAAACAAATGATGTTTATATTAATGCTAAAGCAGATGTAGGACATACTAAAGTAAATAATAGTAATAGAAAAGCAGATATAGAATTAAATATTAAAACAGATACAGGTAATATCAAAGTAAATTATTAGAAGGTTTAATACCTTCTTTTTTTATGTAAATATAAGGAAAAAACATTGAAAACTAATAATTCTTGTGATACAATATATTTGCTTTTTAAAAAAAGACACAAATATTGATTTATGAACCTAGTGCCTTTATGGTGGGGATTAAAGAAGAGATATTTGGAAGTGAAACAAAAGGAGGAAAATTTTATGTCAGTAGTTTCAATGAGTTATTTATTAGAAGCTGGAGTACATTTCGGACATCAAACTAAGAGATGGAATCCAAAAATGAAGGAGTATATCTATACTTCAAGAGATGATATTTATATCATCGATTTAAATAAGACTGCAGAAAAAATCGAAGAAGCTTATGCAGCTTTAAAAGATATTGCAGCAAATGGTGGAAAGGTTGTCTTTGTAGGAACAAAGAAACAAGCACAAGAAGCAGCTAAAGAAGCAGCAACTAGAACAGATAGTTACTATGTAACTGAAAGATGGTTAGGTGGAACACTAACTAACTTTAGAACAATTAGAAAGAGAATTTCTAGACTAGAACAAATCGAAAAGATGAGAGAAAATGGTACTATGGAAGTTCTTCCTAAGAAAGAAGTTCTAAAAATTAATAAGGAATATGATAAATTATTAACATATTTTGAAGGTATCAGAGAAATGAAAAAATTACCAGATGCAATGGTAATTGTTGATCCAAAGAAAGAATACAATGCTATTAGAGAAGCACACAAATTAAATATTCCAGTATTTGGTATAGTTGATACTAATGCAGATCCAGATGATTTAGATTATCCAATCCCAGGAAATGATGATGCAGTAAGAGCTATTAACTTAGTATTTGGTGTACTTGCTAATGCTATTGCAGAAGCAACTGGTAAAGATATGGTTGATTATGTTTCTGAAGATGAAAATGCTGAAGCTCCAGTAGAAGCTAAAGAAGAAGTTAAAGAAACTAAAAAAGCTGCTAAAGAAGAAAAAGTTGAAGAAGTTAAAGAAGAAAAGAAAGTAGCTAAAAAAGAAACTAAGAAAGAAGAAACTAAAGAAGAAAAACCAGCTAAGAAAGAAACTAAAAAAGAAGTTAAAGAAGATTTAACTACTAAAACAGTAGCTGAATTAAAAGAAATGGCCAAAGCTAAAGGTATCGAAGGATATACTAAATTAAAAAAAGCAGAATTAATTGATGCTTTAAAATAATAGAAAGGGATAATAAAAATGGATGCAAGTTTAATTAAAAAATTAAAAGATATGACTAATGCTGGATTAATGGATTGTAAAAAAGCATTAGAAGAAAACAATGGAGACATTGATGAAGCAATTAAATGGTTAAGAGAAAAAGGTATTTCTAAAGCTGCTAAGAAACAAGATAGAATAGCTGCTGAAGGATTATCTAATATCTTAGTTGAAGGAAATAAAGCAGTTATCGTTGAAGTTAACTGTGAAACAGATTTCGTTGCTAAGAATGAAAAGTTCTCTGCATTTATTGATAGACTTTGCAAAACTTTAATTAATGGTGATGCTAAAACTATGGAAGAAGCTGAAGCATTAAAAGAAGAAGATGGAACAACTATTAAAGATGATGTTATTAATATGACTGCTACTATAGGAGAAAAAATTAGTTTTAGAAGATTTAATGTTTTAACTAAAACTGATGATCAATCTTTTGGTAGATATATTCATATGGGTGGAAAAATATCTTCATTAACATTAATTAATGGAAATAGTGAAGAAGTAGCAGCAGATGTAGCAATGCATTTAGCAGCTATGAATCCTAAATATGTATCTAGAGATGTAGTTCCTGCTTCTGATATAGAAGAAGAAAGCAAAATAATTAAAGAACAAGCTATGAATGAAGGAAAACCTGAAGAAATAGCTGAAAAGATGGTTGCTGGAAGAATTAATAAATTCTATAAAGATATAGTTATAACTGAACAAGAATTTGTTAAGAATCCTGATGTAACTGTTGGAGCATATTTAAAAAATAACAACTGTGAATTAGTTGATATGATTAGATATGAAGTTGGCGAAGGAATTGAAAAGAGAAAAGATGATTTCGTTAGCGAAGTTATGGAACAAATGAAATAAGAGACATATGTCTCTTTTTTTTTATAATATATTATGATATAATTATTTCGAGGTATCAACTATTAGAAAGGATGATGTAAATGGATGATATTTTATTAATGACTGAAGAATCAATGGAAAAAACAATTTCTAATTTAAAGGATAGATTAACTAATATAAGAGCAGGTAGAGCTAACCCAAGTATGTTAGATCCTGTTAAAGTATTATATTATGGAGCAGAAACTCCACTTAATCAAATAGCTAATGTTTCTGTACCAGAAGCTAGAAAATTACAAATTAAACCATATGATAAATCATGCTTAAGTGATATTGAAAAAGCTATATATGAAGCAGATCTAGGTTTAACTCCTAATAATACTGGAGATATGATTTTTATATCTATTCCAGAATTAACTGAAGATAGAAGAAGAGAATTAGTTAAACAAGCCAAAGGTATGTCTGAAGAAGCAAAAGTAGCTTTAAGAAATATTAGACAAGATGCTTTAAGTGATGTCAAAAAATTAGAACTATCTGAAGATGAAGAAAAAAGAGCAGAACAAGAAGTACAAGATTTAATTAACAAATATAATAAAATAGTTGAAGATATATTAAAAGATAAAGAAGAAGAACTAATGACAATATAGTCATTAGTTTTTTGTATAATATTGTAAATTGGATATACAGAAACTTTTCAATCATAATTATTAAGATATAATTATAGTATAAGAAGGAGAGATATTATGAATTGTAAAAAATGTAATTCAGAAATTAAACCTGGTGATGCTTTTTGCCCAAATTGTGGTGAAAAAGTAGAAGTATCATCAGAACCAATTTTTACTGAAGCTAATCAAGTGGTTTCAGGGCCAACAAATGTTAATATTCAAAAAAAGAATAAAACACCAATTATTATTGCCATAGTGGTAGCGGCAGTGCTTTTATTAGTGGGAGTAGGCGTATTAATTATAACAGTATTCCCTAATATAATTAATAAGACAAAAACAGTTGATTTGACAATCACAAGTTTCAAAGATGAAATTGACGATGATTTTGAGGACTTATCTGAGTACCATAAACAAGTTGTATGGAAAGATACTGAAGTTTATACAGAAACTAAATTTAATGTAAATGTATATGATGATAATAAAACAAAACTATTTGAATTGAATGCAGTACCTAGTAAGAATAGTACATTCCTTTTAGATACTGACGTTACAATCAAATTAAATAATGGTGAAACAGTATTATTAGATGGTAAGAAACCAATTGATTCATTCGATTTTTACTATTTTGATAACATGTTAATTTTTAATAATAATGGTTATCCAGATAGTGAAGAATATTATCTATATAATTATGATAGTAAAGAATTATTTAAAGTATTTTCTAATAAGGATAAAGAAAACGAAGGATTTGCTATATCAAATATTCTTTATGCTAACTTAGATAATCCAGTAATTCTATTCTATGCTCACTATGATACTGCAAATAGGAGTGCTTTTGGTACTGCAAAACAAGACATAGCATTTAAAATTGAAAATAACTTCTATACTTCAATAGAACAATTAGAACAAGATTTAACTGATAGTAACCTTGAAGATTTTGATTACATAAAACTATATAATTATGAAAAAAAGAATAAGGAAATTTCTACAGAAAAACAAAGTCTAACAGTAAAAGAATACTTTAGAGTATTTGGTTTATTAGATGCTGGTTATGCTACTGATAATACTACTAAAAAAGAATGTACCGGAACATGGGGAAAAACAGGATATGAATATTCAATGGTAATTGATGATAGTTGTAGTAGTATAACATATAATTTAGAAGATAAATTTAATGTTAAGTATGATATAAATGAGTATGGGGGATATAAAATTTATACTCTATATGTAAATGGTGCATTAGTTGATGCATATTATGAAACACCAAAAATATCTGTTGTTGGAAATACATTAATAACACGTGAATATTCAACAGATTTAGGAGCACATGTATATCTAATTAATAAAAATGGTGAAGCATATAATTTAAGTTATCAAGGTAATGAAGTATTAGATGCTTTAGAACCAGATGCTGGTTTCATTACAAAGAGTTATAGTATTGATACAAATGGTGATCTAAAAGTTGTATTTACTAGACATGATAATAGGTATGGTGAATATATAGGTAATTCTTATTTAGAACAACAAAATATTTGTAGTAGTTCATTTGATGAATTAATAAATAAGTATGGAGTATCAAATGATTATGCATATATGGCAGAGTATACTTATGGTCAAAATGCTGATGGTTTATATACTTCAGAACCAAAGAGTATAAATACTACATTATCTTGGAAAGATTATTATAATAATTTATGTAGGAATAATTAGTATAAAAAATAGTCAATTGACTATTTTTTTATTGTAATTAAATGCAATATTTGGTATCCTATTAATAAGGAGGATTATTTATGAAGAAAGTTTTATCTTTAGTATTAGTATTAGGTGCAGTTTTCTTATTAGCTGGATGTGGTAATAAACCAAGTACATTAGTTTGTTCACAAAAAGTTAGTATAGTAGATGTTAGCTTAACAACTAATTTCACTGGAAATACTGTATCTTCAATGTCTATGAAATATGTTATGGATTTATCTAAATATTCAGATTCATTAATTAGTACAGTTTCAAATCAAGATTATTGTAAAACAGTTCAAAATGCTATGAGTCAATATACTCTAGTAGATTGTAAACAAGCTTTAGAAGGTAAATCAATGGTTATAACTTCTGGTATTGATATTACTAAAATGTCAAAATCAGATTTAACTGGTTCACCATCAGCTACTAAAGAAGCTCTTGAAAAACAAGGCTATACTTGTACTTTAAAATAATTAATAAATGTCAACTAAATAGGTTGACATTTATTTTTTTTAGTAGTAATATATTGTTGTATTAAAAAAGGAGGACATTATGGCTGTTAAAATAAGATTAAAAAGAATGGGCGCTAAAAAGAAACCTTTCTATAGATTAGTAGCTGCTGATTCAAGAAGCCCAAGAGATGGAAAATTCATTGAAAATTTAGGAACTCATAATCCATTAAATGGAGAAACTAAATTAGATGAAGAAGCTATCTTAAAATGGCTAGGAACTGGAGCTATTCCTACTGATACTGCTAGAAATTTATTATCAGAAGCTGGAATCATGAAGAAATTCGCTGATTCTAAGAAGGTGAAATAATGAGTATAGTAGAATTAACAGAATTAATTGTTAAATCTTTAGTTAAAGATGCTGATTCAGTTAGTGTTAAAGCATTTGATACTGAAGAAAATGAAATATCAATTGAAATAGTTGTTTCAGAAGCTGAAGCTGGAAGTATAATAGGAAAGAATGGTAAGACTATTAATTCTATTAGAACACTTTTACAAGCTAGTTCTTATTTAAAAGATAATAAGAAAATTAAAGTTAATGTAACAAGTATATAAAATGCAAATTTTTAAAATTTGCATTTTTTTTAGTTTTATGATAGAATAATCGGCATCTTCAAAGGGGTTATTATAATTATTTGAAGATGAATAAAGAGGGGAATAAAAATGATTCAAGATACTATACTAAGTGTAGTGAATGTTGCATATTTTTATATTAGAACAAAGTATAATATTAAGATATTTAACAAGAATCTTTAATAAAAAAAGCAGTTAGATAATTCTAACTGCTTTTTTGTATGCTTCATTTTCAAATTCATAATCTTCATCTTTATATTCAAAGTTTGGATCTTTACTATCAATAAGTTTATGAACGAATAGGGAACATAACTCAGGATTTCTTACTAATATAGGTCCAACTATATATGTACCATAGAATGATCCCTCATTAACTATATCATCATTTGTAGAAATATTCTTTCCATCATGATTTTCAAAACCAATAATATTACTTTCTACTATATCAGTTTTTACTTTTACATCTTTTACTATTCTTTCTTGTCTCATACAAACACAATCTATAATTCCAAGTGCTTGTATCTTTTTATTTGTAATTATATAATTTCCAAATAATTCGATTGAGTTTCCTGTTGATAATAATAATTTATTATCTTTTATATATTTTTCTATTTCATCTTTATCTTTCATTAAATCATCTAATGCTATACTTATATTATGTTCTGTGCCACTTCCAATATATAAGAAGTCTACATCTTTTAAATCCTTTTTATCTCCAATTGTCATGTCTTTTATTTCAACATTAACACCTTGTTCTTCTAAATGATATTTTAATGCTTTAATATTTCCTTCATCACCATATAAGTTTAATAGATCTCTATAAAGGTATCCAATAGTTATTTTCATATTATATTTCCTCCTTTATATTATCTTTAAAAGGTTTTACATAATCAAAGTTAAGTACTCCATATACATTTCCTTTTGTTTGTTCTTCTACTATTTTTTTGATATTTGTTAAATCTTCTAATACAATGATATTTTCTTTTTTAATACCTGCTAGTTTCATTCTTGTTGCAAAGTCATATGCATTAGGACCAGCACATATAACATAATCATTTTTATTTAATATTTCAAAATAACAATCATACATCCAAGATACATCAAAGTGATTATATCTTCTTGATATTTCTCTATGACCAATTACTATAGTTTTTTGATTCTTATCTCTTGATGCATATAGTAGAGCAAGGTTATAAGTAGAATTATTTTCTGCTTTACAATTTAATATTGTATATTTTCTATCTTTAACTGTAAATTCTTCATATAATTTATTTTCTATCATATCTTTAGATAGAGAAGATACTATTACTTTACTATCAATTTTTAATATATCAGAGATAGAGAAAGCTGCTACTACATTATATAGATTAGATAATACATTAGCACTAACTTTTATTTTATATTCTTTATTAATAGTAACTTCATTAGTATCATAATCAATATTAGTTATAGCATATTTAATATCCTCTCTTTTATAATCACATTTACTACATTTAAAATTACCAAGAGATCCGTAATTATAGTATTCATAATTTAATTTAGAACCACATTTAGGGCAATAATTATAATCTTTTACATCATCATGATATTTATAACTATATTTTGATTTATCTATACCAAAGTATGCGATTTCTCCTTTATGATATAGACTATATTTTTTGGTAATAGGATCATCACCATTAACTATTAAATGTGTACTCTTAGTTATACCTTTTAATATTTCATTAAATACTATATCAAAGTTTCCATGTCTAGGTGGTTGATCTCTAGTTATATTATTTATAATTAAATACTTAGGTCTAATATATTTAGTTATTATTTTTAAATATCTTTCATCTACTTCAAGTACTAATGCATCTTGTTTTAATTTCTTTCCTTTAACATTAAGAATAATAGTAGTAGCAATGCCTTCTGTTAGATTTGCACCATTACTATTAGTGCATACTGAAGTACCATTTTCTTCTAAAATATTTGTAATAAGCTTTGCAGTAGATCCTTTTCCACATGACCCTGTAACCATAATTATATTATCAGGATATTTAATCTTTTTTAAATAATTTGGGAATAGTTTTAATACTACTGTCCCTGGGAAAGTAGATCCACCATGTTTTAAAATTTTAGTAATTTTAAAAACTGTTTTACCTACAAAAGTTCCAAACATAATAATCACCAATTTAATTATAACATTTTTTTAATAAATACTTTAATTTTTTTATTAATTATAGTAAAATATTTAAGAAAAAGAGGGAGATAATTATGGGAAGAGCATATGAAGTAAGAAAAGCTGCTATTCAAAAAAATGGAGCTCAAAAAGCTAAATTATATAGTAACTTTGCAAAAGAAATATATATAGCTGCTAAAAACGGTGGAACTAGTTTAGAAGCTAATGAAAAATTAAAACAATTAGTAGATAAAGCTAAAAGAAGTGAAGTGCCAAGTGATATTATTAATAGAGCAATTGATAAAGTAAATTCAGGTGCTTCAGAAGATTATACATTCCAAAGATATGAAGGATTTGGCCCAGGAGCATCAACATTAATCGTTGATTGTTTAACTGATAATGTTAATAGAACTGTTGGTTTTGTTAGACCTGCTTTTACTAAATGTGATGGAAAATTAGGTGTTAATAATTCTGTTACACATTTCTATGAAAATATATGTATTTTTATTACTAAAGATGTAACTGAAGAAGAAGCATTTGATATTCTTTTAAATGAAGGTATAGATGTTAAAGATATAGAAACTGACGAAGATATGGTTATAATTACTGGTGATGCTAAAGACTATGGAAATATTAGAAAAGCATTAACAGAAGCTAAACCAAATATTACATTCGAAGTAGATGAAGTAACTATGGAAGCATTACAAAAAGTAACTCTAGAAGGAGAAGATTTAGAGAAATTTAATAAACTTTTAAATATGCTTGATGAAGTAGAAGACGTTCAAAATGTATATCATAACGTAGAATTATAAAAGTAATTCTACTTTTTATTTTGTCTAAAATATGATATATTATTATTAGAGGGTAGTATATGAAAAGAAGAAAGAAAAGACTTAGAGTCGATAGAATTCTTTATTGTTTAGGTATACTTATAGTGCTAGTATATTTAATTATACTAGGTATTTCTGCGATTATTAATTATAATATTTTTAAATCAGTAAAAGAAGATAATGTTTTAAAAACTAATAGAACTAATTTAAAAGTATGGACTAAAACAATTAATTATATTAATGAGAATGTTGATGAAATAACCCTTAAACATGATGGATATTATATAGTTTTAAATGGTAATTATATAAAGAATCATATTAATCTAGATTTAAATAAATATACTACTAAAATAAATAAAGATTTATTTAAAAATCAAAAAGGTCTATATATTAAAGATAATGAAATACTTGAAGAAGCAATAAGTATTAAATTAAAATTACCATATTATTTAAGAAAGAATAAAGAAGTAGATATATATGGTGTTAAAAATGGTAATTATGAATTATATAAAAGAAGAGTAACAGTAGAAGATAAATATATATCGTTTGATACTTCAAAAAAATATGATGATTATTTTATTACATATGTAGGACTTGAAAGTATTAATACTAAAACTACATTAACAGTATATGTAGGAGATGAAATAGATGTAGATTTAAAATTTAAACCAAGTAACGCTACTAATAAATCTATTACATATAAAGCATCAAATGATTTACTTGAAATAAAAGGTAGTAAGATAACTGCTAAAAAGAAAGGGAACACTGTATTAACTATTAAAAATACTAAGAATAATATTAGTACTGATGTTAAGATAACAATTAAAAAGAAACAAAAGAAAAAAGTAGAAAAGCAAGATGAAAAAACATATGAAATAGTTAATAGAGATGGATTATATTATATAGATGATATCTTAATTGTTAATAAAACATATCCATTACCAGAAGATTATGATCCAGGTAGATTAAGTGATGAATATATGGATGCATTTTATGAAATGCAAGCTCATGCGGAACTAGATGGTATAGATTTATGGATTCAATCCGGTTATAGAAGTTATAGTACACAAGTAGCAATTTATAATAATTATGTTGCTATGGATGGACAAGAAGTTGCAGATACTTATTCATCAAGACCAGGACATTCAGAACATCAAAGTGGATTAGCTGCAGATATAAATAATCCTGATGAATCATTTAATGGTACAGAAGCAGCAGAATGGCTTAAAGAAAATTGTTGGAAATATGGATTTATAGTAAGATTTCCTGAAGGTAAAGAAGAATATACAGGATATATCTATGAATCATGGCATCTAAGATATGTTGGTAAAGAATGGGCTAAAAAGATTACTGAATCAGGTAAGTCTGTAGAAGAATATTTTAATATAACAAGTAGATATGAATAAAAAAAGGAAGATTAATCTTCCTTTTTATATTTTATTCCTTGGTAAGAATCTCTTCTAGCCATTTCTTTATCTATTTCATTTAGTACACCAAATTTTTTTATTAACCATGTTGGTTCTACTAAATCTTCTTTTACTGGATCACCAGTAATTCTATTAATAACTATATCTTCTCTTAAGTATTCTAATTCATCACATACTATATCTACATATTCTTCTTTAGTAAGAACATGGAATTTTTCTTTTTGATATAGTTCATTTAATTTAGTATTTTTAAGTATATGAAGCATATGTATTTTAATACCTAATATATTTTTATTAGATAAATATTTAACTGTATTAATCATATCTTCTTTAGTTTCATAAGGAAGACCATTAATAATGTGTACTACCACATTTATATTTCTTTTATTAAGTTCATTTAATGCTTCTTCAAAGTCTTCTAATGTATAACATAGATTTAATAGTTTCATAGTTTTACTATGAATTGTTTGAAGACCTAGTTCTACTACTAGATTAGTTCTTTTAGATAATTCTTCTAAGTAATCATATGTTTCTTTTGTAATTGAATCTGGTCTAGTAGCAATATTAAGGCCAATAACATTATCTTGTTTAAGTATTAATTCATATTTTTCTTTTAATACATCAAGTGGTGCATAAGTATTAGTATTAGCTTGGAAATAACCAATATATTTACTATTAGGCCATTTCTTTTCTTCTATATTCTTCTGAGTAATAAATTGTTTTAATAAGTCTAAATTATCTATTGATTTAGATCCATTTAAACAATATATACATCCTCCAGTTCCTTTAGTGCCATCGATATTAGGACATGTAAATCCTGCATTTAAACTTATTTTAAATACTTTAGAATTATATTTCATTTTATTATAATAATTTAAAGTATAATATCTTTTATTATCTAAACTATATTTAAACATATTAACTCACCAAATTATATTTTAGCTTTATATCATTAACTTTATTAGTAGTATCTTTAGGTACTTTTTCATGTGGTTCAAAAGATTCTTTTACTCTAGATAATGGTTTATATGCTATATCAGTAGAGTGAATAAATTCTATTGTTCTTTCACAAAATAATTTATATCTTAAATCGTCATAACTTAAATCTATATTATATTGGGCCATTACTGAAGAAAAAGCATCTTCAACTTTTTTACTATAAATATCAAGTCCTTTTTGATCCATAATATTATTATCTTTCATTTTTAAATATTTAGAACCATAATATAGATATACTAATTTCATAATTTCTTTAATAACATTTTTATCTATTTCTTGACCAGATCTAGTCATGTATAAAACATAATCATATAATTTTAATAATCTTTCAAATGCATTAGGGAATACATAACTATCAAATGTTTCAGAGTATTCTTTAGCAGCTTTACCGTATTTTCCTGCATATAATAAATCATTTAATACAACATTATCTCCACGACCATTATATGCTCTAGAATTAATTGGAGATTTCTTCATAAATAATAATTTATTATAGTTAGTATTAGGGAAGTTATCTGATGCTACAAGTAATAATCTTACTAAGTTAAATGCTTTTAAATCTATGTCATATAAAGATAATTCATTTTTCATATTATTTCTCATATCTTTATATATAATATCATTTGGAGTAGCAAGATCATCTTTATATTTAGTATAAGATCCCATTAATGCATAAAGAGTATTTAATAATATATTAAGACCTTTACCAATATATTTATCTCCATCTTCATCATGTATAGCTTGTACTAATCCAATATAATCTCTTTCATTAGTACTATGTGAGAATAGGGAAGTAGTAACATTAGATAATTCAAAAATAGAATCTCTAAGATCATCTTTTTTTTCAACATAATTAATAGGCCAATTAAAAATACGATAAACATAATTATCGCTGAAACTATATACTTTGATCTTTTTACTTATTTTAGAAGTTCCATTAGGTATAATTCTAAGTCTATCTGCAAATAACATCATTATACTATCAAATTCATATTTATCACTTGATAATAATTTCGCATTTGCAATCATACCTTCTGATAATACTTCTTCTTCATACTTCTTTTTAAAACTGTCCGAATCCATTATCTCACACTTTCGTATGTGATAATATATCATTTATTATATTAAAAGTCAATTAAATACTTGAAATATATAATTAATTATATTATAATTTATATTGTTTAGTGATGAAGAAAAGTAGTAGTAAATAATTATTATTTAGAGAGTTAATGGTTGGTGTAAATTAACTAATAATGTTTATGAACTTGTTTTGGAACTAGAAACGTGTTATTACGATATAAATAAGAGAGCATAATCCTATGAAGTAAGGTGGTACCGCGAGAAATCGTCCTTACATATTAGGATTTTTTTTGTTAAAAAAGGAGAGTTTTATGGAAATATTAAAATATGTTATTTTATACGTTATATTATTTGTAGCAGCGTATATTATTTATTACTTTTTTGTTACAAATGGACAAATTAAAACTATAAGGGGTAAAGCTAAAAAGAAGAAAGAATTATCTGCAGAACTGATATTCTTACGAGATTATTATCATATAGATATTGAAAAAGTAGGAAAGATAAGAATATTAAGAATAGTTAATTTTATGAATGCAATATTAATATCTGGACTTGTAATTGCAGTAGTTGGTATAAGTCAAGTTTGGTTAAAATTATTAATAGTTTTAGTAGTATTAATCCCAGTAATATGGGGATCATATTATTTATTAGCAAAATATTTAAAACATTTAGAAAGGAAGATAGACAATGTATAATTTTAAAGATATAGAAGAAAAATGGCAAAAAAAATGGGAAGAAGAAGGAATATATAATTTTAAAGATGATCCAAATAAAGAAAAATTATATTGCTTAGAGATGTTTAGTTATCCATCAGGAGCTAAACTTCATTTAGGACATTGGTATAATTTTGGAGTAGCAGATACTTGGGCAAGATATAAAAGAATGCAAGGTTATAATGTATTTGAACCAATGGGATTTGATGCATTTGGATTACCTGCAGAAAACTATGCTATTAAGACTGGTATTCATCCAAGAATATCTACTGAAAAAAATATTGATACTATGGAACATCAATTAAGAAAAATGGGAGCTATGTTTGACTGGAGTCATGAAATAGTTACATGTAGAGAAGATTATTATAAATGGACTCAATGGATGTTCTTACAATTATATAAGAATGGGCTTGCATATAAGAAAGAAGCTCCAGTAAACTGGTGCGATAAATGTAAAACAGTTCTAGCTAATGAACAAGTTATTTCTGGTGAATGTGAAAGATGTGGAACTACTGTTATTAGAAAGAATATGAGTCAATGGTTCTTTAAAATAACTAAATATGCTGAAGAATTATTACAAGATTTAGATAAACTAGATTGGCCAGAAAAAACTAAGATTCTTCAAACAAATTGGATAGGTAAAAGTGAAGGAGCTTATGTTGGTTTTAAAGTAGATGGTACTGATGAAAAATTTACAGTATTTACAACAAGATGTGATACTTTATTTGGAGCAACATACTGTGTACTTTCTCCAGAACATGAATTAGTAGATAAAATTACTACTCCTGATAAAAAAGAAGAAGTAGAAAAATATAAATTAGAAGCTTCTAAACAAAGCGAAATAGAAAGAACTAGTACTACTAAAGAAAAGACTGGTGTATTTATAGGGGCTTATGCAATTAATCCTATTAATAATAAAAAGATTCCTATTTATATAAGTGATTATGTACTTTCTAGTTATGGAACTGGTGCTATTATGGCAGTACCTGCTCATGATGAAAGAGATTATGAATTTGCTAAGAAATTTAATATAGATATAATTCAAGTTCTTGAAGAAGTAACTGGTACTCCACATGAAGATGAATCTCATAAAGATAGTATAGTTGCAGTAGTTTATGATGAAAAGAATGATAAATATTTAACTATTAATTGGCATGATAAGGGTGGAAGATTATTTATTGGTGGAACAAGAAAAGATGGTGAATCACCATTAGAATGTGCTACTAGAGAAATAAGAGAAGAAACAGGTTATGACGATATAGAATTTGTTAGAGAAACATTTAAAATTAATCATCATTATTATGCATATAATAAAGATAAACATTTTGAAATAGAATCTACAGGATTATTATTTAAATTAAAATCAGATCATAGAATAGATCAAAATCTTGATGAAGATGAAGTATTTGATGTAGAATGGGTTTCAAAGGATATTATAGATAACGAAATTAAAGATGAATTACATCTTAAAACATTTGCATATACATTAAATGATACTGCTATGGAAGGTGATGGAGTTCATATCAATTCAGGATTCCTTGATGGCCTTAATAAAGAAAATGCTATTAAGAAAATGGGTGAATATCTAAAAGAAAATAATTTAGGTGAACTTACAACTACTTATAAATTAAGAGACTGGTTAGTATCTAGACAAAGATATTGGGGTGCTCCAATTCCTGTTGTATACTGTGATGATTGTGGTATAGTACCAGTACCTGAAAAAGATTTACCAGTAGTACTACCAGATGATGTAGAATTTACTCCAGATGGAGAAAGTCCACTTAAAAAATGTGAAAGTTTTGTTAAATGTACTTGTCCAAAATGTGGTAAAGAAGCTAAAAGAGAAGTAGATACACTTGATACTTTCGTATGTTCAAGTTGGTATTATTTAAGATATCCAGATAATTTAAATAGTAATGAACCATTTAATAAAGAATTAATAAATAAAATGCTTCCAGTAGATAAATATATCGGAGGTATTGAACATGCATGTATGCATCTTCTTTATGCAAGATTCTTTACTAAAGCATTAAGAGATATGGGATATCTTAACTTTGATGAACCATTTACAAGTCTAGTACATCAAGGATTAATCTTAGGACCTGATGGAGAAAAGATGAGTAAATCTAAAGGTAATACAGTATCCCCAGATGAATATGTGGATGAATATGGAGCAGATGTACTTCGTGGATACTTAATGTTTGGATTTAACTATGTAGAAGGTGGACCATGGTCTGATGATGGAATTAAATCTATTGATAAATTCTATCAAAGAATTGGTAGAGTAGTAGATTTAATTACTGAAGAAGATACTAGATATTCTGATATAGATAAAGTATTAAATAATACTATTAAATCTATTAGGGAAGATATTGAAAGATTCCAATTTAATACTTGTATAGCAAGAATTATGGAATATACAAATGCTTTATCTAAATTAGATAAAATACCTAGATATTATATAGAACAATTACTATTAGTATTAGCACCATTTGCACCACATATATCAGAAGAATTATGGAATAAGATAGGTAATGAATTTAGTATCCATAATCAAAAATATCCAGAAATAAATACTGATATTAAAGAAGATGAAAACATCGAAGTAGTAGTTCAAATTAATGGTAAGGTAAGAGGTAAAGTTACTGTACCTAGTGATATTTCTCCTGAAGATATTAAAGTTAAAGTTAGAGAAATAGAAAACGTTAAGAAATATCTTGAAGGATCAGAAATAGTTAAAGAAATATATATACCTAAGAAATTAGTAAGTATAGTTATAAAATAAAAGAACGTATTAAACGTTCTTTTTACATGCTTATAAAAATAGTTATTGTTATAGGATTATAATCTTATATAATAATAATAGAGGTGTATATATATGAAATGTAATAAGTGTGGAAAAGAAATAGAGGGGAATTCAAAATTTTGTACTGGATGCGGAACTGAAGTTGTAGAAAAAACATATGGCAATTATAGAGCGTTATTATTGATACTTGTGTTTGTAGCAAAACTAATTCAAATAGTATCAACAATTTTTATTAATGGAAATTTAAGTCTTCAAGGAGATGATACTCTAGAAACAGGATTAGGAAATATGTTTACAGCGTTTGTTTCTATACCATTAATAGCATTCTTTATTATTACTACATTTATAATTCTTTTAGTAATAGTAATTGTATGGACTGGTAATAAGAAAAAAATTACTACTGGAAATATAATTGGACTAGTAATACTTTATGTATTAAATTTAATCCCAGTAATTGCTATAACAATATAATAAAAAAGAACTTTAAGTTCTTTTTTTATGTTATAATTTATATAGGTGATAAGAATGAAC
>JAEEVN010000007.1 GCA_016290885.1 Caryophanales bacterium | reverse complement strand
TAATTCGTCTATAAGATTTGAAATAAATAATGATTTATCAAAAGACGATAAAGCTGAAATATTAAATGAATTCAAAAAATATATGTCTGATTCATTAAGCATAACAGAAATAGAAGAACTTATATATATTACTAATAAGCAAGCAGAAGTAGAGAAAAAAGAAATTGTTCCTAGAAGTAATATTATAATCTCAAATAAATTTCTAATGCCAGGAGTATCAGGAGAAGATTTAGAAAGATTTTCACAAGATTACATGATTCCAGAGTTACAGTTACCATTTACTATAAAGAATAAGGATAGAACTATCGGAATTATTGGTTTAAGTAATTTATTTTGGTCAAATAAAAGAGCGGATTTAAATATATTTTTAGACAAAGGATTAGGCGATGATATATCAAAAGAATTGTCAGGATATATAATAGATGATTATATCAATTATGCTCATAACTCTAATATACATAATATAAAATTATCAGTTAATGGTAGTAATAAAAACATGCTAGAAATATTAAATAATACTAATATGAATTATTATGGTCAAACTCCATTCTCAACAATTAGTTCTAATAATATTGAATCAAATTTAATGTTTCAACATATTCCAAATATGAAAAAAGAACATGGTATTCTAATTCCTGATAACAAAGCAATTCCTCTTTCAGTATTAGATACTGATAAAAAAGAATTATCAAAAAAAGTAGACTTAGGAAATGGTTTTAGATTAGTATCTCCTAAAACTTTTGAAGAAGAAGGTATAGATTTTAATAAGGTTTTGCAAGGCCATATAAAAGCAATGCAAAATAGAGATGGATTTACAAAACCTCTTGGAGTAGATAAATTCTTTTTACAAAAAGATACTGGAATTTATGGGTTATCTGAAACATTAATGGATTATAGTTATGTTGTTTTAGATGAAAGTAATAATTATTCTGGATATATAAATGTTTTAAAAAGTAATGCTAATGGCAAAAGCGTAGAAGTTGAAATTGGAATTGATCCAAAATTACAACATAGAGGGTTAGGCACAGCTGTAATTAATGGATTTTATGATGAACTTTTCTCGATTGGTGTTGCGAGTGTTACTAGTTCTGTTTTTGAATTTAATAATCCATCCATAAGATTACATGAAAAAGTAGCAGAATTAAATGGTATACGAATAGAATCATATTATATCAATGGAAAACTATGGGACATGAATGTTTATTCTAAGACAAATGATATTATAGGAAAGAGTTCTACAGGGATGAACTTTTAAATGATTTGATATAGAAAATATGATATAATACTTCCGAGAGGTGATTTCATGGATTATGGAATTATAATTAATAAAGAAAGACTAATTACAGATGATGAATTACCAAAGAAATTAATAGCTGTTGGGATAAATACTCATCCAACTATATCATTTGAGGGTGAAACTAATGAGATACTATTAGAAGAAACAGCAGCACTTTGGTTTAATAAAATGGTTGGTGATTTTAATAGTCTACATAATAATAAGATAATACCTGATAGTGGTTATAGATCAGTAGAAAGACAAGAGAGATTGTTAAAATATTATTATGCTCAAGATGGAGAAAAAGCTTATACTTATGTTGCTCCTCCAAGATCATCAGAACATCATACAGGACTTGCTATTGATGTTGCAATGATTGTTGATGGTGAATATACTGATGATATTACTGGAGAAGAACCAGAAATAAAAGAATTAATTGAAAATAGCTACAAATATGGTTTTATATTAAGATATCCAAAAGGTAAAGAACAAGTTACAGGATATGTGTATGAACCATGGCATTTTAGATTTGTTGGCTTAGATTTAGCAAAAGAAATACATGAAACAGGATTAGCATTAGAAGAAGTAGTACAGTTAAAATCTAAAAAAGGATTTAAACTTTAAAAGAATTATCGTAATGATAATTCTTTTTTTAGAGACAATATTTTAATAGAATGATATAATTATAATAGAGGTGTTAATATGGATATTAAATATACTGATAACAATTCGTCAGCTATGAAGAGTTCTATAGATATAACACAAAAATCTAAAGAAGAAATGGCTATGCTTATAAATGAATTTTCAGAGGGTTCTCAAGCACTTGAAGAATGTTTAACTACTATAATTAATCAAGGATTACATACAATAGGGTGTTGTAAAGGATCACATTTCACAGTACTTGTTGGTAAGAATAAAGTTGAAACAGTTATATACAGTTTTTTACCATATATAGGGTTTAAAAAAGATGAAGATTGGCAATCTTATTTAGATACTGATGTTATTAATGATCAAAATGTATTTTTTGATGATGTTGTTATTCGCTATACTGGCGAAGATATAGATGATTTTTTTGGAAGAGTAAATACTAGCTTTTTAACAGGTAAAAAGAATAATAAAGATGCAATAGATAGAAAAAGAGCATCTTTCACAAAAGAATTTTATAACGCAGCAACAAAAAAAGCATATGAATTTGGTCTAAGGGAAAATAGACTTAATGAAAATCAAGTAAAAGAATTAATGAAATTATATGAAGAAAGAAATGCGACTATTGAAAAAATAGAAGAAACAAAGGGATTAAAACAAAAATTATATATAACTAAACTTTATCAATTGGATAGGAAATTTAGTACCTTGATAGCAAAGTATTATAAGAAAAATGAAGGCATTACTTTATGGTAAATATGCTATAATTATTATAGGAGATAAGATATGAATATAAGTATAAAGAAAGTAAAAATTGTTGTAACTGTACCAGTAGAGAATACGGATGAAGTAAGAGATGCAATGTGCAAAGCAGGTGCAGGTATAATAGGGAATTATAGTTATTGTACTAATGTTATTAAACAAGTAGGTACATTTATTCCAAATGATGGTGCCAATCCTTATATAGGAGAAAAAAATAAATTAGAAGTAGTAAATGAGGATAGATTAGAAGTAATCTGTGAAATAGAAAAAGCAAAATATGTTATTTCTGAACTTAGGAAAGTTCATCCATATGAAGAACCTGCAATAGATATTATCCCATTGATCGAGGAGGATAGTTTATAATATGGCATCATCAGTTATACATTTAGCAGTAGCAAATGAAATAAATAAAAAACTAAAAAGAAATAATAACAAGATATTAATTGGTTCAGTAGCACCAGATATATCTAAATCTATTGGAGAAACAAAACTATATAGTCATTTTTTAGATAATGAGGATACAGATATACCTAATATAGAGAGATTTTTATCTAGATATAAAAATAATCTAGATGATGATTTTGTTCTTGGATATTTTATTCATTTATATACAGATTATCTATGGTTTAAATATTTTGTAACAGAGTTTTCTGGTACTGATTATATTACTAAATTAGATGGTACTGTTGTAAATTGTACAGAACATATGCTAGATATGTATATTTATAATGATTATACAAATCTTAATGAACAATTAATTAAAGAATATAAATTAGATCTTAAACCATTCTATGTAAGAGGAGAAACTTTTGAAAATATAATAAAAGAAATTCCAATGGATAGATTGGATGTAATTATGGATAAAACATTAGAAATAATTGAAGAATCAAAAACTACAAAAGAATTAGTATTTAATATGACTAATATAAATAAATTTATTAAAACTGCAGTAGATTTAACTATAGCAGAATTAAAAGAAATAGAGGTGTTAAAATGAAAATATTAGTAACTGGAGGAACTGGTTATATTGGTTCTCATACATGCGTAGAATTACTAAATGAAGGATATGAAGTAGTAGTACTTGATAACTTATCAAATAGTAAGATTGAAGTATTAGATAAGATTAAAAATATAACTGGAAAAGAAGTAAAATTTTATGAAGGAAATATGATAGATAGATCTATTTTAGAAAAAATATTTACTGAAAATAAAATAGATGCTGTTATAGATTTTGCTGCATATAAAGCAGTAGGAGAATCAGTAGAAAAACCAGTAGAGTATTATACTAATAATGTTTCTACAGTATTAGTTTTACTTGATGTTATGAAAAAGTTTAATTGTAAGAATATAGTTTTCTCATCTAGTGCAACTGTTTATGGAACTCCTAAAGAAGTTCCTATAACAGAAGAATGTGAAACTGGAGGTACTACTAATCCTTATGGAACATCTAAATTATTTGTAGAGCAAATATTAAAAGATTTATATAAATCAGATAACACATGGAATATAGTAATACTTAGATATTTTAATCCGATTGGAGCTCATGAATCAGGATTGATTGGAGAAGAACCAAATGGTATACCTGCTAATTTAATGCCATATATATCTAAGGTTGCTAATGGTAAATTAGAATGTTTAAGTGTATTTGGTAATGATTATCCTACTAAAGATGGAACTGGTGTAAGAGATTATATTCATGTTGTAGATTTAGCTAAAGGACATATTAAAGCAATAGAAAAAATATCTAAAGATAAAGGATTATTTATCTATAATTTAGGTACAGGCGTAGGATATAGTGTATTAGATATTATTAATGCTTTTGAAAAAGCAAATGGGATTAAGATTAATTATAAAATAGCACCAAGAAGAGAGGGAGATATAGCAGAATGCTATTCTAATCCTACTAAAGCTAAAGAAGAACTTGGCTTTGTAGCAACTAAGACTATTGAAGACATGTGCAGAGATGCATGGAATTATGAAAAAAATAATAATTAAAAAAGAACTACAATGTAGTTCTTTTTATAATTTTCTATATAATCCTATAGCTTTACCAACTATATAAACTCTATCTAATATAATTGGAGCCATAGTGTCATTTTCAGGTTGTAATCTAAAATATCCATCTTCTTTATAATATGTTTTAAGTGTAACTTCATGTTCATCAGTCATTGCTACAACAATATCTCCATTATTAGCAGTTTCTTGTCTTTGAACAATAACTATATCTCCACTATTAATTCCTACATTGATCATAGAAGTACCATCTACTTTTAAAGTAAATACTTCTTTTTTATTTGGAATTAAATATGCAGGTAATGTAAAGAATTCATCAGGCATTTCAATTGCTTCAATTGGAGTACCTGCAGTTACAGTTCCAAGTAGTGGAACATCAATTACTTCTTTTTCTTCAAATTCATTTTCTACTAATAATTCGATAGCTCTATTTTTTGAATCACCTTTTTTAATATATTTCTTTTCTTCTAATGCATTTAAATGACTTTGTACAGTCGCAGGGGATGATAAACCAAGAGCCTTACATATTTCTCTTACAGTAGGTGGGTATCCATTCTTTGCAATACTTTTCTTTAGAAAATCTAATACTAGTTCTTGTTTCTTAGTTAATGTTTCCATTTTATTCCTCCTTTACTATATAAATAATAACACATATTTTACACTATGTCAAACAAATGTATGAAATTTAATTAAATTAATTGACACGTACACTTGTTCGGTATTAAAATGTAATCAAGAGGTGAGAGGTATGAAAAGAAAATTAGAATTAGTTTTAGTTTATTTAATTGGGGTTATCTTTGTATTAACACTAGTACTTAGAGTTAATGAAATAGAAAAGGAATCTATTGCTAATACCTCGGTAGCAACTAATTATAGTACTGTATCTAGCTATGAATAAGAAACTATTTATATAGTTTTTTTATTTTGTATTTATTTATTTTATATTTTTTGGTATAATGTAATATATAAAAGAATATAGGGAGATATATTATGGATCAAAAAGCTATTAATGTTATTAGAAATTTAGCACTTGATATGATTACTAATACAGGAGCAGGACATCCTGGTATTAGTATGTCATCTGCACCAATTCTATATACATTATTTACTAAATATTTAAATATTAATCCATCTACTAGTGATTGGATTAACAGAGATAGGTTTGTTCTTAGTTCAGGAAATGCTGCAGAAGTATTATATGCAACAATGTTTTTATGCGGATATCCGCTTATGATAGATGATTTAAAATCATATAGAAAATTAAATAGTAAACTTCCTGCAACTGCAACAATAGGTACACCTGGTATTGATATATCAACAGGTTTTCCTTCTGAAGGATTTGCATCTGCTACAGGTATTGCATTAGCAGAAAAAATATATGAAGAAAGATATAATTATAAATCAAAAGGTCTTTTTGATAAAACTAAACTTCCTAAATTAATAGATTATTATACTTATGTACTTATAGATGATGAAGAAATAATGGATGGGCTTAATTATGAAGCAGCATCTTTTGCAGGTAGTTATGGACTTGGAAAATTAATAGTACTTTGGGATTCTACTGGAATAACAAGAGATGGCCCTATTAAAAATAGTTTCTATGATAATACATTATCTAGATTCTCTGCATTAGGATGGAGTACTGTTACTGTAAAGAATGGTAATTCAGTATCAGAGATATCTAATGCTATAAAAAAAGCAAAACAAGATATTAATCATCCTACAATAATAATGGTTAAATCTATTTTAGGAGATGGTTTAAATAACCAAGGAACTAATTTAGTATTTACTGATCCTATTCCAAAAGCAGATTTAGATGAATATAAAAAGAAAACAGGAGCAGGAACAATACCATTTACAATATTAAAAGAACCAGCTTCATATATGAGAGATCAAGTCGTTGCTAGAGGAAATAAAATATATGATGAATGGAAGAAAACATTTAATGAATATAAATCAATTCTTTCTGAAGAACAATTAAAAGAATTAAGTAATATTCCTGTAAATAATGTAGATTTCAATTTAGCTGCAATAGATATTCCTATTGATTATGAAAATAAAGAATTATTAAGAGATAGTAATCATAAAATAATGAATATTATATCTAATAATGTAAGTAATTTTATTGGAGGCAGTGCTAATTTATCTAGCTCTACTAAAACATATTTAGATAATATGGGAGATTTATTACCAAATAATTTATTAGGAAAGAATATAATGTTTGGTGGAAGAAATGCATTAATGGGTAGTGCTATGAATGGTCTTGCTATATCAGGATTTAGACCATTTGCATCAACACATATGGCTTATTCTAGTAAGCTTATACCATCTATTAAGATGAGTGCATTAATGAATTTACCAGTAACATATATATTTACACATGATTCAGTTACAGTAGGTAATGATGGACCAGTTAATCAACCTATAAGCGAATTAGCTATGTTAAGATCAATACCTAATTTGTATGTGTTTAGACCTGCTGATAAAAAAGAAGTTATAGGAACATGGAATATAATATTATCTAATAAAGTACCTGCAGTTATATCACTTCCAAAGACTGAAATAAAAGCAGAACAAGGAACTTCTAAAGAAGGAGTTTTAAAAGGTGCTTACATAGCAGGAAAAGAAAAAGCAATAGCATCACTTGTATTACTTGCAACAGGAGCAGAAGTACAAGTAGCTAAATCAATACAAGCTAAATTATTACAAGATGGTATAGATTCTAGAGTTGTAAGTATGCCATGTATGGAATTATATAATCTACAACCTGAATCTTATAAACAAGAATTATTCCCAAAAAATGTACCTATATTCGTAATAGAATATGGTAGTAGTTTTGGATTTGAAAAATTTGTACCTAGTTCAAATTATTTATTTACGATTAATAAATTTGGTATTTGTGCTTCTAAAGATGATGTACTTAAATATATGAATTTAGATTTAAATACTATGATTACAAAAATAAAGAGTTTACTTAAGTAAACTTTTTTATTATAATTAATTATGGAGGGATGTTAATGTTACACGATTTATTAATGGTGGGCCTTGGTCTATTAGCAGGAGCAGTAATTGGATTCTTTCTAGCTAAATTCTTTATGCAAAGATATTTAAAGAAAAATCCACCTATAAATGAACAAATGATTAAAGTTATGATGAGTCAAATGGGTAGAACACCAACTCAAAAACAAGTTAATCAAATGATGAAGGCAATGAACAATATAAAATAGAGTTTTTACTCTATTTTTTTGTACTTTTTTGTTGAAGTCAATTTATAAATAATTTATAATGATACTAGAGGTGATAAGTATGGTTAATATTTTACCAGCAGATACGTATACTGTAATAAATAAAACAATATTGACTGAAAATGATAGAAAAATTTTAACTATGCTTTATCAACCAATAATTGGATCTGATTCTATTAATTTATTCTTTACTTTATGGATGGATTTAGATAAGAATGAATTTATGAGTATGGAAGAAAACCATCATCATTTAATGACATCTATGAGTATGCCTCTTGATAGAATTGTAAGTGCAAGAGAAAAGTTAGAAGCTATTGGATTACTTAAAACATTTTTTAAAGAAAGAGAAGATTCTAATAATTATGTATATGAATTATTCTCTCCAATATCTCCAAACGAATTCTTTTCTCATCCAATACTAAATATAGTTTTATATAATGCAGTGGGTAAAACTGAATATCAAAGAATAACTAATTATTTTAAAATACCAAAAATTAATATAAATGATTATGAAGATATTACTAAAGAATTTACTGAGGTATTTTCTAGTACTCCAAGTACTACTTTTGAAAATAATATTCTAAATGTTAAAGCAAGTAATTCTTTAGGCATATCTTTAGAAGATAGAATAGATTTTGATTATTTAATTAGTTCTATGCCTAAAGAAACTATTAATGATAAAACATTTACTAAAGATATAAGAAAAATATTAAATGATTTATCATGGATATATAATTTATCTCTTGATGAATTAAAGAATATAATACTTAGTTCTTTAAATTCTAAAAATATGATAGATAAGACTATTCTAAGAAAGAATGCTAGAAACTATTATCAATATCAAAATAATGGTAAATTACCTTCTTTAATATATCAAAATCAACCTGAATACTTAAGAAGTCCTATAGGTAAAGACTCAAAAAGAGCTAAACTTATTTATACATTTGAAACAACATCACCATATAATTTCTTAAAGAGTAAGAATAATGGTGCTAAACCAACAGAAAGAGATGTAAAACTAATTGAAAGTCTTAGAATAGATTTAGAGTTACAACCAGCAGTTATTAATGTACTTCTTGATTATGCATTAATGGTTAATAACAATAAATTAAATAAGAATTTTATAGAAACAATTGCAGGTCAATGGAAGAGACTTAATATAGAAACTGCAGAAGAAGCTATGAATCAAGCATTAAAAGAATCTAAGAAAAAATCTAATCAAACAAAAACATATAATAAGAAAGAAACTATAGTACCAGAATGGTTTGGTAAAGAAATAGAAAAACAAGATATAACTGTAGAAGATGAAGATGAAATGAAGAATCTTCTAAGTGAATTTAAATAGAGGGTTTTATGAAAGATATTAAAAATGTTAAAAATATTAAAATTAATAATAATCTATTAGAAGAATCTTATAAAGAAGCATTAAAAGATGAATATTTTAAAAGAATAGTATCTTCTCTTAAATTAGAAGATAAAGAATTAATGAAATATACATCTAAACTTATGCAAGCAGCAGAAGAATTAAAAAATTCTGAAAAAGATGATAGATGTTTAATAAATGAAATACCAGGTTTTATATTTACTCCTTATCTTCAAGACGGAGCATTAAACTTTACTTATAAAGCTTCTAAAACTAAAAAAGAAGAATTAGATGAAGTAGAGTATGTAAAAAAAGGATATAAGTTTGAAGTTTCTAAACAAATTAGAAATGCTAAGATGAGTGAAATATATACTGATGATAAAAATAGAATGGATTTAATAAAATGGGTTACTAATTTTATTAAAGAATATAAGAAAGGTAATACTCATAAAGGATTATATCTAAGTGGTAATTTTGGATCAGGTAAATCATATATTATATCTGCATGTTTAAATGAACTTGTAAAAGATGGATATAATGCTGCTATGATATATTATCCTGAGTTCCTTAGAACTTTAAAATCATCTTTTGATAATGATTTTGAAGAACAATATGATTATGCAAGAAAAAGTGATTTATTACTTCTTGATGATATAGGAGCAGAAAATGTTACGGCTTGGTCTAGAGATGAAATATTAGGCCCTATACTTCAATATAGAATGGACAATAATTTACCAACATTCTTTACTTCAAATTTATCTTTAGATGAATTAGAAATCAGTTTAAGTGAAGGGAAGAATTCAATTGATAAATTAAAAGCAAAAAGAATAATTGAAAGAATTAAATACTTGACTGATGAGTTAAAATTAATAAGTAAAAATCAAAGAAAATAAACAAATCTTTACAATAACAAAAAAATATGTTATTATTATTGAAATCGATGAGGAAAGACGAGATTATTTAATAAGGTCTTATAGAGAGTTAATGATGGTGGAATATTAACAGATACATTAAATAGTTACTACTTTCTAAGAGGAATAATAATTCCCGGTTAAAAGCCGTTATATTAATTAAGATAATGATAGGATGGTACCGTGCTTATGCACTCCTTGGTACTATCCTTTTTTTGTTTATAAGGAGGATTTATGAAAATAGATGTGATTACACAAGCTGCTATTAAGATGGTAGGAGAAAAGACAATATATTTTGATCCATATCTAATTAAAGATGAATATCATGATGCAGATTATATCTTTATAACTCATGATCATTATGATCATTATGATGAAGAATCAATTAATAATATTAAAAAAGATAATACTAAAATTATTCTTCCAATGTGTTTAAAAGATAAACCAAATAATTTAGTAGTAGAACCAAATAAAGAATATGAAATAGATAACATAAAATTTAAAACTATACCATCATATAATTTAGAGAAACCATTTCATCCAAGAGAAAAAGAATATGTTGGATATCTAATAGAATTAGAAGGATTAACTTATTATATAATGGGAGATACTGATGTCACGAGTGAGGCTTTAGAGATAAGACCAGATGTATGTTTTGTTCCTATTGGAGGAAAATTTACAATGGATTATTTAGAAGCAGTAGATTATATAAATAAAATAAAACCTAAAAAAGTAATACCAATTCATTATGGTTCAATAATAGGAGATATTACTTTAGGGAAAGAATTTAAAGAAAAAATAAACAATAATATAGAAGTAGAAATTAAAATAGGAGGATAATATGAGAAATTTTAAAGAAGAAGAAAGTTTACACAATTTAAATCATAGCTGTGCACATATGATGGCACAAGCTGTAAAACATTTATATCCAGAAGCTAAGTTCTGGGTAGGACCAGTAATAGATGAAGGATTCTATTATGATATAGATCTAGGAGATAAAGTTATTACTGAAGAAGATATCGAAGCTATAGAAAAAGAAATGAAAAAATTAGCTAAGGATGGAAAAAGAATAGTTAGACATGAAATATCAAAAGAAGAAGCATTAGAAATGTTTAAAGATGATCCATATAAAATTGATTTAATTAATAATATGCCTGAAGGAGAAGTAATATCTTGTTATACTCAAGGAGATTTTACTGATCTTTGTAGAGGTGGACATGTTGATACATTAAAAGAATGTAAGAATTTTAAATTACTTAAATTCTCTGGTGCATACTGGAAAGGTGATTCTAATAATAAAATGCTTCAAAGAATATATGGAGTATGTTTACCAACACCGGAAGAATTAGAAGAACATTTAAAGGAACTTGAAGAAGCTAAAGAAAGAGATCATAGAAAAATAGGTAAAGATCAAAATTTATTCTTTACACATCAATTAGTAGGAGCAGGTCTTCCATTATTTACACCTAATGGTGCAACTATAAGAAGAATTCTTGAAAGATATATTCAAGATAAAGAAATAAAACAAGGATATAAACATGTATATTCACCAGTACTTGCAACTACTGAAATGTATAAAATAAGTGGACACTGGGATCATTATAAAGAAGATATGTTCCCAATAATGCATATGGATAATGAAGAATTAGTTCTAAGACCAATGAACTGTCCACATCATGCTTTAATATTTAAAAATGAATTCCATTCATATAGAGATTTGCCTGTAAGAATAGGTGAACTTGCTAATGTATTTAGATATGAAGCATCTGGTGCAGTATTAGGACTTGAAAGAGTTAGACAAATATGTCAAAATGATGCACATTTATTTGTTAGACCAGATCAAATAGCTGAAGAAGTAGGTAAAGTTATTAATCTTATTTTTGATGTCTATATAAATGACTTTGGTTTCTCTAAAGATTCATTTAAATTTAGATTATCAAAGAGAAGCAAAGAAAAAGAAAAATATATAGATAATGATGAAATGTGGGAAACTGCAGAAACTCAATTAAAACAAATAATGGATGAATTAAAACTTGAATATTATGAAGCTGAAGGAGAAGCTGCTTTCTATGGACCAAAGATAGATATTCAAATTAAAACAGCTTTAGGACATGATTTAACTATTCCAACTTGTCAATTAGACTTCTCATTAGCAGAAAGATTTGATTTAACTTATGTTGATGAAAATGGTAATAAAGTAAGACCAGTTGTAATTCATAGAGCTATTCTTGGTTCTTCTGAAAGATTTATGTCATTCTTACTTGAAGAAACTAAAGGTATACTTCCATTATGGCTTGCTCCAGTACAAGTTAATATAATTCCAGTTAAAAATGAATATCATTTAGAATATTCTAAAGAATTAAAAAAATTATTATTTAACAATGGTATAAGAGTAGAACTAGATGATAGAGAAGAGAAACTAGGTTATAGATTAAGAGAATCTGTTATGAGAAAGATTCCATTAACATTAGTAATTGGAGATAAAGAAAGAGATAATAAGACTATTTCATTTAGAAGATATGGTTCTGAAGAAACTACAACTTTATCACAAGAAGAATTTATTGAATTAGTAAAAAAAGAAGTTTCTGAAAAGAAATAATACTAATTTTAAAGGGTGGTTAAAATGGTTAAAAATATGGTAAAAAAACATTTGTTAAACAAAATGAAAGAGCAAATAAAAAAATTAAATGCTCAAGGTTTATACTCTGTTTTTACATCAAAATATTTTAAAGAACATTTTGAAAGTGAAAAATCTGCTTTCAATATGATAACTTTATATAATGATGCTAAAAAATGTGATGATTTATATCCTGTTTTAAGAGGAACAGGACTAAAACTAGAAGAATTAGCAAATGATAGTAATAGAGTACTTGCAATATATGAAAATAATTCTGATGGATTACAAAGCGATTTAATAAGAAGAACTTTGACTAGTGGTATACCAATTCATCATTCACAGCTAAGTGGTGAAACATTAGCTGGTGAAGGTAAATTAAAATTTACAGATAATATATTAGATCTTATGAATATGATAAAAAGCACTACAAAAGGCAAATTTGTTTTAAGCTTCCCAAAAGATTTAGTTGCTAAAGATGGTTCATGGAATGGATATGATTTTTGTGAATTATTTAATACTGATGATGAAAATATATATGTTAAACCTAAATATGTAGATTCATATATAAATTTTGGAAAAGAAGGCTTAAACAGAAGAAATGCAAAGAGTCTAGAAGAAATTTTAGTGCAAAAATAAAACCAACTATTTAGTTGGTTTTTATTTTTCTGACTTTCTATCTGCTTTCTTAATAGTTCTTGCTTCTCTTGTAGTAGTTTTAATAGTTATACCATTAATTGTTACTTTTTGATAATTTAAATTTTGAACTCTTTTAGTTTTATTATTTGCATGAGATTTATTGTTTGCAAAATTCTTTGTCTTTGCAGTTAATTTATTAGCCATAATTCCCTCCTTAAAATTTCACTTAATTAACTTTATCATATTATTTTAAATTAGTCAATTGATTTCCCTTTATTTTATAGTATAATTAACTTAAAGGGAGGTAAAAATTATGTATATACCAATGTTTTTTAAAACAGATTATTCTATTCTTGCCTCTTTACTTAAAACAAATGATTCAATAGATTTTTTAAAGAAGAAGAATATCACTACTATAGGTATAGTAGATGATAATCTTTCTTATGTAATGGAATACTATAATGAACTTAAGAAAAATAACATAAAATTAATTCCAGGTTTAGAAATTACTATTGAAGATAAAACTATATATTTATATGCTAAAAACTATGAAGGATACCAAAATCTATGTTATATATCTAGTAATCCTATTACTATAGATAATATTAAAAATAATTCCTCTAATTTAATTATGGTTTTACCATATAGATCAAAAGATTTATATAATGAATTTAATTTACCAGATACATATTTAGCATTTAATGAATCTGATGAAATAGATTATTCTTTTAAAAATATATATTTAAATATAGTAAGATGTCTTAATAAAGAAGATTTAGAATATTTAAAATACTTAGAATTAATAAAACAAGGTAAATCTATTAGTGAAGATATCTCTATAGAAGAAGATTATTATAAAGGAGTAGAGTTAGATAAATCTATATTAGATAATTATAATGAAATAAATAATTTATGTAATTTTAATATAGAAAAAAATGATTTATTACCTAAATATGATTTTATAAATGAAGACTCTAAAAGTTATTTAGAAAAATTATGTAAAAAAGGCTTAATGAAAAGATTTAATAATAAAGTTCCAATTAAATATGCAGATAGATTAATGATGGAATTAGATGTTATTAATAATATGGGATTTAATGATTATTTCTTAGTAGTATGGGATTATGTTAAATTTGCTAAAAAGAATAATATATTAGTAGGACCTGGTAGAGGTTCTGCCGCAGGATCACTTGTCAGTTATTCTCTTGGAATAACAGATATAGATCCAATTAAATATGATTTATTATTTGAAAGATTTTTAAATAAAGATAGAATAACTATGCCAGATATAGATATAGATTTTGATTCTAACCGAAAAGAAGAAGTAGTTAATTACGTAATATCTAAGTATGGTAGAAAAAGAGTATGTAATATAATTACTTATGGCACAATGAAATCTAAGATGGTTCTAAGAGATGTAGGTAGAATATTTAATTTAGAAGATAAGATGGATTCCTTTATTAAATATATTGATTCTAATATGTCTTTAAAAGAGAATCTTGATAATATAAATATTAAGAATATGATAGAGAAAGATCCTCTTTTAAGTAAAGTATGTATGATTTCTTTAAAACTTGAAGGTTTAAAAAGATTAACATCTGTTCATGCTGCAGGAGTAATAATATCAAATAAAGATTTAGATAGATATATTCCTTTATATGATAATAATGGTACTTTAGTATCAGGTTATACAATGAATTATATCGAGGAACTTGGGCTTCTTAAGATGGATTTCTTATCACTAGATAATTTAATATTAATTAGTAATTTATGTAATGAAATAAAAGATATTAATATAAATACTATACCTTTAAATGATGAAAAGACTTTAGATGTATTTAGAAAAGTTAATACTGATGGAATATTCCAATTTGAAAGTTCTGGTATAAAGAATGTACTTAGAAAGTTTAGAGTAGATAACTTTGATGATTTAGCAGTTATACTAGCATTATTTAGACCAGGTCCAATGCAAAATATAGATAGTTATATAAAGAGAAAAGAAGGTAAAGAAAAAGTTACTTATGTTTCTGATTCAGTAAAAGAAATATTAGGTAGTACATATGGAATAATTATTTATCAAGAACAAATAATGAAGATAGCAGAGAAGATGGCAGGATTTACTTTATCTGAAGCAGATAATTTAAGAAGAGCTATGTCTAAGAAAAAGATTGAATTAATGAAATCTTATCAAGATAAGTTTATTGAAGGGTCTATTAAAAACAATTATTCTAAAGAAGATGCAGAAAAGACATTTGATTATATACTTAAATTCGCATCATATGGATTTAATAAATCACATTCAGTATCTTATTCATTAATATCATATCAAATGGCTTATTTAAAAGCACATTATCCATCTTATTTCATGAAATATTTACTTTCTAATGTAATAGGTAATGAAATAAAAACTAAAGAATATATTGATGAATGTAAATTAAATAATATTAATATATTAATGCCTGATATTAATAAGAGTAACAAAGAATATACATTAGAAGATAATGGTATTAGATTTCCACTAGCATCTATTAAGAATATAGGTTCTACTATATCTAATACTATTATTGAAGAAAGAAATAATGGAGATTATAAAGATTTTATTGATTTTATTACTAGAACTTATAGTAAAGGTGTTAATAAAAAAGTATTAACTACTCTAATATTATCTGGATGTTTTGATTCATTTAATAATAGAAAGACTTTAATAGATAATTTAGATTCTATTATTAATTATGCAGAACTAGTTAAAGATTTAGATTCATCTTTAGTAGATAAACCTGATATTGATATAAAAGAAGAATATACAAAAGATGAATTAATTAATATGGAATATGATAGTTTTGGTTTCTATTTATCTATGCATCCTGTACAAAAATATAGAGATAATAATATTACTACTAATAATATTAAGAATTATTTTAATAAGACTATTACTATATATTTGTTAGTAGATAAAAAGAGAGAGATAAATACTAAGAATAATGATAAGATGTTATTCTTAACAGGATCAGATGAATATAATTCTATTGAATTAGTTGTATTCCCTAAAGTATATGAAAATTTTTATAATATAACTAGAGGAGAAGTATATAAATTTTTATGTAATGTAGAAAAAAGAAATAGTTCTTATCAGTTAATAGTTAAGAGTATACAAAATGTAGAGAAATAATCTCTACATTTTATTGATTTTACAAATAATATAAGTATAATAAATAATTATTGGAGGACATTATGGAAAAAATACTAAATAATGGAGAATTTGATATTAATAAAGTTGAGAAAATAGAATCAGATTTTGCAAATTTAACTCCTGAAGAAAAACAAGCTTTTTTAAAATCTTTAATTTGGGGAGAATTAGCACATGACTACGTTGATAGAAAAGCAGCTGCATATAAAAGAGGGGTTTTCTCTGGCCCAAGTGATGTAATTTCTGAAGAAAATGCACAAAAATATAGAGATAGGGAATTTAATAAAACAAGTGCAGCTTTAGGCGCACTACTTGAAACTATGTTTGGAGAAGATGATGAACTTAAGTTTAGAATTTTTTCAAAATTCATCGATGCGTATAGCAGCATAGAATATGCAACTAGGAAAGAGATTTGTAGATATGATCATGATTATTCTGATTGGAAAAAAACTGAAGGAGTAAGACCACAATTTTCTTTAGATGGGGATATAGAAGGAACTTGTTGGGGTAAATTTTCTAAAAGAGTATGTGAGTACTGTGGTACATCTGAAAGAGCATATTCTGAGGAAAGCAAAAAATATCAAGAAAATGAAGCTGAGAAAAATGCTAAACTATTCCCTAGAAAGTATATATATACTATGCCACCAGAAGAAACTCAAAATTAGTCTTTAAGACTAATTTTTTTTGTGTTATAATTATACTAGGTGATACTATGAATAAAACAAAAATAGTTGCGACTATTGGGCCAAGTTCATCTGATTATAATATACTTAAACAGATGGCTTTGTCAGGGGTTTCAGTTTTTAGAATTAATATGGCATATGCATCTTTAGAATTCGCTAGAGAAGTAATTCTAGATGTTAGAAAAATATCTTTAGAAATTAGTAAAGAAATAGGTATTATGCTTGATACTAGAGGACCTGAACTTAGAATAGGTGGTTTAGAAAAACCAGTTATACATCTAGAAAAAGATAGTGTTATAAGAATAATAAATTCTAGTATTATTGGTAATAGTGAAATGGTATCAGTTAATGAAAAAGCAGTAATTGAACATACTTCAGTAGGTAATACTATTTATTTAAATAATGCTAATGTTAAATTAGTAGTAATTAATAAAGATGAAGATACTTTAGTATGTAGAGTTATAAATGAGGGAGATATTATTTCTGAATCTACTATTAATATTCCTGATATTAAATTTAATATAAATTTCTTATCTAATTATGATAAAGAAGTAATTACTTTTGCAGTACAAATGCAAGTAGATTATTTAGCATTATCTCATGTTAGAGAAGAAATGGATGTACTTGATGTTAATGATTTATTAATTAGTTTAAATGATAATAATATTCAAATAATATCTAAGATAGAGAATAAAGATTCTCTTGATGAAATAGATAAAATACTTAATGTAAGTGATGGAATAATTATTTCAAGAGGAGATTTAGGAATAGAAATGCCTATAGAAAAATTACCTCGTCTTCAAAAAGCATTAGCTAAAAAAGTTAAATCAAAAGAAAAGATATGTGTTATATCTACAGAGATGTTATCTTCTATGAAAAGTAGTATTAAACCAACAAGAGCAGAAGTATCTGATATAGCTAATGCAGTACTTGATAATGTAGATGCTCTTATGCTTGGAGAAGAAACTGCAATTGGTAATTATCCACTTGAAGCAGTTAAACTTATGAAATCAGTAATTGAAGATATAGAAAAGGATATAGATTATAAAAAGATATTAACTGAATTAATTAAAAATAAAGATATAGATATTAGTAAAGCAATATCTTATTCAGCATGTGAAGCAGCATGTGCTATTAAAGCTAGTGCTATTGTATGTACAACATTAAGTGGAACTACTGCTAAGGATATTAGTAATTATAAACCTAGTTGTCCTTTAGTAGCTATTTCTCCTAATTCAAAAATAGTAAGAGGATTATCTATTAATTATGGTATTATTCCTTTATCAGTAGCAGCAGCAGATACTACTGATGAACTAGTAGATATATCTAAAAGAGCATGTATGAAAGCTCTTGAACTAAATAATGGAGATAAGATAGTAATAGTGGGAACTTTCCCATTACATAATGTTAAATATACTAATTTCTTAAAGATTGAAGAGATAAAGAAGGAGGATTAATGAACGAAAGATTAGAAGATTTAAGTTTGTTAAATAATTCTAAAACTTTTGATATTCTTTATAATAAAGATGGTTCTATTAAACCTTTTTATATATTATCATCAGAAAGAGATATAAAAGAAACTCAAATAAGAAGTGATGAAAATGAACTTGATTTTAAATATAGTCAAGGATTAATTACTAAAGAAGATTATGTTAAACAAAAAAATAATTTAGAGTTTAAATTATTAAATCAAAATGATGTATATAATGATTTAATATTCTTAGAAATAGATGATAAAAGCGTTGAAGAAATAAAAGAAGATTTAAAAAAAGCATCTTTAAATAAAATAGATTTACAAAGATTATCTAGTTCTTTATCTTCTATTATAGAAAAGAAACTAGAAGATTTTAGAGAGAATAATAAGAATTTTAATGAAGAAGAACTTAAATTATGGAATTATAAATATAGTAGATTAGCAAATAATTATTCTAAAATAAGAGAAATAGAAAGCTTTATTCAAACATTAGATGAATAAAGCTTTTTGTGTTTTATTATATAATGTGGTAATATATTAAATAATTTCAAGGGTGAGGTAAATGGATAATTTAGTTGTTAGTATGTTATTTATATACGTATCTACTACTATTGCATCTTTGACGTTCAATAGATTATATTATATTCCTAAATATAAAAAAGCGTTTGAAGAAAGTAAGAGAAAATTAAAATATAGAGAATTATCTACTGGACCAAGAATAGCAATGAATAGAGAAGAAGAATCTGTTAAGAGAAACTTATTTGCATCAAGGATTATGTCTATTATTCCAATATATCAAATAATACATACTGTAAATAATATTAATAAACCTTTAGAGGAATATATTCATGATTTTGATGAAGACATTAGAATAATTAATGAAGAAGAAATAGTAGCAAGACATGGTTTTTTAGAAGAAATAAAGGAATCAAAACGTTTACCAGAAGATATAGAAGAAAAATTAAAAGATGAGGATTATTTGCCTAGTGAAACAGAATATAGAAAAGTATTAATGTTAAATATGGATGGTAATCAATGTGAAAAATAAACTGCTTAAGTAGTTTATTTTTTAATGAAATTATTATATAATTAAATAGGTGATAATATGAAGAAAAAATTAATTGGGGCTTTAATACTAGTAGTAGTTTTAGTACCTTTAGTTATATTAGGAGATATACCTTTTGAGATAGGTGTTGCTTTACTAGCAGCATTATCTTTTAGAGAATTATTACTTTTATATAAAACTAAAAATAAACTTCCTTTAATAATGGAAATATTTTCTTATATATCAGTAATAGTAGTTACTTTAAGTTTAGATTCTATATTACAAGCGATAGCATTAGTAATTATGATTCTATTTATTCCATTAATAATATTTAAAAAGAATGAATATAATTTTACTAGTGTAACTAGTATTCTTGGAATAATAGTATTTATAGGAGTTATATATCATACTGTTATAAATGTTAGATTAGGATCTTTATGGGAATTAGTATATTTACTTGCTATTTCTATTTTAACTGATACATTTGCATATTTAGGAGGAAGATTCTTTGGTAAGAATAAATTACTTGAAAGAGTATCTCCAAATAAAACAATTGAAGGTAGTTTAATTGGTACTATAGTTGCTACTTCAATATCTTCAGTATTCTATTTATTTATTATTAATCCGGGTATAAATGTTGGAATAATAATATTAATTAGTTTTGCACTATCTATAATAGGACAAATTGGGGATTTAGTATTTAGCGCAATTAAAAGAGAATTTGAAATTAAAGACTTTTCCAATTTAATACCAGGGCATGGAGGTTTATTAGATAGATTTGATAGTATAGCATTTATAAGTTTATTCTATATTGTTATTAAATTATTGATTTTATAAGGAGGTTTTATGACTTTTATATTATTTATATTAATATTAGGGCTAATAGTGTTTATTCATGAATTAGGTCATTTTATAATGGCTAAAAAACATGGTATATATGTTTATGAATTTTCTTTAGGTTTTGGTCCAAAGATATTTTCATTTAAAAGAAAAAATGATGAAACAGAATACATGATTAAATTAATACCACTTGGTGGATATGTAATGATGGCTGGAGAAACAGATGAAGATGATAAAAAAATAAAAGATGATCAAAAATTAAATAACAAAAGTTTCTTACAAAAAATGACTGTTATGTTAGCAGGGGTATTTAATAATTTTGTATTAGGATTCATAATTATATTTATTTTAGGTTTAGTATATGGAACATCATTTTCTTCAAATACATTAAGCGATTTACCAAAAGATTATCCATTATATAAAGCAGGTGCTAGAAAAGGAGATAAGATAGTTAAGATTAATAATATATCTATTAGAACTTTTGATGATATAGAACTTGCAATTGTAATTAATGGTGAAGGTAAAAAGATAAATGTTACTCTTGAAAAGAAAGATAATACTAAAGTAACATATAAGAATATTAAACCTATTAAAGATAAAGAAACAGGAGAATATTATTATGGTATTTCTATAAGAAATAAACAAGGTAAAGGTATTCTTGATGCACTTAAATATGCATGTGTTAAAATAGTTTCTATATTTAAAAGTTTAATAATAGTTATAATTAGTTTATTTACAGGTAAATTAGGACTTAATTCATTATCTGGACCTGTAGGAATATATCAAGTAGTAGGAGAAGCTGCTAAAGGAAGTGCAGCAGTTTATTCTTTATTATATTTAACTGCATATTTATCAATAAATGTTGGATTTATGAATATACTTCCATTCCCAGCATTTGATGGTGGACAAGCATTCTTATTAATTATTGAAAAAATATTTAGAAAGAAAATTTCTATGAAAGTAAAGACAATTATAAATGGAATTGGGTTTGCTTTATTAATGGCTTTAATGTTACTTGTAACAGTTAAAGATGTAATAAATTTATTTTAGGTGGGTTATGGAATTAAAAATAGTATATATGGGTACACCAGAATTTAGTGTAGGCCCTTTAAAAGAAATAATAAAAGATTATGATGTAGAAATGGTTGTTACACAACCAGATAAAGAAGTTGGAAGAAAAAAGATATTAACTCCTTCAAAAGTAAAAGAATTTGCATTAGAAAAAGGCATTAAAGTATTTCAACCAACTAAGATAAGAGAAGATTATAAAGAAATATTAGATATTAAACCAGATCTAATAGTAACTTGTGCATATGGTCAAATAATACCAAAAGAATTAATAGATCTTCCTAAATATGGATGTATAAATATTCATGCATCTTTATTACCAGAATATAGAGGAGGAGCTCCAATTCATCATGCTGTTATGGATGGTAAAGATAAAACAGGTATAACTATTATGTATATGAATGAAAAGATGGATGAAGGAGATATTCTTTATCAAAGAGAAATAGATATATTAGATACAGATAATACTAGTTCTATGTTTAATAAACTAAGTGTATTAGGATCAGAAATGATTAGAGAGTTTATACCTAGATTAATAAACGGAGAAATAACTCCAATTAAACAAGATAATAGTAAAGCTACGTATGCTTATAATATATCTAAAGAAGATGAAAAAATTAATTTTAATGATTCATCAAGAAATATATTTAATAAAATAAGAGGTCTTTCTGATATACCAGGAGGGTATTCTTTCTTAGATAATAAAAGAGTTAAAATATTTGGTTCTAGAATAGGAAATAGTACTAAAGGTAATCCTGGGGAAATAATTAATATTTATGATGATGGAATTGGTGTTAGAACTAATGATTCTGAAATAATATTAACAGATATTCAAGTAGAAGGTAAAACTAGAGAACTTGTTAAAAATTATCTAAATGGTATTCAAGATAAGAATAGTTTGATAGGTAAGAAATTTGATTAAAAACATGTAAAAAATTACATGTTTTTTATTTTGTTTACAAAAAAATGTAAAAAGTGTATACTTTTTATTTTTTTTATTAAAAATATAGACTTTTTATATTATATATAATATAATTTAAGTAACCAGTGGAGGAAAGTGGTTGATTGTGGGGGATGTATATGTTCATGGGAGAATTTCATCACAATTTAGACGAAAAGAACAGACTTATAATTCCATCTAAATTTAGAGAAGAATTAGGTAAGAAGTTTGTTGTTACTCGTGGTTTAGAAGAATGCTTATTTGTATATTCTTTAGACGAATGGAATAAGATTGTTGAGAAATTAAGAAGTCTTCCATTTACAAATAAAGATGCCCGTACATTTATGAGAATGTTTCTGTCAGGGGCCACTGAGTGTGAATTAGATCCAAATGGAAGAATCTTACTTCCAAGTAATTTAATTAGTTATTGCTCATTAACGAAAGAAGCAATAATACTTGGAGTTAATGAAAGATTAGAAATTTGGGCAGAAAACAAATATGAAGAATTCTTTAATAATAATATTGATAAGTTTAGTGATGTAGCTGAAGGATTATTTACAAATGAATAAACACTATAGCGTATTACTAAATGAATCAATAGAAAATTTAAATATTAAAGAAGACGGAATATATGTTGACTGTACTCTAGGTTATGCTGGACATAGTTCACAAATATTGAAACGAATAACAAGGGGTTGTTTATTCGCCTTTGACCAAGATGGGGAAGCTATCGAATATAGTAAAGAGATTCTTGGTCAAATCAATGACAATTACGAAATTATTAAAAGCAATTTCGTAAATATAAAATCTGAATTAAATAAAAGAGGAATCGATAAAGTAGATGGTATTTTGTTTGATTTAGGTGTTAGTAGCCCACAACTTGATGAAGCAGAAAGAGGTTTTTCTTTCCATAATGATGCCAAACTTGATATGAGAATGGATAGAGAATCTAAATTAACTGCATATGATGTAGTTAATAATTATTCATTAAATGATTTAACTAAAATCTTTTATGAATATGGAGAAGAAAAATACTCAAAATCAATCGCAACTGGAATAATTAAAGCAAGAGAAATTAAACCAATAGAAACTACTATGGAACTGGTTTCTATAATTCAAAATAATGTTCCTGAAAGGTATAGAAGAGAACATCATCCTGCTAGAAAAGTATTTCAAGCAATAAGAATAGAAGTAAATGATGAATTAAATGTATTTACCAAAGCTCTTACTGATTCAATTGATTTACTTTCTACCGGAGGAAGATTATGTGTTATTACATTTCATTCCTTGGAGGATAGAATATGTAAAAACATATTCAAAGAATATAGTGAAGTAGATAAATTATATAAAGGATTACCTTTTATACCAGATGAATATAAACCAAAAATAAAATTAATAGGTAAATATAAACCTAGTAAAGAAGAGTTAACTGAAAATAATAGATCTAGAAGTGCGATTCTAAGAGTTATTGAAAAGTTATAGAGGAGGATGTTTATGAAAAAGAATAAAATAGGTAAATTAAATAGAGAAAAGAGATTTATAGTAGTTGGTGCCTTTTTATTATTATTTTTATGGGGCATTAGCTTCTTTATGAAAAACTCTTTAGCTAGTATAAATATAGAAGTAGAAAGATTATCTAGAGATATAAAAGAACAAAAAGAAGTTAATCAAAGTTTAACAATGAAAATAAATGAATTAGCATCTTTAGAAAATGTCAATATAGTTGCAAACGAAATAGGTTTAGCGTATAATAATGATAATATAAGATTAGTAAAATAATTTAAAAGGAGAATGTTTTATGAAGAAATCCATTAATACGATACATATGAATAAATTTGTATTTATTGGTGGATTTCTTTTATTTTGCGTTATTATAGCCAGAATAATATTTTTAAACTTATCTCCTAAAGTAGATGGTATTAATTTAAAAGAATTTGCTAAAAACAGAAATACTACAAAACAAATATTATATGCTTCAAGAGGATCTATATATGATAAGAATAATGAAGTGCTTGCAGAAACAGTTGATTCATATACAGTAATTGCATATCTTGATTCATCTAGAAGTAAAAATAGTACTAAACCAAGACACGTAGTAGATAAAGAAGAAACTGCTAAGAAATTATCACCATTAATTAATATGACTCCTGAAAGAATATATGAATTATTAGATCAAGATGGATTATATCAAGTAGAACTTGGTCCTGGTGGAAGGGGATTAACTGAACTTCAAAAAGAATCAATTGAAAAATTAAAATTACCTGGTATAGATTTTATAGCAAGTTCTAAAAGATATTATCCTAATCTAGATTTTGCATCATATATACTTGGATATGTAGTACAAGATGAAGATGGTAATATGACTGGAGAAATGGGTATTGAATCTAAGTATAATGATAAATTAAATGGTATTAATGGATCACTTACATATCAACAAGATATAAATGGTTATAGACTTGTTAATATACCAGAAGTTAGAATAGAAAAAGAAGACGGATATGATGTTTATTTAACTATAGACAGTAATGTTCAATTAATGGCAGAAAGAGCACTTGATTCTAATTTTGAAGCATCTGGTGCAACATCTGCAATATTTGTAGTAGCAGAAGCTAAAACAGGTAAGATAATAGCATCTGCAACTAAACCTAGTTTTGATCCTAATATAAAAGATATAGAAAATTACTTAAATCCTTTAACTTCTATATCATTTGAACCTGGTTCTACTATGAAGACATATACTTATATGGCTACTATGGAAAAAGGTAATTATAATGGACAAGATACATATTTATCAGGAACAATGGATATAGGAGAGTATACAATTAAAGACTGGAATACTTATGGTTGGGGTACTATTACATATGATTATGGTTATATGCAATCTTCTAATATAGGTATTGCTAATTTAATGCAAAAGTATTTAACTGGTGATGAATTAAAAGCATATTTAAAGAAATTAGGTTTTGGTTCTAAAACAGGTATAGAATTAAATGGTGAAACTGAAGGGGATCTTGATTTTAAATATGAAGTAGAAATTGCTACTGCAGGATTTGGCCAAGGTATTACAACTACACCAATTCAACATATTAAAGCATTAACTGCTATATCAAATGATGGATATGTATTAAATCCTACAATAGTAGAAAAAATAGTAGATCCAAATACTAAAAAGGTAGTATATCAAGCTAAAGAACAAAAAGGTACTAAAGTAGCTTCAATGTCAACAGTTAATAAGATAAAAGATTTAATGGATACTGTTGTTAATAATTATGAAGGTACTGGATCTGATTACCATTTAGATGGATATAGTATTATAGGAAAAACAGGTACTGCGGAAGTATATAATCCAAATACTGGAACATATTATGAATCAAGTTATAAAAACTATAAATCGTTCGCAGGTATGTATCCAAAGGATAATCCTAAATATATATTCTATATAGCATTCCAAGATTGTCCATCTAGTTATCCATTATCAAATTCAGTTAAATCTTTAATAAAAGATTTAGAAGCTTATTATAATTTAACAAATGTAAGAGAAAATAAAAAATCTACTTATGATGTAGATAATTATATTAATAAAAAAGTAGATGATGTAAAAAATGTACTTGATGTTAATCAGGTAGGATATATAATTATAGGAGATGGTCAAAAAATAATTAAACAATATCCAGAATCTGGTATTATAAATGGTAAAGTATTACTTTTAACAAATGGTAAATATTCTACTAATGATTTATATGGATTATCTTCTAAAGAGGTAAGAAAATATTGCAGTATGACAGGATTCAAATGTAATATTCAGGGTAATGGATATGTATCTTTATATAATTATAATAAAGATGAAAAAGGGAATATAATTAATATAGATATTATTCTAGATCAAAAATATGAAGAAATTAAAAATAATTAATGTAATTTAAATAAAAATATTGTATAATACGTGAAAAGGAGAAAAATTATGAAAATATTAGTTATAAACTGTGGTAGTTCTTCTGTTAAATATCAATTGCTTGATATGGAAAATGAGAAAGTTATCGCAAAAGGAAATTATGAAAGAATAGGAATGGAAGGATCATTCTTAACACACAAAGTAGGGGAAGAAAAATATACTTTTGAAGAATATGCTGAAGATCATGATGCAGCAATTGGTTTAATATTAAAACAATTAACTGATGAAGAACATGGTGTTATTTCTTCATTAGATGAAATAGATGGTATAGGACACAGAATAGTTCATGGAGGAGAAAAATTTACTAAATCAGTAATAGTAGATGATGAAGTAATCGAAGGTATTAAAGATGCAATTAAATTTGCACCACTTCATAATCCAGGACATTTACAAGGTATATATGCTATGCAAAAAGCATTACCTCATAAAAAGAATGTAGTAGTATTTGATACTGCATTCCATCAAACAATGCCAAAGGAACATTATTTATTCCCAATACCATATAAATATTATGAAAAATATGGAATAAGAAAATATGGTGCTCATGGAACTTCTCATAACTATGTAGCTCATAGAACTGCTGAATTACTTGGAGAAGATATTAAAGGATTAAAAATAATTACTTGCCATATTGGACAAGGAGCTTCAATATCTGCAGTATTAAATGGAGAATGTATAGATACTTCAATGGGATTAACTCCACTAGGAGGTATTATGATGGGATCTAGATCAGGAGACCTTGATCCATCAGTAGTAACTTATATAATGGAAAAAGAAGAAATATCTCCAGAAGAAATGAATAGAATTCTTAATAAAGAATCAGGAGTACTTGGTATATCAGGAGTTTCTGCAGATAATAGAGATGTTCTTTCACAAGCTGAAGAAGGTAATAAAATGGCAAGACTTGCTATGACTGAATATTGTTATAATATTGCAGGTTATATTGCTAAATTCGCTGCTGCTATGAATGGTGTAGATGTTATAGCATTCGCTGGTGGTGTAGGTGAAAGAGGAATAGATGAAAGATTAGAAATTTGTTCTTATTTAGGATTCATGGGTGTAGAACTTGATGAAGAAAGAAATGCTGTTAAAGCAGTAGAAACACAAATTTCAACTAATTCTTCTAAAGTAAAAGTATGGATAGTTCCAACTGAAGAAGAATTAATGATTGCAAGAGAAACTGTTAATTTAATAAAATAAAATGGTTTTCACCATTTTATTTTTTTAGGAGGCGTTATGAAAATAAAATATGAATTATTACATAAAGACGGTAATTCTAGATTAGGTAAATTACATACTAATCATGGAGTAGTAGATACTCCAATGTTTATGCCTGTTGGAACACTAGCTAATGTCAAAACATTAGTACCTGATGAATTAAAAGAAATGAATTCAGGAGTAATACTTTCTAATACATATCATTTATGGCTTAGACCTGGTGAAGATATTGTACATAAAGCAGGTGGCCTACATAAATTTATGAATTATGATGGGCCAATATTAACTGATTCAGGAGGATTCCAAGTATTTAGTTTAGCTAAAGGAAAGAATGCTATAAGTGAAGAAGGAGTTAAATTTAAGAGTCATATTGATGGTACTGATTTAATGCTTACTCCAGAAAAGTCTATATATATTCAAAATATGCTTGATAGTGATATTGCTATGAGTTTTGATGAATGTCCTCCAGCATCTGCTTCATATGATTATATGAAAAAGAGTATAGAAAGAACTCTTAGATGGGCTAAAAGAGGTAAAGATGCATTTAATAATCCTAATCAATCTTTATTTGGTATAGTACAAGGTGGTTATTTTGAAGATTTAAGAAAATGGTCTGCTGAAGAAACAGTTAAATTAGATTTTGATGGATATTCAATCGGTGGAGTAGCTAATGATCATGAATCAAAAGAAGATATGTATAAAGCTATTGATTATAGTATTCCATATATGCCAGAAGATAAACCAAGATACCTTATGGGTGTAGGAGAACCAGTAGATATAGTCGAAGGAATAGATAGAGGAATAGATATGTTTGACTGCGTACTTCCAACAAGAATAGCTAGACATGGTTCAGCATTTACAAGAAATGGTAAACTTCATATGAAGAATGCTAAATATAGGGAAGATTTTACTCCAATAGAGGAATCATGTGATTGTTATACATGTAAACACTTTACTAAAGCTTATATTAGACATTTACTTGTTGCTAATGAATCTTTAGCAGGTAGATTATTATCTATACATAATATTAGATTCTTAATTAAATTAACTGAAGATGCAAGAGAAGCTATTAAAAATGATAAATATAAAGAATTTAAAGAAAATTTCTTAAATAATTATAAAGATAAATAAAAAAGTAGATTAGAATATTCTAATCTGCTTTTTTTATATATAATTCTTTTCAAAAATCTTATTTTTGTGATTTGATATAAATAAAAATATGTGTATAGTTGATTTTGAAAGGAGGATTTAAAGGTTTATTTATTTTCTTTAGCATGTTATAATTAATAAGAGGTTAAAAATATGAAAAAGAGTGCTAAGAAAATAAATAAAATAAAAATTTTAGTATATAGTATAATATTCGCTTTATTATTAATTGGTGGTATCTTTATATTATTTGGATTACATTCAAAAGATAAACCAAAAGATAATAAACCTATTTCTAAGAAAGAAAAGAAAATTGAAGGTATTGATGTGGTGGATGTTAATTCTAGATTAAGACCACTTGCTATAGCTATTAACAATACCCCAGTTGCTATTAAAGTACAACAAGGATTAAATAAAGCATATATAGTATATGAAATACCTACAGAAGGATATACATCTAGATTAATAGCATTATATAAGGGTGAAGAGGATGTTAAATTTGGTACAGTTAGAAGTGCTAGACACAATATGATGGATATAGCATATGAAAGTGATGCTATATTTACTTCTTATGGATGGAGTCATTATGCTCAAGATGAATTAAGAAGTAATATTATAGATTATGTTCAAGGTATAGTAGGAGAAGGTGGTATGTATAGAGAAAATCCACTTGATCTTGATTATGAACATACAGTTAATATGAATACTAGTACAGTTTATGATTATGCAAAAAATACTAAGGGATATAGTATGGAAAGTGATCATACTATTCCATTAAAATATAATGCTAAAGATGTAGATTTATCTTCAAAAGAAGATTCTATGACTGCTAATAGAGTATTTATAGATTATGGTAGTGTAGAAAATAATTTCTATTATGATAGTGAAACTAAAATGTATAAGAGAAATGTTAATGATGTTGATACAACTGATTTTAGTACAGGAGAATTATTTACTACTAAAAATATAATAGTAGAAAAGATATCTTATTATCCTATGAGTGATAATAAGTATTGGAATCTTAATTTAGTTAGTGAAGGTGATGGCTATTTTATTACTAATGGAATAGCAGTACCTATAAGATGGAGTAAATCAAGTAGAGAAGCAACTACTAAATATACATATTTAGATGGTAAAGAGATAGAGGTTTCTGATGGAAGAACATGGATTGAAATAATGATTCATGATAGACCTCTAGTAATAGAGTAGGAGTAGTTATGAAGAAGACAAGCAAGAAGAAAAAAGTAAGTATGAAATTTAAATTGCTAGTTAGATTTTTATGGATATTAGCAATTGCAATAACAGTATTTTTTGGTTATGAATTAAATAAATTGAATATGTTGCCATTTAAATATTATTTTCTAGTTATGGCAATTATGTTCTTATTAATGTTTATATTTGGAGCCGTGATATGGAGAAAAAGAGTAGGTAAAATATCTTTATCATTCATATCGATATTAATGATTATTTATCTAGTAATATTTAGTTTTGGCTCATTAAAAATAAAAGATACAGTTAATTTTATGGAGAAGAATTTAGGTATTAAATTTGAAACTAATACTTACTATGTATTAGTAAATAAAGAATCAGATTATGATGAACTAAAAGATATTAAAGGTGAAACTGTTTATTCATATAAAGACCAAAAGGATATGAAAGACGTTGAAAAAGGATTAACTAAAAAAGTTAAAGTAGATATTGAGTATGAAACATCAATATATGATTTATTAAATAATGTAGTATTAGATAATGAATTGATAATATATGTTAACTCTGGTAACTATGATGTTATGGTACAAAATAACGAAGATTATTCAAAGAAAGTTAAGATATTAGAAAAGATTGATATAAAGACTAAAAAAGATGTCAAAAAGAATGGAATAGATGTGACTGAAGATCCATTTGTAGTGTTAATAAATGGTATTGATACTAGAAGTGATTATTTACCATCAAGATCATTATCAGACGTTAATATGTTAATGGTTGTTAATCCAGAGAAACATAAAATATTACTTTTAAGTATTCCAAGAGATTATTATTTAACAATACCTGGTACAGGTGGAGCAAAAGATAAATTAACACATACAGGAGTAATTGGTGGTGTTGATACTACTATTGCAACTCTTGAAGAGGAATTTGGAATAAAGATTAATTATTATGTTAGAGTAAATTTTAACTTTGTTGTTAACTTAGTTGATGCAATTGGTGGAGTAGATTTAGTTAATGATCAAAACTATGGATTCTCATGCTGGACTGACCGTGGTTGTTACTTTGAACCAGGAGCAACTTATGGTGTAAGCGGAAGATGTGCTTTAGCATTTGCTAGAGAAAGATATGCTTATGAAACTGGGGATAGACATAGAGTAGAAAACCAACAACAAGTTTTAAAGCATATATTTAATAAAATAACTTCTTCTAAGACATTAATAACAAGCTATAGTGATATATTAAATTCATTAAATGGTACATTTGAAACAAATTTATCTAATGAAGATATATCTAAGCTAGTTAAAATGCAAATTAATGATATGTCTGGTTGGGATATAGAACAATATTCCGTAACTGGTTCTGGAACAAGTGAATATACATATAGCTATCCAAATCAAGCTTTATATGTTATGATTCCAGATGAGAGTACAGTAGCAGAAGCTAAACAAAGATTAAGTACTATTTTAGAATTAGAAAGCGATGAATAATCGCTTTTTTATATACTAAAATTATTATATTTTTATGATTATTTTGATACTTAGTATTATATTTTTATTAATAATACTTTTATTTATGTATTGTGCAATTATTTTAGCAAAAAATGCAGATTTAAAATAATTGCACTTTTTTTATAAAAGTTATTGCTTTTTATAAAAAAATAATGTAAAATTAAATAGCGTTAATGAATTGGGCCTATAGCTCAGCTGGTTAGAGCGCACGCCTGATAAGCGTGAGGTCGATGGTTCAAGTCCATTTAGGCCCACCATTAATTATATATTTTGGCCTATTGGTGAAGTGGCTTAACACACCGCCCTTTCACGGCGGCATTCATGGGTTCGAATCCCGTATAGGTCACCATTTGAAATTAAGAATAACTATGTTATTCTTTTTTTTGACAAAATATATAAAATGAAATATAATACAATAGATTTTTGAGAGGATAATATGGATAATTTAATATTAGTAAATAAAACTCATAGTATAGGTGTTGATTATGTGCCAACAGATTTAGTTGCATGTAATAAAGAACAAAATGCAAAAATGAATTATATTGCGTATTTAAGAGAAGAAGCATATCGAAATGCAATGGATTTAAGAAATGACGCTAAGAGCAATGATTATGATATTTATGTTTATAGTGGTTTTAGAAGTGGTGCACACCAACAAAGAGTATTTGAAAACTTTTTAGAGCAATATACTAAAGACTTAATTCAAAAATATCCATCAGAGTCCTTAGAAGAAATAAAAAAACAAGCTTATTTATTAACAACAAGACATGTTGCAAGACCTGGTTATTCAGAACATCAAACTGGACTTGCAATGGATATAGCATGCTTTTATAAAGGTAATTATAACGAAGATATATCTAATATTGGAGAAATTGAATGGATGCATGATAATGCTCATAAATATGGTTTTATATTAAGATATCCAGAAGGATTTGAAGAAATTACTGGTTATAAATTTGAGCCATGGCACTATAGATATATTGGAGAAGAACATGCTACTAAAGTAGTAAAAAAAGGATTAGTATATGAGGATTACTATTCTAAAATATTAGGGCTAAAATAATTGTAAAAAACTAACATTAAGTTAGTTTTTTTATTGTTTATATTATTTTAATGTGTTAAAATCAAGATAGAGGTGAATAATATGGCAGATAACAATACTGTTATTGTTAAAAACGAGAAACAAGGTTTTCTTAAAAAAATAGGCAATTCAATTGCTAGTATTCCTGCAGGTATTATAATTCTTATCATGGGAATTTTAATATTAGCTGGGAATGAACAAGATAATGTTCAAAACATTAAAGATGTTAAAGAACTAAGAAATCAAATTAAGGATGTATCTAGTGAAAGCGTAGATAGTCAATATGAAGGAAAGTTAGTTGCTATTAAAGGTAAATTAACTTATAATGATGCAGTTCTTAAAGATGATGCATTCAACGTAAATGTTAAAGCACCAGCATTTTCTAGAAATGTAGAAGTATATCAATGGGTTGAAGATTCTGAAGCTAAAGATGATACAACTACTTATACATATTCTAAAGAATGGAGTTCAAAAATAATTGACTCAGATGATTTCCATTCAGCAAGTGGACATCAAAATCTTAAAGAAGACGAAATTAAATATAAGGGAGAAAGATTCCAAACTGAAGAAAGTTTAAAAGTAGGAGCATATACATTAAATAATAATTTTAAATCTATGCTTTCAACTGATAAAGAAATGTCAATACCAGAAGATGTAGTATTACCTGAAGGTTATGTAGTATATAACAAATATATTACTAATAGTGTTAATCCATCTAGCCCAGTAGTAGGAGATATTCGTATTTCTTATAATAAAGCTGAATATGATGATGTTTCAGTATTAGGTAAACAAGTAGGAGATACTATTGAATCTTATACTTCAAAAAATAATAAAACATATGCTAAATTATATAAAGGCTCTAAAAATAGTACTGAAATGATTAATAATATTGAAGCAGGAAACAAATTCATGAAATGGTTCAAAAGAGCATTAGGAACTATATTAATAATCATGGGAATTGGTTTAATTCTTGGACCAATAACTACATTAATTGGATATATTCCATTCCTTGGAAATATTGTTAATTCAATGATTGGAGTAGTTTCGTTCTTACTTGGATTAATCATTTCATTAGTAGTAATAGCTATTGCATGGTTCGTAGTAAGACCAGTACTTAGTATTATATTACTAGTTGTAGTAATAGCTTTAATTGCTGGAATAGTATATTTAAAGAAAAAGAAAACTGTAGAACAAAAATAACTCATATGAGTTATTTTTCTTTAAAGGAGTAATATGAAAAAGATATTAATTATATTAACAATTTGTTTATTATTTACTGGATGTTCTTTAATACCAAAGAACTCTCCAAATGAAATAAAGACTGGTTATGGAACTTATAGAATTCCTGATACTTGGATAAAAAGAGATGATCATTCTACTGCAAGCAAATATTTCTTTGCAAATAAAAATGATAAGAAAGATCCACCAAATAATATATCTGTAGAGTGTCTTACTAATTCTTATTCTATGGATCAACATATGGAATTTAAAGATGCAATATTATATCAATTAATGATGCAAGCTAATCAATATGGGTATACTTTAACTAGTAGTGGAAGTACTACTGATACAGGAAATATAGTGTATACTTTTAATCTTGAAAAAGAAGGAATGAGAATTGTTCAACGTTATATAGTAGGTAATAAAAAGTACGTTTTAGTACATGAAACTATTTGGAATGGTGATGGTTTAGACACAGAGAATGCGGGGTCTACAATAGTTAATTCATTTAAATGGAAAGAATAACAAAATGTTATTCTTTTTTTATGTAAATAAATGTTTGATTTTTTAAAATAATATGTTATAATCTATTAGTAGTAAAAAAAGAGGAGGAATCTAGAATGGCTGATAACAAGAAAAATAAAGACGCTAGAAGATATGTTGCTTTAGAATGTACTGAATGTAAAACAAACAGCAAAGTATCTCATGAAAACTATTTTGTACAAAAGAATACTAAAACAACAACTGATCGTTTAGAATTAAATAAATATTGTCCTGTATGTAAAAAACATACAGTTCATAAAGAAAAGAAATAGGGGGAATTTAAATGTTAATAGATATTAATGATATTAAGAATGGTATGACTGTCATTATTGATGGTACTTTATACCAAATAGTAGATTTCTTACATGTTAAACCTGGTAAAGGTGCAGCATTCATGAAAATGAAATTAAAAAATATTAAAGCTGGTACTACATTAGAAAAAACTATGAATACTAATATTAAAATAGAAAAAGCTAATGTATCTAAGAAAGCTATGACATATCTATATTCTACTGGAGATAGTTATGTATTCATGGATATGGAAACATATGATCAAGTAGAATTATCTGGTAAGCAAATTGAAAATGAAAGCAAATTCTTAAAAGAAAATCTTGAAGTTGAACTTTCATATTTCAATGATGAATTAATTGGTTTAGCTTTACCTGCTAAAATTAGTTATGTTGTTACTAATACTATGGATGCAGTTAAAGGAAATACTACTAATAATGCTCAAAAAGATGCAGAATTAGAAAATGGTATGACTGTTAAAGTTCCATTATTTATTAATAATGGTGATGAAATCATCGTTTCTACTGATGATGGAAAATATGTATCAAGAAAGTAATAACTACTTGAATAATTATTAAAAATGATTTATAATTTATATGTCTTTTGAAAAAGACATATATTTGGCTCCGTAGCTCAGCTGGATAGAGCAACGCCCTTCTAAGGCGGCGGTCGAGGGTTCGAATCCCCCCGGGGTCACCATTTTAAAAATAAGAACTGTAAAGTTCTTTTTTTTGTTAAAAAAATATAAAAAAATGACGAAAACACTGGCATATAATACAAATGTTTGGTATAATTGATATATACTACATGAGGTGATGAAATGAAAGCATATATAGTATTGGATGAATCAGGTGCAATGCACCTAAAGAAAGAGCGTTATTTTGTAATTGCGGGATACATGACATGCGAATTACATAAAGTAATATCAGCTCACAAATGAGTTGAAAAAATTGTAAAAGAACAAAAAAACATACAAATTGATCAAAAATGCGAATTAAAATCTACGAGGATCAATAATAGTCAGCAAGCCTTGTTTTTGAATGCATTATATGAATTGCCAGGGGTAATTCCGATAGCAATAATAATTGATAAGGATAATTTGACAAAAATAGGAGCTTCAGAAAATGCAGCTTATAATTTTTTCGTTAGGCATCTTTTAAAATATTTGTTTAAATGTGATATCCCGATGCTTCATACCACGGACATTGAATTAAGAGTTGATAATCGAAATGTGGCAGTTAAAAATTTAAAAGATCTAGAAACATTCTTGCAATGGGAATTTGAATTAATGGATTTGGATTTTGAGGTTAAATATTTGGATTCCAAAAATAATAGGGACGTACAAATGGCTGACTATGTAGCCAATTTAATATGGAAGAAATATAATTCTAAAACCGACGGTCTTTCAAGGAGGATTACACATTTTAATAGAACATATATTACAAAAATTCCATATAAAAGTTTTGGAAATAATCCAAGTTTAAAAGAGAGAAAAAAATAACATATATTATTGAATTTTTATAAAAAAATGTTATAATATTTTCAGAAGACCTTTAAGGTGTATCGAACCAAAGCATGCAAGTGTGAATGTTCTAAGCGTATGTTAAGTACGCGATCCCTTAGGCAGGGGAGTGGTTCTTATGAACTGCTCTTCTTTTAAAATAAGGAGATTAATATGGAAGAAAAGAAATATTTAAATGAAGAAGATTATCAAAGATATACTACTAAATTAAAAAAAATAGGTAAGATATTATTAATAGTAGGTTTAGTATTATTTATACTTAGTATAGGATTAATAGTAGCTGGATCTATTACATTTGGTAGTACAGTAGTTACTGAAAATGCAGGAAGTGCACTTGGAGGAATGGGATTATTTGCTGTTGGTGGTTTCTTAAGCGTATTTAGTTTTGGTATGGCAGGAATAGGTGGAATGATATTATTCATTGCTCATAGAAGAGAAATAACTGCTTATACTACTCAACAAGTTATGCCTGTTGCAAAAGAAACTATTGATGAAATGACTCCTACTATGAGTAAAGCAGCAGAAAAGATGGCACCAGCTGCAGGAACTGTTGCTAAAGAAATTACTAAAGGTATAAAAGAAGGATTAAAAGATGAAGAATAAAAAAGAGCTAAATTAGCTCTTTTTTTATTCTTTAGTTACTATATCTAATATATGTCTTCCTGCTCCAAGTAATTCAGGTCTTTCACATATGCTTAAATGATAATTAATATAGTTTTTATATGTTTCATCATCCATTTTATTTATTATTTTTTTAATATATTCAGTAGGGCCATCTTGATTAATTACTTTTATTCTTTTTAGATTAGATAATTCATTTAATTTATTTATATCTTCTAGTCTTACAAATGAATATAAATCAGTATCTTTAGGGGTAATTTTAAAGCCATTATCAAGGAGTTTATTCTTAATTGAATCATTTATATTATTTTCTATAAAACCGTGCGTAATAACCGCATATTCATTTGCACAATATGATATAAATAATAAACCATTTGGTTTTAATACTCTTTTAGCTTCCTTAATAGCATTTAATTTATCTTCAAAAGATATTAAATGATACATTGGCCCAAATAAAAGAACTATATCAAATGAATTATCAGGAAATTTAAGATCTAAAGCATTACCTTGTAATGCTTTTATATTAGGTTCTTTTTTTTGTAATACTCTTAGATTATGTTTAACAAGTTCTAAAGCAGTTACATCATATCCTTTATTATATAAATATATAGAATATTTACCAGTACCAGCGCCTATATCTAGTATTTTATCATTAGGTTTAATATACATATCTATATAATTTAAAGCAGTTATAAATTCTATATTACCATGTTTAGTATTTAATCTTTTATCTTCATTAAATTTATTATAGTAAATTACTAGATTTTCTTCATTCATTTTGACCACCTAGATATATTATAATTGTTTTTGAAAATTTGACAATAATGTCATAATATGATAATATACTTGCACATTCTTGAAAGGGGTGTTTTTATGGGTAAAATTGTTAAAGAAACAATGGATACTTATATATGTGATGGTAAGGAATATTATGTACTAAGAACAGTTACATATAATTCTGAGTCCACAGAATCAGAAGATGTAAAATTTGCTGTTTTCGATTCAAACTTTAATAAATTAGCAATGCAACTTGGTATGAGATGGAGAGAAGCTTCAAGTGATAGATTAAAAGAATTTAAGGAACAAGACCGTGATGTATTCTTAGGTAAAGCATCACCAATAAGTATAATTTGCGGGCAAGTTCATTACAATCATAATTTAGATCTATATAGAGCTATTTGGGAAAAATCTACACCTGAAGAAATAAAGAAATATAAATCTTTATTAGGTTTATCTGAAGAAGAATTTGAAAATGCTGAAGCTAATGAAAGAATAGAAGAAATAGAAAATGATGGTAAGGCTTTCTATATGTATTATCCAGGTACAACCTTCGCAGATGAAGATGATGAGGGTAATAGTATAGATGCAGAGAATTATGACTTCTTAGATGATGAATTTAATGTTTTCCTTGAAAATGTTAAAATATCTAATGCACAAGAAAGAAAAAATGCACTTAGAGAACAAGGCATAGATGTAATTATAGGATCACGTTCACCATTAATTCAAGCATATGATCCAATGGATAAACGTGAATGTCTTTTACCAAATGTTGATACTACTATGGTAGGGCTTTGGAGAAGACCAACTATTCAAGATGCAGCTCATTATAAAGAATTACTTACTAAGAAGAAAAATAAAACTTTAGGTGTAAGCTTAACACCTGAAACAAAATAGTGTATGTAAATACACTATTTTTTTATTGTATTTATTATATAATTATGCTATAATTCTTTTATAAACGTTGATGAAGAAAGTAGTAGTATAAAAAGTGCTATTAAGAGAGTTAATGATGGTGAGATATTAACTAGTAACTTTATATGAATTCATTCTTCTAGTTCTATAGAAATATAGCGTTATACGCGTTAAGTATTAAGTGCATAGAAATTCTATGAAGTAAGGTGGTACCACGGTAATTCGTCCTTACATCATAGAATTTTTTTCTTTTTAGGAGGAAATATGAAAGAGAAAATAAAGAGTTTAGAAATTGAAATTAATGAAGGATTAAGTAAAGTATCTAATCTAAGTGAATTAAATGATTTAAAGATTAAATATTTAAGTAAAAGTGGACCTGTATCAGAACTTACTAGTGGTCTTAGAGATTTATCAGTAGAAGAAAAGAAAGAATATGGTAAATTAATTACAGATTTTAGAAATGATGTATTTGCTAAGTTTGAAGATTTAAAATCTAAATATGAATTAGAAGAATTAAATAAGAAATTAGAAAATGAAAAAGTAGATATATCTATGCCTGGTATGGATATACCTAGTGGTAGTCCATCAATCGTAGAAAAAGTAATTGATGATGCTACAGATTTCTTTACTAGTTTAGGTTATGATGTTTATGAAGGACCTGAAATAGAACTTGATAAATATAATTTTGAAATGCTTAATTTACCTAAAGATCATCCTGCTAGAGATGCTCAAGATACATATTATTTAAAAGATGAAGAAATATTACTTAGAAGTCAAACATCTCCAGTACAAGTAAGAGTTATGCTTGATGGAAAAGGTGAAACTCCAATTAGAATGATATGTCCAGGTAAAACTTATAGAAGAGAAGATATTAATGCTACTCATGAACAAGAATTTACTCAAATAGAAGGTTTAGTTATAGATAAAAATATATCTTTAAGTGATTTAAAAGGTACATTTGATGCATTTGTTAAACATACTTTTGGAGAAAATGTAGAAGCTAGATTTAGACCTAGTTATTATCCATTTACAGAACCATCTGTAGAAATGGATATGAGTTGTATATATTGTGATGGTTCTGGATGTTCAATGTGTAAACCTAAAGGATGGATAACTATTTCTGGTGGAGGAATGGTTCATCCTAATGTTCTTAGAATGTGTGGTTATGATCCAGATAAGTGGCAAGGATTTGCATTTGGTATGGCTGCAGAAAGAATAGGTATGCTTAAATATAATATGAGTGATATGAGAACTATTCATGAAAATGATTTAAGAGAAACAAAGAATTTTGATAGAAAAGAGGTGAAGTAACATGATTAGTATGAACTGGGTAAAAGATTATATTGATTTAAAAGATGAAAACCTAGAAGAATTAGCTAATAAAGTTACTAAAGCCGGTATTAATGTTGAACATGTTGTTAAAACAAATATAGATAATTTAGTAATAGGTGAAGTTAAGACATGTATTGATCATCCAGATTCAGATCATTTACATGTATGTACTGTAGATGTAGGAACTGATATAAGACAAATAGTATGTGGCGCTCCTAATGTAAAAGCAGGTATTAAAGTAATAGTTGCTTTACCAGGGGCTAAATTACCTAAAGCAGAAATTAAAAAAGGTTCAATAAGAGGTATAGAATCAAATGGTATGATTTGTGCTTTATGTGAACTTGGTTTAGAAGAAGAAAATGAAGAAAACTATAATAAAGGTATTCATGTTCTTCCAGATAATGCACCAGTTGGAGAAGATGCATTTACTTACCTTGGTGTAGGGGATACTTTATATGATTTAGATGTTCATAAACATAAAAATAATGACTGTAGATATCATATAGGGTTTGCTTATGAAATAGGTACTATTTTAGGTAAAAAGGTTAAATTACCTGAAGCAAATTATAAAGAAATAGAAGATAGTATTAATAATCATTTTACTTTAAAAGTAGATACAGAAAACTGTACTTATTATAAAGCTAAAATGGTTACAGATTTAGTAGTAGGAGAATCTCCAGAATTTATTAAAAATAGATTAAATGCATGTGGTATGAGATCTATTAATAATATAGTAGATATATCTAACTATGTAATGCTTGAATATGGACAACCACTTCATTTCTTTGATAAAGATAAATTAGGAGATAAAATAGTTGTTAAACAAGCGAGTGATAATGAAGTAATAACAACACTTGATGAACAAGAAAGAACATTAACAAGTGAAGATATAGTTATTACAGATGGAAATAAACCTGTAGCAATCGCTGGTATTATGGGTGGATTAAATACTGATGTAGATAATAATACTAAAACAGTATTAATAGAAAGTGCTATATTTAATCCTACTAATATAAGAAAAACTGCTAGAAGATTAAATTTAAGAAGTGAAGCATCACTTAGATATGAAAAAGGATTAGATTTTGAATATACTGATGCTGCACTTGATAGAGCATGCTATTTACTTGAAAAATATGCATCTGGTAAAGTACTAAGTGGTAAAGCAGAATATGATAATGAAGATAAAAAGATTAAGAAAATAGAATTTACTACAGAAAGAATTAATTCACTTCTTGGTATAGAATTAACTGATAAAGATATAGAAACAGAATTAAATAAATTAGATTTTGAATATGAATTAAAAGATAATAAGTTTATTGCTACTATACCTAGAAGAAGATTAGATATAGAAGAAAATGTTAATGATATAGCAGAAGAAATAGGTAGATTATATGGTTATCATAATCTAAAAAATACAGTTCCTATATTACCTACTAGAGAAGGTAAATTTGAACATAGTTTTGGATTTAAGAAAAATATTAGTAAGAGAATGAGAAGTTTAGGCTTAAATGAAACTAGAACTTATTCTTTAGTAGATGAAAAGACTGCTAATATGTTCTATAAAGATAGAGAAACTATACTTATACCTAATCCAATGAGTAATGATAGAAATGCTCTTAGAAAGACTATGATTCCATCAATGCTTGATGTAATCAAATATAATAAATCTAGAGGATTAAAAGATATTAATATATATGAAACTAGTAAAGTATTCTATGATGATTTTAAAGAAGAAAATCATTTAGCAGTAGCATTATATGGAAACTATATATCTAGTTTATGGCAAGGAAAAGTAATAAAGAGTGATTTCTTTGTATTAAAAGGAATTATATCTAATTTACTAGATTACATAGGTTTAAGAAATAGATATACATTTGTAAGATCTACTGAAGAAAGTCTTCATCCTGGTATAAGTGCAGATATATATTTAGATAGAAAGAAAGTAGGATTCTTTGGTAAGATACATCCAAGTATTAATAAAGATGAAATATATGTACTTGAAATATCTATTGAAGAATTAGATACAAGTGTTAAACCAATTAAATTTAAAGCTGCTTCTAAATTGCCATCAATTAAAAAAGATTTAGCATTTATAATGCCAAAAGATATGGATAATGAATTAGTAGTTAATGAAATTAAAAAATCTTCAAATAGATTATTAACTAATATAGAAGTATTTGATTTATATGAAGGAGAAAATATTGGTTTAGAAAATAAATCAATTGCATATTCATTAACATTTGAAGATCCTACTAGAACTTTAACTGATGAAGAAGTAATGGAAGTAGTTAATAATATAATTGATAAAGTACAATCTAATTTAAATATTAGTATTAGAAGTTAAAAAACAATAAAAAAATCAATCTGTTCGATTGATTTTTTAATTTTTACTTTGATATAATTTTTATGATAGAGGTGAATAATATGGATAAAGGTAAATTAATAGTAATAGAGGGAGCAACTGATGGATTAGGTAAATCTACACAAGCAGATTTACTATATAAAGAATTAAGTAAAAATAATACAGTAATAACTCATCATTTCCCTAGTTATGGTGAAGAACAAGGTAAACTTGCTACAAATTATTTAAATGGAGAATATGGTACTATGCATGAACTTAGTCCATATTTCATTAATTCATTATTAGCAGTAGATAGAGCAATTACTTGGAAAACAAAACTAGAAAAAGAATATAATAAAGGAAATATTATATTATTAGATAGATATACTACATCTAGTTTGATATATCAATCTGCATTATTAGAAACTGAAGAAAAGAAGAAAGAGTTTATAGATTTCATAGAGGACTATGAATATAATAAACTAGGTATTAAAAAACCAGATATAGTTATATTTTTAACTGCACCATATGAATTAACAAAAGAATTATTAAATAAAAGAGAAAATAAAAAAGATATGCATGAAAAGGATGAAGAATATCTAAAAACTGTATATGATAATTCTAATTTTGTGGCTAATTATCTAGGATTTAATATAGTAGAATGTGGTGATTCTACTAATACTAAATTTAGATCCATAGAAGATATTCATAATGATATAATGAATTTATTAAAAAAAATGTAACATTTTTATAATTTTGTGTTATAATTAACTAGTAATTTGTGTCTGCTTAGCTCAGTTGGTAGAGCAACTGACTCTTAATCAGTGGGTCTAGGGTTCGAATCCCTAAGCGGACACCAATTAGTAGATAAAGATAAGTTTTAAGACTTATCTTTTTTTTGCCTTGACTATCATTTTTTAAAATTATATAATTAGAATACGTACATTAGAGAGGCAAAGTTATGAAAAAGAAATATTTTTACAGATTTATTAAGAGAACTTTTGATATATTTTGCTCTATAATTGGAGTAATATTAATGATACCATTAACATTAATAATTAAGTTATTTTATATGTTAACTGGGGATTTTAAATCTATCTTTTATACACAAGATAGAATAGGTAAAAATGGTAAAATAATACATATATTTAAATATAGAAGTATGGTTTGGGATGCAGATGAAAAGTTAAAAGAAGTATTAAAGGATCCCAAACATAAAAAAGAATGGAATAAGTATAGAAAATTAAGTAAAGATCCTAGAGTAACATTTATAGGTAAAATACTTAGAAAAACTTCTTTAGATGAGTTTCCACAATTTATAAATATATTAATAGGAGATATGTCTTTAATAGGGCCAAGACCACTATTAGAAGGCGAATTAGATGAATATAAAGGCAATCATGAATTATATGAATCTATTAGACCAGGATTAACTGGATGGTGGGGTTGTAATGGTAGAAGTGATATAGATTATGATAAAAGATTAGAATTAGAATATTACTATATAGAAAATTGTTCTATATGGTTAGATATTAAATGTATATTTAAAACAATTGCAACAGTTATTAAATTAACAGGTGCTAAATAAAATATTATTCGTAAGAATAATTTTTTTTTGCAAAAAATACCTTATTTTGCTTTGGATAACAAGCAAAATATGTTAAAATATTTATATATACATAATTGAGGTGAGCAATATGAAGAATATAAAAATAATAGTAGCTACGCATAAAGAATATAATATGCCTAGTGATGATATATACTTACCAGTTCAAGTAGGAGCTGAAGGTAAAAAGGATTTAGGCTATCAAAAAGATAATATAGGTAATAATATTAGTAAAAAGAATCCTTTTTTTTGTGAATTAACTGGATTATACTGGGCTTGGAAAAATTTAAAAGCAGATTATATTGGTCTTGCTCACTATAGAAGACATTTTAGTTTATCTAATTGGTTTACTAGAATGTTTAGAAAGAATAAAGTTTCAATTCTTTCAAAAAAAGAATTGAAAGAATTATTAAAGAAGAATGATGTTATTCTTCCTACAAAGAGAAGATATTATATAGAAACATTATATAATCATTATAAACATACTATGCATATTGAAACACTAGATGAAACAAGAAAGATTATAGAAAAGAAATACCCTAGATATTTAAAAGAATTTGATAGATTACATAAAAGAACTTCTATGCATGCATTTAATATGATGATTATGAAGAAAGATATATTTGATGATTATTGTGAATGGTTATTTGATATATTATTTGAATTAGAAAAGAGAATAGATGTATCTAAATACGATGATTTCCATAAAAGGTTTTATGGAAGAATATCTGAAAGATTATTAGATGTATATTTATATACAAATAATATTAAGTTTAAAGAAATTCCATTTGTAGAAATTGAACATATAAATTGGATTAAGAAAGGGTTTGGTTTTTTAATAGCTAAATTTACAGGTAAGAAATATGGAAAAAGTTGTTAATAATGAACCATTAGTATCTGTAATTATTCCAATTTATAATACAGAAGAATGTTTAGATAAATGTGTTGGTTCAATAGTGAATCAAACATATAAAAACTTAGAAATAATATTAGTAGATGATGGTTCCCCAGATAATTGTCCTATGATATGTGATGAATGGGCAAGTAAAGACGAAAGAATAAAAGTTATCCATAAAAAGAATGGTGGAGTATCTAGTGCTAGAAATGCAGGATTAGATGCTGCACAGGGTGAATATATATCTTTCGTAGATAGTGATGATTATGTAGTAAGAAATTATGTTGATTTTTTATACTATAATCTACATGCATATGGTGCAGATATATCAATGGGCAAACAAAAGGTTACATATCCAAATACATCATTTAGTACTGCATCTGGAGAATTAAGAAAATATACGCCACATGATTGCTTTGATATGTTAATGTATCATGAAGACTTTGATGTATCAGCATGGGGTAAATTATTTAAAAAAGAATTATTCGATGGTATAAGATTCCCGGAAGGAAGATTATATGAAGATACTGCTACTACATATAAAGTAATGGATAGAGCTAAATTAATAGTATTAAATTCATTAGTAATATATCACTATGTTATTAGAGAAAACTCTATAACAACTAGTGATTTTGATGAATCAAGAATGGGTTTAATACAATCTACTAATGAAATGTGTGATTACATTGAAAAGAAATATCCTGACTTAAAACAAGGATGTGCTAGAAGAAGAATGCATGGTTATTTAAGCACATTATCAGTATTAGCAAGATCTAAAAATGATAATAAAAAATGTAGGAAAGAAATATTAACATATATAAAAGAACATGCTGGAGAAGTCTTAAAAGACAAAAGACTACCTAAAAGAGATAGAGCATCCTT
>JAEEVN010000006.1 GCA_016290885.1 Caryophanales bacterium | reverse complement strand
GAATCAAGGATGGACTTAATAACTTCTACTAATGAAATGTGTGATTATATTGAAAAGAAATATCCCGATTTAAAACAAGGATGTGCTAGAAGAAGAATGCACGGATATCTAAGTACATTATCAGTATTAGCAAGATCTAAAAATGATAATAAAAAATGTAGAAAAGAAATATTAACATATATAAGGGATCATGCAGGAGAAGTCTTAAAAGACAAAAGACTTCCTAAAAGAGATAGAGCATCATTAGAATTATTATCAGTAAGCTATGAAGCATTTAAAACAGCATGGACTGCATATGATAGAAAAAGAAAGAAAGCGAAGGTTAAATAATATGAAAAAAGAACCATTAATAAGTGTTATAGTTCCAATATACAATGTAGATAAATATCTAGATAAGTGTGTTGAATCAATAGTTAACCAAACATACAAAAATTTAGAAATAATCTTAGTAGATGATGGATCACCAGATAAGTCACCAAAGATGTGTGATGACTGGGCAAAGAAGGACAATAGAATAAAAGTTATTCATAAAAAGAATGGTGGAGTTTGTACTGCACGTAATGAAGGTTTAGACAAAGCAAAAGGTGAATGGATATCATTTGTAGATGCAGATGATTATATTGAACCTACATATGCTGAAGATATGCTTAATAAAGCAGTAGAAACCAGTTCAAAATATGTTTGCTGTGGGTACAACAAAATCTATCAAAATAATGTTGAATCTATCAATGCGGATGGAACAGAAAAGACACTTGATAGAAAAGAATATTTAATCTCACTTTTAAATGTTCAAACTAGTTATGGTTTTGTTCACATGAAATTGATTCAAAAAGATGTTTTAAGAGGTATTAGATTTAATGAATCTCTAGTAGTAGGAGAGGATGCTTTATTTAATATTGAATTAACAAAGAATTTAGATAAAGCAGTTATCTATAATAAACCTTTATATAACTATAGAATTAATCTTGATTCTGTAGTAAGAAGATATGATGATAATTATGTTAATAAATATACTGTTTCAATGGAAACAATGACTAAGTATATTAATAGCAATTATAAAAATGATGAAACAGTAAAATTAAATTTATCTAATTATATAGTTTATCATTTAATGCTTATATGCGTTAATTATTGCTATAATCCAAAGAACAATAATAAATATGCTTCTTTAAAAGAAGTATGCAAAATGGGCATATATAAAAATGCTATTAAGAATAGCAATTATGATAACTTATCTTTATCAAGAAAAGTTACTCTATTTACTATTAAAAGCAAATTATATTTCTTAACAGCATTAATATGTAAAATAAGACAATCACAAATAAGAAAGTAGGAATAATATGAAAAAGGTGCTAGTATTTGGTATTACTGATAATCCTGGTGGAGTAGAATCTGTAATAATGAATTATTACAGAAATATCGATAGAAAAAAGATTCAATTTGATTTTTTATGCAATACTGAAGTAGTAGCATATGAAGATGAAATTGAAAAACTAGGAGGAACAATATATAGAGTTACTGCTAGAAGTAAAGATAGAAAGAAATTTTATCAAGACCTAGATGAATTTTTTAGTAAACATGCAAAAGAATATACTACTATATGGATGAATGTTTGCAGTTTAGCTAATATTGATTATCTAAAATATGCCAAAAAATATGGTATAAAACGTAGAATAATTCACTCACATAATTCACAAAACATGGATTCGTTTGTAAGAGGGATACTACATAGATTAAACAAATTAGTTCTAATAAAGTATGCGACTGATTTTTGGTCTTGCTCAGAAAAGTCTAGTGAATGGTTTTATTTTAAGAAAATAATAAATAGTGATGAGTATTTACTTGTTAATAATGCAATTGATTGTGACAAGTTTAAATATAGTGAAAACACAAGAAAAAAATATAGAGATGAATTTTGTCTACAAGACAAATTTATAATTGGAAATGTTGGTAGATTGCATTTTCAAAAGAATCAAGATTTTGCTATTGATGTGTTTAATGAATATTTGAAACAAGATCCAAATTCAATTCTAATGTTAGTTGGTGATGGAGAAGATAAAGAAAAATTAGAAAAGAAAGTAAGTGAATTAAATATTATAGACAAAGTAATGTTTATGGGAGTTAGAGATGATGTAAATAATTTATATCAAGCAATGGATTTGTTTTTATTTCCATCATTATTTGAAGGGCTAAGTCTGTCTTTATTGGAATCACAAGCTTCAGGCATAGATTGCTTAGTTTCTGATACTGTTTCATCCGAATCTTTCTTTTCAGATAATTTGACATCATTATCATTAAGTGATTCAGTCGATAGTTGGATTAAAAAAATAGGGGAATTTAAGGCTAATAGGAGCAATAGAAAAAATTGCTCAAGTATGACATGCAAAAAAATAAGTGATGCAGGTTATTCAATTGAATTTGAAGCAAAGAAAATACAAGAAAATTTCTTAAAGGAGGTATAATTACATGAAATTAAAAGATGATATATTGTTTTATGTTGGTTATCTTCTTTTAGTTATGACTGATATGCTTAATACTATTGATTTTATTAAAAATAATGATAATAAAATTAATGCAATAGGTTATGCTTTCTTGGCCGTTTTTTGTTTGATAAAAATAATAAAAAATCGCCATACAATAACTAAAAAGGAGATTTTATTAACAAGTGCAATTTTTGTTATGATTTCTATATCTTACTTTTTTTCGAGAAGTTTTTTGATTTTTAGAATATTTTTGTTAGCAGTATCTTTTAGATACATTAGATTTAGCGAATATTTAAAAAGAGATTTAATTATAAAAGGGATTATCACAGGTGGCTTAATTGTTTTACCATTAATTGGCATCATTCCAAACAACATTTTGCTACGTGAGGATCATAGTGCACGATATAGTTTTGGATTCTATCATCCAAATGCATTGTCCTGCTACTTATTCTTCTTGATTGCCGCTGGATACTATGTTGCTAAAGAAACCAAGAATAAGCTGCTTGAAAATTTGATCACAATGATTTTGATACCAATAACGCTTTTAACAATACAATTTTTAACTGATTCAAGATCAGTACTTATTTTAACTATAGTGTATACTATATATATTTTTAACTCTGAAATTATTAATAAATTCATAAAAAGCAAACATATTTCGTTTATAGTCAAAAATCAATTTTTAATATTTACAATTATTTCAATATTGCTAATTGTATTATATGCTTTTAATATTCCATTTAAGGACACCTTAGATAGTTTGTTTAGCGGTCGAATTAGTAACTATGTTTATTATTTTGAAGAATATGGCATTAACTTTGTTGGGAATAAAATTCCATACAAAATAATTCATGGTCATACTATGTATCTAGATAGCATGTTTATTAAAATGCTTTTGAATTATGGAGTGATAGTTTACGTTATTCTTGGGTATTTTTATACTAGAGCATTAAAAAGAATGTTTGAAGAGAAAAAATATTACTTGATTTTTGTATTCACACTTCTTTCAATCGCAGGATTAACAGATACTAATATGATTTTGCCTACACTTAATGTATTTTTACTATATTATTTTTTTAAAAAAGAGAAGGGAGAAAAGAAACAATGAAAAAGATAGGTATCATGACTATGCAGCGAATATATAATTATGGTTCATTTCTCCAAACTTATGGATTAAATAAAAATATCGAAGAACTTGGTTATGATGTTCAATTTGATCATACTAATGCATCAAATAATATTTCTAAATTGGATTATGATATACACATTGAACAAAAAAGTTGAAAAATTGTTTTAAAGAAGAGGGTGAGTTAATGAAAAATTTATATTGTTGTAATACATATTATCATATTTTAATTTCAATGATTAAGTGCATTAATAGTAATGATGATAATACTTTATTAATTTTTTCTGATAAAAGTAACAATGCTTTAGTTAATAATTTTGCACTGATTAAAAAAATAAAAAAAAGTAATATATTTAATGATATTTTAATATTTGATTATTCTGAAAAAGAAATCGATATAGAAAAAAGATTGCTTTCATCTATTTATAGATTCTTTCTAACAAAAAAAGTTGTGAAAGAAACTGAAGGTAGATTTGATATATATGATAATATTTATCTATATTTTGATTGTTCATTGCTTGGGCATGTTATTAGCCAACAAAAAAAATATTATACATTGTTAGAAGATGGCACAGATACTTTCAAAGTAAATCTTTCAAGACTAAAACCTAAAAAAAATATAAAATATTATATTAAGTCACTTTTGAATTTCCCTGATTATGCACAATCTAAATATATAAAAGAAATTGAAGTAAACAACTCGGAGGATTTAAACATATATGGCAAAAAGATTCTACAATGCCCTAAAAAAGAAATGATAGATTCTTTGTCTACCAGTGAAAAAGAAAAGATATTGAATGTATTCGTCTCTAATTTTAACATTGACAATTTTGATAATTCCGATTTGTTGATTACTCAACCTTTATCAGAAGACAATATTATAGATAATGAACAGCAGAAAATTGATTATTATAAAAAAGTATTAAATGATTATTCAGATAATACAAAGATTATTATTAAACCTCATCCTAGGGAAAATACGGATTATGAAAAATATTTTGATAATTGTTTTGTTTTTCGTGATACATTTCCAGTTGAATTAATTAATTTTTATCCAATTAATTTTAATAAGGTAATTACAATAGCTTCTACATCAATAAATTTAATCTATAACTGTAATGAAAAAATATATTTAGGATGGGAATGGTTAGAAAAAAACAAAGAAAGGAAATAAGGAATGAAGCAAGGTAAAAAAAGTGCATTAAAAGCAGGTATATGGTATACAATTTCTAATTTTTTAATTAAAGCATTAACATTTATTACAATGCCTATTTTTACAAGAATAATGACTAAAGGAGATATTGGTTTATTTTCTAATATTACATCTTGGTTTAATATTTTTGCAATTGTAGTAACTTTTGAATTGTATTCATCTGTTAATCTTGCAAGATTTGATTACAAGGAAGAACTAGATAAATATATTTCTTCAAATCTTGTTTTAGGGAATATAGTTACTCTATTTTTTTATATAATAATTCTAATATTTAAAGATTTCTTCTTAGACCTTTTTGTTATGAATGAAGAAACATTACATATTATTTTCCTGTATTTATTCTTTTATCCCGCATTTCAAATGTTTCAAATTAAAAGCCAGATAGACTACGATTATAAGAAGATAGTTTTTGTTTCGGTAATAAATGCTTTATTATCTACAATTATTTCTATATTATTAGTTCTTTCTTTGAAGAATGCACTTATGGGTAGAGTATATGGTTATTTTATTCCACTGATTTTTTCCTCAATAGTTATATATTTTTATTTACTTAAGAAAGGAAAAACAATTTCAAGTAAATATTGGAAATATTCATTGGCTATTTCTTTTCCATTAATTTGGCATTTATTAGCAGGTTATTTATTAAACTCTGCAGATAAAATTATGATTACTAAAATGATATCTGAAAATGCTAATGCTCTTTATAGTGTTCCTTATACGATTGCATCAATTGTATCTTTGCTATGGTTGTCATTAAACAATGCTTGGTCTCCATGGGCATATGACCAAATGGATAAAAAACAATATGGCAATTTAAAGAAGTATTCTAAACCATATACTATTTTTTATGTAGTAGTTGTATTTTTAGTAATGCTAATAACTCCTGAAGTTTTATATATTATGGCAGGTAAATCTTATACTGAAGCAATGTATATATTTCCACCAGTTATGGTTGGTTATGTTTTTCAATTTATTTATTCACTGTATGTTAACATTGAATTCTATCATAAAAAACAAAAAAATATTGCTGTTGGAACTGTTATTGCAACAATTATAAATATTGCACTTAATTATTTATTCATTCCAAAATATGGCTATATATCAGCAGCATATACGACTTTAATTGGTTATGCTTGTTTATTTATTATACATTTTATTTTTGTTAAGAGATTAAAATGTACTAGTTGGTATGATACATTATTTTTCTTAATAATTATTAGTATTTCTCTATTATTTATGTTTTTATGTAATTATTTATATTTATATAATATTGCAAGATATATTTTAATTATTATAATATCTATTGGAATGTTTAGTGTTATAATAATTAATAGAAAAAAAATATTTTCTGCATTAAAAAATAGATCATTGGAAGAATTTATGAAAATATTCAGTAGAAGAGGTGATGAATAATATGAGAATTTTAGCCGTTATTCCTGCTAGAGCAGGATCAAAAGGTATTCCAAATAAAAATATAAGAATTATTGGGGAGCACCCCTTAATATACTATTCAATTAATAATGCTTTAAATTCAAGATATATTACTGATATAGTTGTTACTACTGATTCAGAAGAAGTTAAATTAATTGCAAAAAAAATGAGAGTTAATTATAAAGATAGGAGCAAAGAATTATGCGCAGATAATATTACTTTAGACTCTGTTATATTTGATGCAATTCCTAAAGATCAAAAATGGGATTATATTGTTACTATGCAACCAACTTCACCTACATTAACAGTTGAGACTCTTGATTCTGCAATTAAATATGCTATTGATAATGAATTAGATACACTAATTTCTGCCATTAATAAACCACATTTATCATGGAGTGAAGTAGGGGGAAAAAAAGTGCCAAATTATAAAGAAAGATTAAATAGACAATATTTGCCTGCATATTATATTGAAACAGGAGCTTTTGTTATATCAAAATATGCTGCTGTATCTCCATCTTCAAGAATTGGGAACAAAGTGGATATATATGAAATTCCAGAAGAAGAATCACAAGATATTGATGATTTCTCAGATCTATTAAGCGCAGAACTATCATTAAAAAAACAGAAAGTAGCATTTTATGTTAATGGTAATAATGAAATAGGTTTAGGACATATATATAGAGTTCTTGAATTAGCTGATGAATTTTATTCAAAACCTGATATATATTATAATTATGATAAAACAGATCCGGTAGTATTTGGGGATACTACATATAATTTATTTCCAGTACGAAATGAATTAGAATTATATGAAAAATGTAAGGAAAATAATTATACTATTTTTATAAATGATATTCTGTCAACAACTACATATTACATGAGTGGTTTAAAAAGTAGTTTAGGGAAAAATGCTAAAATTATAAATTTTGAAGACGATGGAGAAGGGTCTTTATTAGCTGATTTAGTATTTAATGCTTTATATTCAAACAGCACTCAGTCTAACACATATTGTGGTGAATTATATTATGTTTGTCCTAAGACTTTCTTGTTCTTTAATCCAATAGATATCAAAGATAATGTTGAGAATGTTCTTATCACTTTTGGTGGAGCAGATCCGCAAAATTATACCGATAGATTATTGAAAATAGTATCAAAAGATGAATATAAAAAATATAATTTTACAATAGTTTTAGGTAAGGCAAAAAGAAATGTTGAAGAACTAATGGAATACAATAAGTATAAAAACATTCAAGTATTGTATAATATTAAAAATATGCCAGAATTGATTTCTGAAAATGACATAGCTGTAACTTCTAGGGGAAGAACAGGTTATGAACTAGCTCTCATGGGTATTCCTACTATTGCAATGTCTCAAAACGAGAGAGAAGAAAGACATTCTTTTGTATGTAATGAAAATGGATTTTTTTATATAGGATTAAATCCTGATGATGAATTAATTGAAAACACGTTAAAAGAGTATTTAAGTCTCTCAATGAATAATAGGAAAGAACTTCAAAATAAAATGTTGCAACATGATTTAAAAAAAGGAAGGAATAGAATAGTTAGCCTAATTGATAGTTTATAAGGTTATTTATGAAAAGAAACATAGTTATCGATTATTTAAATGTTTTTATTAGTATAATTATTTATTTGGTTTTTGGGACAACATTTCATTTTATCGATAATTCAATTGTAAATTTATAATAAGAAAAGGAGAAAATTATGAGAAAAAGTAAACCATATATGATTGCTGAGATTGGTGTTAATTTTTATGATACAGCAAGAGTAATGAATATTACACCACTTGAAGCAGCAAAATTATATGTAAAAGAAGTAGCTGAGGCTGGCATTGATTGTGCAAAATTCCAATCTTATAAAGCTTCAACTATAGTATCAAAAAATTCCCCAGCTTACTGGGATACAAGCAAGGAAGCAACCAAAACACAATATGAATTGTTTAAAAAATTTGATCATTTTGGTAAGGAAGAATATAAGGAATTAAGCGATTACGCTCATAGTTTAGGAATTGATTTTACATCAACACCATTTGACTATGATTCTGCAGATTACTTATATGATTTAGTTGATTTTTATAAGATATCATCTTCTGATTTTTCTAACATACCATTCATGAAACATATTGCCAAAAAGGGAAAACCAATTGTTGTTTCAGTTGGTGCTTCATATTTATCGGAAGTTGATGAAGGAATACGAGCATTAAGAGAAGCAGGATGCAAAGATATTACTATTCTTCATTGTGTTTTATCATATCCCACAGATCCTAATAATGCTAATTTACGCATTATTGAGACTTTAAAGAAAGATTTTCCTGATGTAAAAGTCGGGTTTAGCGATCATGTTGCTCCTGATGAAACAATGATGACTTTAGCTACAGCTTATTTATTGGGTGCTGAAGTGATTGAAAAACATTTTACATTAGATAAAACTTTGCCTGGAAATGATCATTATCACGCTGGTGATCCAATTGATTTTAAAAAGGCTATTAATAATTTTAAATTTATAGACAAAATTTTAGGATCGGGTGAGAAGACAGTTTTAGAATGTGAAGAGATTCCTCGTAGAGAAGCTAGACGCTCTCTAGTTTTAACTCGCAATATGAAAAAAGGTGAGATAATAACTGAAAAAGATATAATGCCTAAAAGACCAGGAACTGGTATTTCTCCTAAATATACAGATATTGTTATTGGTAGAAAAGTTTTATGTGATTTAGAAGAAGATACAATTTTAACTTGGGATATGATTTAATTACTAGATTTATTGTTCTTAGTTTTTTTATAAGGAGTAAATATGAAATATGATTATCTAATAGTAGGATCAGGATTATTTGGTGCTACTTGTGCAAATTTATTAAATAAAAAGGGTAAAAAAGTACTAGTTATCGATAGAAGAAATCATATTGGAGGAAACATTTATACTGAGAATATCGAAGGTATAAATGTTCATAAATATGGTGCTCATATATTCCATACAGATTATAAAGATGTATGGGATTATGTGAATTCTTTTGTTGTATTTAACAGATATACTAATTCACCAATTGCTAGAATAGGTAATGAAGTATATAATTTGCCTTTTAATATGAATACTTTTTCTAAAATATGGGAAGATGTATTTACTCCAGAAGATGCTTTAAGACATATTGAAGAAGAAAAGAAAGAAATAACTGGAGAACCAAAGAATTTAGAAGAACAAGCTATTAGTTTAGTTGGTAGAACTATTTATGAAAAATTAATTAAAGGTTATACTGAAAAACAATGGAATAGAGATTGTAAAGATTTACCTGCATTTATCATTAAAAGATTACCTGTAAGATTAACTTATGATAATAATTATTTTAATGATAAATATCAAGGTGTTCCAATAGGTGGTTATACTAAATTAATTGAAAAGATGCTTGAAGGCATTGAAGTTAGATTAAATACTAATTTCTTTGATGATAGGGAAGAATTATCTTCATTGGCTAATAAAATTATCTATACTGGCCCAATAGATGAATACTTTAATTATTCACTGGGTGAACTTGAATGGAGAAGTTTAAAGTTTGATACTAAAGTATTTGATAAAGTAAATTATCAAGGAAATGCGGTAGTTAATTATACTGGCAAAGAAGTTGATTATACAAGAGTTATTGAACATAAACATTTTGAATTTGATACTACTAGTCCAAAGACAGTAGTAACATTTGAATATCCATCTGATTATAAAGATGGAATGGAAAAGTATTATACAGTTAATGATGTTAAAAATAATGAACTCGCAAATAAATACAAAGAATTAGCATCTAAAGAAGAAAATGTTATATTTGGTGGTAGACTTGCTGAATATAAATATTATGACATGGATGATGTCATTAAATCTGCATTCAATACAATCGAAGGTTTAGAATAAAAAAGCAAATTAAAATTTGCTCTTTTTTATTTATAAAATATACAAATAATGCTTTAAAAATTGACAAAATTTTTGTATAATTAAATATGTAAGGAAAAGAGGATATATATGAACAGCATAATAGTTTTAATTTGCATAGCAGCTAGTTATTTACTTTCTAGTTTTACTATGTTTATGTTATTTAAAAAGGGAGAGGTAAAAAGATTTCTAGCGTGGATACCAATAGTAAATTTTATTTACTTATTAAAGATGGTAGATCTTAAATGGTATCACATTTTTGAGTATATATTTAGTATAGGAGTATGTTTATTAATTTATTTATTAAAATTAAAGAGTATGAATACTATTATAATATTTGCATTTAGTGCATTATTATTTATACTTTATTATATTAGATTAAATGTAAGACTTGCTAAAAAATTTGATAAGGGTATTTTATGGTATATATTACTTAATGTATTACCAATAATATCTCATATAATACTTGCTATTAAAGGTAAATATAATAGTAATGTTGAATTTAATAGTGCTAAGGTTAAATTTAGTTATTTATTTGTTTCAGTTTTGGGAATTGTAGCAAGTGCTACCGTACTAATTCCTAATGTTTTTGATAACATCACTAAAGGATTAGATTTAGCTGGAGGATTTGAAATTTTATATCAAATTAGTCCTTCTGAAAAAGGGCAAAAGTTAACTAGTGCAGATGTTAATGATACATATAGAACAATGCTTAGAAGAATAGATAAGTTAGGTGTTACTGAACCAGAACTTACTATTGAAGGTAAAGATAAAATAAGAGTTAAGCTTGCAGGTGTTAAAGATGCTGAAGCTGCAAGAGATTATATTACTATTGCTGGAGAATTAACATTTAGAGATAGTAAAGATAATAAACTAATGGACAAGAGTGTATTATCTGCTGGTACTGCTGCTAAGGTTAGTACAGATGATAAGGGAAGACCTGCTGTATTATTAAATATTAAAGATAAAGATTTATTCTATAATGTTACATCACAAATTAGTCAATCAGATGATAAGTTAATTGTTATTTGGCTTGATTATGTAGATGGAAAAGATAGTTATAGTACTGCTAAGTGTGGATCATTTACAGATTTAAATGATGCTAAGTGTTTAAGTGCTGCTACTGTTTCACAAGGATTTAGTAGTAATGTTATTATTCAAGGTAATTTTACTGAAGAACAAGTTGCTAATTTAGTAGATTTAATTAATAGTGGTTCTAATAATGTTAAGTTTAAAGAAATATCTAGTCAAACTGTAGGATCTGCATTTGGTGCAAATTCATTATTAAAGACAGAACTTGCTGGAATAATAGGTATAGTATTAATTATATTATTTATGACTTTAAGATATAGATTCTCAGGATTTATAGCATCTTCAGTTATCTTAATCTATACATTTATGACATTCTTAGTATTCTATTTAATAGATGGAGTATTAACTTTACCTGGTATAGCAGCATTAGTTCTTGGTGTAGGTATGGCAGTAGATGCTAATGTTATTACTAGTGAGAGAATTAAAGAAGAACTTAGAAAAGGTAGAGATTTAAAAACTGCTTATAGAAATGGTATAAAAAATTCATTTAGTTCAATCTTAGATTCAAATGTTACTACATTTATAATAGCAATAATATTATTTATATTTGGAGAAAGTTCTGTTAAAGGATTTGCTACAATGTTAATAATTAACATAATTATGACTATGTTAATAGTAGTATTAATTACTAGATTAATTACATATTCATTTATTAAAACTAAATTCTTTGATAATAAAATTAGAATGTTTATTAATCAAAAGAGAAGTGAAATAAAGAATAGTTTAGAAGATGTAGAAAGTAAATTTGAATCTAGAATTCATAAGGATTATGTTGGTAATTTTAAGAAGTTTATAATATTACCTATAGTTTTATTAGTAGTTGCAGGTGTATTTATATTTGTTAATAAAGGATTTAATTTTGGTATAGATTTTACTGGTGGTACTGATATTACTATTAGTAATGCTAAGAATGCTAGTGTTAAATCTATTAATAAAGATATTAAAGATTTAGGATTAACTATTATTTCATCAGAAAAAGATAATGATGCTTATTATGTTAAAGTATCTGAAATACTTGAAAAAGAAGAAATAAAGAATGTTAATGGTGTTATTTGTCAAAAATATGATGCTAAGACTGATATATCTGTAGTTAGTAATTTAGTTAAGAAAGATTTAATTAAGAATGCAATAATTGCATTAGTATATGCAATTATTGGAATTATTCTTTATATAACTATTAGATATAAGTTTAGTTATGCATTAAGTTCAATAATAGCATTAATACATGATAGTATTATGATAGTTGTATTATTTGCAATAATGCATTTAGAGATTAATTCTATCTTTATAGCAGCTATACTTACTATTATTGGTTATTCTATTAACAATACTATTGTTATATTTGATAGAATTAGAGAAAATAAGAATAAGAAGATTAATAGTGTTCTTACTAAAGATGAATTAAAAGAAATAGCTAATAAGTCTATTAAAGAAACAATGCTTCGTTCTATTAATACTACTATTACTACTATGCTTCCAATTATATGTTTAATTATATTTGGATCAAAAGAAATATTAGAGTTTGATATAGCTATATTAATAGGTCTTATAGCAGGAGCATATTCTTCTATATTAATATCAGGTTCTTTATGGGTTATATTAGAATATAGATTACAAAGTAAAAAAACTAAAAATAAAAAGAAGGATAAACCTAAGAAAAGAAAGGTAGAAGAATTAAGTGTTAAAGGAATAAATGCTTAATTCTTTTTTCTAGAAAAGGAGGTATTTATGGTTAATGAAATAAATACTATTGAGGAATTACTGTCAGTATGCAGTAAATATATTGAGAGTAAGGAAGAACTAGAAACAATTAAGAAAGCATATGACTATGCTAGTAAAGTTCATAAGAATGATGTAAGAAAAAGTGGGGAAGAATATATGCATCATCCACTTAATACTGCATATATTCTTACTGATTTACAAGCAGATAGTGATACTATTAGTGCTGCTTTACTTCATGATACTGTTCATATAGGAAAAGCAGATATTAATGATATTAAAAAGAATTTTGGTAAAGATATTACTGATCTAGTAGCAGGTATTACTAAGATTAATAATTTAAATGTATTTACTGATAGTGAAACACAAATAAATTATTATAAAAAGATAATTGTAGGTCTTACTGAAGATGTAAGAATAATAATTATTAAGCTTGCTGAAAGATGCCAAAATATGAGAACTTTATGGGCAATTAAAGAAGAAAGTAGAAAGAGTAAATCTAAAGAAACTCTTGAAATTCTTGTTCCTATTGCACATAGATTAGGTCTTTCTAATATTAAGAGTGAACTAGAAGTTAATTCTTTAAAATACTATAAACCTAATGCATTTGTTAGTGTTGAGGAATTACTTAATAATACTCCTGAAGAAAGAGAAGCTTGTATAAAAGAAATGACTAATAGAATCTCTGAACTTTTAATTGAAAATGGTATTAAGTTTGAAATAAAGGGAAGAGTTAAGTCAATTTATAGTATATATAATAAATTACAAAAAGGTAGAAAATTCAGTGATATATATGATATATATGGTCTTAGAATAATCGTAGATACTGTTAATGAATGTTATCAAGTATTAGGTATTATTCATTCTAAATATAAGCCTAAAGCTAATAGATTTAAGGATTATATAGCTAATCCTAAGACTAATATGTATCAATCATTACATACTACTGTATTTGGCTATGATAATAAATTATATGAAGTTCAAATAAGAACTCATGAAATGGATGAAGTAGCAGAAAGAGGTATAGCGTCTCATTGGTCTTATAAAGAAAAAGGTAAGAAATTACAAAGTTCAATGGAACAAAAACTTCAAATATTTAGAAATATTATGGAGCTTAATGAAAGTAATCCTGAAGCTGAAGATTTTGTTAATAGTGTTAAAGATGAAGTACTTGGTGATAGTATTTATGTATATACTCCAAAAGGAGATGTATTTGAACTTCCAAAAGGATCAACTGGTGTAGATTTTGCATATAAAGTACATACTAAGATTGGTGAGACAATGGTGGGAGTAGTAGTAAATGATACTATGGTACCTTTATCAACACCACTTAAAGATGGTGACATAGTTAAGATTAATACTAAGAAAGATGCAACACCATCTATGGAATGGCTTGATTATGCTAAAACATCAGGAGCTAGAAATAAGATTAAAGCATATTTCTCTAAAGTAGATAAAGAAATAAGTTTAGCTAAAGGTAAAGACTTATTCTTAAAAGAAATAAGAAGAAAGAAATTAGTTATTGAAGAAGTAGAAGAAAGAATACCTAATATCTTAAAAGAATTAAAAGTAGCTGATGAAAATGAAATGTATATAGGAATAGGTACTGGTAAATATAGTCCTATATCTTGTGTTGCATTAGCATTTAAAGAAGATAAAATAACTAAAGAACAATTACTTGAAAAAGTAATTAAGAATAAAGATAATGTTATTGATTTAAAAAATGATGTATTAGTAGATGGTATAGATGAAATAAAAGTAACACTTGCTAGATGTTGTAATCCAATACTTGGAGATGATATAGTAGGGTATATATCTCGTGGTAATGGTATTATTATTCATACTAAGGATTGTCATAATTTAGAGAAATTAGATGAAAGATTAGTAGATGTTAAATGGAATAAGAATATTGTTAAGAAATTTATTACTGTAATAGAGATAACTGCTAGTAAAAAAGAAAATTTATTATTAGATATTATTACTATTACATCAAGTAATAATATTGGTATATTAAATGCTAATACTATTAGTACACAAACTAATAATATTTATGAATTAACTATTGAAGTTACAGATAGTGAAAAATTAAAGAAATATATGAATGATCTTAAATTTAATAGTGAAATCATAAAAGTAGAAAGAGTGTTCAAATGAGAGTAGTTATTCAAAGATGCAAAGAAGCATCAGTTAGTTTTGATAATACTACTAATAGTATTGATAAAGGATTAGTAGTACTTCTTGGTATGACTAATGGAGATACTATTGAAGATGTAAAATATTTAGTAAAAAAGATAGTTAATTTAAGAATATTTGAAGATTCTAATGGTAAAATGAATTATAATGTAAGTGAAATATCTGGTGGAGGTATATTACTTGTTTCTCAATTTACTTTATATGCATCTTGTAAAGATGGTAATAGACCATCATTTACAAATGCATTAAATTATGATGATTCTAATAAATTATATGAATTATTTAAGGAAGAATTAAGTAAGACAGGTATATCTTATGTAACAGGTGAGTTTGGAGCAGATATGAAAGTATCATTAATAAATGATGGACCAGTAACTATAATTATTGATTCAAAAGAGAGGGAATAAATATGAAAAAGAATAGATTATTAAATATATTAATGATTATTGGTATAGTTTTCTTATTATATTTAATGAGAGATTTGTTAAAAGGGGTAACAGTTAAATTATTAGCGATTTTTACGCCATTTATAATAGGTTTTATACTTGCTTATGCATTTTATCCATTTCTTAGATTTATGCAGAAAAAACTACCTAAATGGCTTGGTATAGTTATAATTTTATTAATAGTATTTGGAATACTTGCATATATTATAATTAATATAATTCCAGTATTTACAAATGAATTATCTGATTTATTATCAGGATTAATTCAATTTATAAAAGATGTTAAATTTAAATATAATATTGATCTAAGTGGTTTACAAGATACATTAACTAAAGGTATTAATAAGATATCTGAAGAATTCACTAAAGATATAGCAGTAACAGGAGGTAAAATAATAAATACTTCAATTAATGTTATTAGTAATTTTATAATTTCTTTAGTAGCATTTATTTATTTCCTTGTAGATATGGATAAGATAAGAGAAAAATTAAAGAAATACTTTAAATTAAAAAGTAAGAAAACATATAATCTTGTTAGAGATATAGATACATCATGTACTGCTTATTTTAGAGGTTTATTTATAAATGTTTTAATAATGTTTATTGAATATACATTACTTTATAGAATAATTGGTCATCCTCATTTCTTATTACTTGGTATAGTCGCAGCATTTTCACCATTAATACCTTATTTTGGAGGTATTATAATGAATATAATAGCAATTATAACTGCTTCAGTTATATCTCCAACATTATTAGTATTATCAGTTATAATTATGCTTATATTCCCTCAAATAGACGGATATATAATTGCCCCTAAGATATATGGTAAAACTAATAAAGTACCTGCTTTATTAACAATATTTGCAGTATTTGCAGGAGGAGTACTTGGAGGTTTTATTGGAATAATTATTGCACTTCCAATTACAATTATAATTCAAACTATATATAAGAATTATGATGATGAAATATCTAAAAAGATTAGTGATTTAAAAGAAAAAATATAAAAAGATAGCATTTGCTATCTTTTTTATTATTAATAGGGGAATATTTATTTTTTCTTGCGAATATATTAAGTAGGAGGATCTATGAAGAACATTACAAATTATACTGAAGAAGTATTTGAAAAGATTAAACACATTGATGAAGAAGGCAATGAATATTGGCACGCAAGAGAACTTATGTCAGCTTTAGAATACGTAAAATGGCAAAAATTTAAAGAGGTAATATCAAAGGCAAAATTAGCTTGTACTGCTAGTGGATATAATACCTCAGAACAATTTACCGGCGCCGGTAAATTGTCAATAAATGTAAATGGTGGTAAAAGAATTATAGAGGATTACAGATTAACTCGCTATGCATGTTATTTAATTTCTATGAATGGCGATTCGAGGAAGAATGTGATTGCGCTTGCTCAAACTTATTTTGCAGTACAAACAAGAAGACAAGAATTACTTGATGAGGAATATAAGTTTCTATCTGAGGATGAAAGAAGACTAAAGATAAGAAAACAAGTAAAAGAGGGTAATTATGGCCTTAATAGGACTGCAGTTAAGTCAGGAGTAAAGAATCTTGCTGAATTCCATAACGCTGGGTATAAAGGACTTTATAATGGCGAGACAGCAGATGATATATTTAAAAGAAAAGGGCTTAAATATAGACAGGATATTTTAGACAATATGGGTAGTGAAGAGTTAGCAGCTAATTTATTTAGAATAACTCAGACGGATAGTAAATTAAAAAGAGATAATGTTGATAATGAATATGAAGCAAATATTACTCACTATAAGATAGGTAAAAAAGTAAGGGATACTATAAAAGAATTAGGTGGTACTATGCCTGAAGAATTACCTAAACCAAAATCTTCTATTAAAGAGATTGATAATAAAAAAACATAATCATTTTTTTATGATTATGTTTTTTATTTCTTTTTTAATTAATGATTCATCATTTGTTAATAATGAATATATTTTAGTTACTTTTAATTCTAATTCCATTTCTTTATTAAAATTAGTATAGATAGGTAAAGTAACTTCTTTTTTAATATCATGAAGATATTTTCTTCCTTTTTTATTAAAACCTAAAACTCTTAGATATTTTATGCTTTTTCTTTTTTTATTTTCTTCTTTAGTATATCCAGTTAATATATGAATTAGCATTCTAGATAATTTATTATAAGTATATCTTTTTGATTTTAGATTTAATATTAATTCATCTAGAGTATTAGATTTATTAATTTCATTTATTATTTTATTTTCAATGCCTTCATCTACATCTAAATATTTAGATAAATCATCATCAGATAATATTTTATATTTTAAATAATTAAATATATCTACATTATAATAATTCTTAATAGCATTTTTAGGTGCATATTTAGATATATCTATTTTATTAAGATTCTTTCTAATAAGATTAGCACTTATTATATTTCCTTCAACTTTTTTAGAATTAAAATCATTAGTTCTTTTAATAGTTAATGGAGTAATACCAGCATTTTGTTTTTTTATTTCTCTTATATAACAAAGCCCTAATATATCATTAGGAGTATCTACTTCTTCACCATGAAGATGGTGCAAAGCTTTTGATGATGCAGAAGGGAAACTAATACCTTTTTTCATTAACTTAGATACTTCATAATTATATTCTACTGTGTTTTGAATAGAAGCTAAATTATTTAGTTTTACTATATCATTTGATTCTGATCCAAATACTAGATATTCTGCTTTTAATGCTTTCAATATTTCAATAGTGCCTTTAGCAAATATATCACTACTTTGAGTAGAGAACTCAAATGGAAGTTCAATAACTAAATCAACGCCATTATTAAGTGCTATTTCTGTTTTATCCCATTTATTTAATATTGATAAATCTCCTCTTTGAGTATAATGAGAAGACATAACTAATACTATTAATGGATCTGTAAACATTTCTTTAATTTTATTTATATGATATAAATGACCATTATGAAATGGATTATATTCACAAATTATTCCTACTATTTCCATACTACCACCTATAAAGAACCAAATTCATTCTTTTGAGCTAGTTCTGGAGCATATACTTTTAAGAATGAATTTAGGGAAGGAATCATTTTAGCATAACCTTCAATACGATAAAGAGAACCTTCACTCATATTACTTTTAGTAGATTCATATAATTTGTTAAAATCAAATATTATTTGGTCTTTAGAAAGAATCTTTTCTTCACCATTTGCAAATTTTACTTCATAGATTGGTTTTCCTTGAGATATTTTACTATCTACAGGGGATATGGCTTTGATAGCACCTGTATTTGCTAATAAAAAATACATATATGTTAAAGTTAAATCATAGTTTTGAATTTCAGCTTTTATTGAATATTTTTCATCTATTTCTTCTATAGGTTTTTCTCCTTTAAGAACTTCATCGATATATAAAAACCTTAACATTGTTACTCTGTGACGCCCATTGTCTCCTACCATATATTTTCCATACTTTACTTCGGATAAATATATATGGTCTTTATCAAATGTTGATTGTATGGCTTTTATCATTTCATCTTTTGACATCTTTAAAAGGTCTTTATGCTTTTTGTAAGTTTCATTTAATGCTTCTAATACATTTTTACATCCCTCATTAGGCATTTCTCCAATAATATCTCTTATATAAATTTCATCATAAAGTGGTGTTGGACATTTTACTGGACAATCTATAAGTATAGGATTAAAATTACTTCTATTAGCATTTTTTGCTAATTCAGAATTAGCAATATTATTTATATCTGCTTCACTTATACCATTTCTCTCACAGAATTCTAATAATTCATCGTTTAATTCATAATTAACTGTTTTTGGAATTTGTATATGCTCCATGTAAACACCTCATCATTCTAACTATATTTTATCAAATAATGCTTAATAATTAAAGATAAAAATGGTATAATTATTTATAGGGTGAATTTATGAAAAGTATATTCAGTATTACAAGAAATAAGTTAGAAGATTATTTCTTAGAAAAAGGCGAAAAGAAGTTTAAAGCTACTCAAGTATTTGAGTGGATTTATAGAAAAGGTGTTAGATCATTTGATGATATGACTAATTTAAAGAAAGAAACTATTGATATGTTAAAAGAAGATTTTTCTTTTAATGAAATTAAAATGGTTGAAAAAGAAGAAGATGAACTTGTTAAAAAATATTTATTTGAGTTATCTGATGGTAATAAGATAGAAAGTGTATTAATGGTTCATGATTATGGTCTTAGTATATGTATATCCTCACAAATTGGGTGTAATATGGGGTGTGCATTTTGTCAAAGTGGAAGACTTAAAAAAATTAGAAATCTAACTGTTGATGAAATGCTACTTCAAATTATGGAAGTAGAAAAAGATGTAGGGGAAAGAATAAGTCATGTAGTAGTCATGGGAATAGGAGAACCATTTGATAACTATGATAATTTTATAGACTTTATAAATATAGTTACTGATGCTTATGGGCTTGCTATTGGTCAAAGACATATTACAGTTTCTACTAGTGGTATAGTACCTAAGATTAAGTTATTTGCAGACTTAGAAAGTGGTGTAAACTTGGCAATAAGTTTACATGCTCCAAATAATAAACTTAGAAGTTCATTAATGAAAATAAATAATGCATATAATATTGAAGAAATAATCGATGCTATTAAGTATTATTTAGATAAAACTAATAGAAGAGTTACGTTTGAATATATAATGCTAAAAGATGTTAATGATACAGATGAATGTGCTATAGAATTAAGTAAATTATTAAAAGGAATTAATTGCTATGTTAATTTAATACCTTATAATGAGACTGAAAATATTGAATTTAAAAGATCAAATACTAGTCAAATAGCTAGATTTTATGATATACTAAAGAAGAATAATATAAATGTAACAATAAGAAAAGAATTTGGATCTAATGTTTCTGCAGCGTGTGGACAACTTAGAGCAAAAGTAGAAGGAGAATAGATATGGATAGTTATTATTTAACGGATACAGGAAGAGTTAGAGAACATAATGAAGATAGTGTAACAATTATAAAAAATTTAAATGATGAATATTTACTTGCTGTTGCAGATGGTATGGGTGGACATAAAGCAGGCGAAGTAGCTAGTTCTATTGTTATTGAACATTTAACTAAAGCATTTAATGAAATGGAAAAACTAGGAGATAAAGCTAGTACAGTTAAATGGCTTAGAAAACAAGTAGAAGAAATAAATAATGAAATATTTGATTATACAAGTAATCATCCAGAAAGTAAGGGTATGGGATCTACTTTAGTTCTTGCTATTTATACTAAAGATTATTTATTATTTGGTAATATTGGAGATAGTTCTGGATTTGTATTTAAAGATAATGAATTATTTAAAATAACTAAAGATCATACTTTAGTTAATTTACTTGTTAAGAATGGTGAATTAACTCCAGAAGAAGCTAAAAATCATCCTAAGAAAAATATTCTTATGAGAGCATTAGGTGCTAATAATCCTATTGAAATAGACATATTTGATGTTGAAGATGAAATTGAAGGAATAGTATTATGCTCAGATGGACTTACTGCTATGTTAAATAATACTCAAATAGAAAAAGTATTACTTCAAGAAGGGCCATTAGAAGAAAAAGTAATTAAACTTATTAGAAAGGCTAATATTAGAGGTGGTACTGATAATATTTCAATTGCATGTTTATTTCCTAAGGAGGCAGAATAAAAATGATTTCAAAGGGGCAAAAAATAAATGATAGATATGAAGTAAGAAAACTAATTGGTGAAGGAGGAATGGCAAATGTTTATCTAGGATATGATACTATTCTAGAAAGAGATGTTGCTATCAAAGTACTAAGAGGTGATCTTGCTGATGATGAAAAATTTGTTAGAAGATTTAGAAGAGAAGCACAAAATGCATCTTTACTTAGTCATCCAAATATAGTTCAAATATATGATGTTGGTGAAGATGATGGTAACTTTTATATAGTAATGGAATATATAAAAGGGCAAACTCTAAAACAATTAATAAAGAAAAGAGGAAGATTATCTGTTCCTGAAACAGTAGATATAGTATCTCAATTAACTGATGGACTAGCACATGCCCATGATAGTTATATAATTCATAGAGATATTAAACCTCAAAATATAATGATATTAGAAGATGGTATGGTTAAAATAACAGATTTTGGTATAGCTATGGCTATTAATGCATCTGATTTAACTCAAACTAATTCAGTTATGGGATCAGTACATTATTTACCACCAGAACAAGCTAGTGGTAAAGGATCTACTATTAAATCTGATATTTATTCACTTGGTATACTTATGTATGAAATGTTAGCAGGTACAATGCCTTTTAAAGGAGAAACTGCAGTAGAAATAGCAATGAAACATTTAAAGAATCCTATGCCAAGTATAAGAAAAGAAAATCCTACTGTACCACAATCTTTAGAAAATATAATATTAAAAGCTACTGCTAAAAATACTAAAAATAGATATAACAATGTAAGAGAAGTTTATGATGATATTAAAACTTGTCTTGATAAATCTAGAAAAGATGAAAAAAGAATAGTATTTAAATATCCAGAAAATGAATATAGTGATGAAAATACACAAGTAGTTAATAATTTAAAAGATGAAATTAAAGCTAAAGAAGAAGAAAAAAATAAGAAAAAAGAAGAATTAATAGTTAAAGAAATAGAAGAAAATGAATATAGTGATAAAAAACTAAATGCATTTACTAAAATATTAATAGCATTAGTAGGTGTATTAGTAGTAGCGTTATTAACTGTATTTATAATTATTCCTAATTTAACTGTTTCAAAAGATATAACAGTACCAGATGTATCTGGATTAACTAAGGCTAGTGCAAGAGATAAATTAGAAAAATTAGGTTTAAAAGTTGATACTAAAACTAAGACTGATTATACTTCTGAAGTAGAAAAAGGTAAGATTTCTAAGACTGATCCTGCTGCAGGTTCTAAAGTTAAAAAAGGAGCTAAAATTACTTTATATAAATCATCTGGATCAGATAAAGTTAAAATAGAAGACTATACTGGGCAAGATGTAAATAAAGTACAAGCTAAGCTTGAATTACAAGGATTAAATGTAATTGTAGAAACTATTAAAGTAGAAAATAAAGATGATTATGAAGGTAAAGAAGATACTATAGTAGATCAAAATCCTAAAGAAGGAGAATTAGAAGTAGGAGGAATTATTAAATTATATACTCCAAATATGACTGAAGTATATCCTGATTTTACTGGTATGACTAGAGGACAAGTAGAAGAATTCTGTAAAGAATTTAAATGTGTAGTAACAGTAGAAGAACAAGCAGATAATACTAAAACTCCAGGTACTGTACTTTCTCAAAGTAGAGCAAAAGGATCTGATGTAGTTGAAGGGGCTACTATAAATATTGTGGTTTCTAAATTAGAAGAAAAAGAATTAGTTCCACTAGAACAAGATGAAACATCTAGTTCTACTGAATCAAATGAGGGAACAACTGAATAATGAAAGGTAAGATTGTTAAAGTAATTAGCAATGATTATACTGTATTAGTAGATGGAGAAAAACATATCTGTAAAGCAAGAGGAGTATTTAGAAATAAAAAGATTACTCCTCTCGCTGGAGATAATGTAGAAATCGATGAAAACAATATAATTACTGCTATTTATAAGAGAAAAAATAAATTAGATAGACCACCAGTAAGTAATATAGATATTGCTATTATTGTAGTGAGTACTAAAGACCCTGATTTCTCATCTTTACTTCTTAATAAAATGATAAATATTATTGAATTTAATAATATTACACCATTAATAGTAGTATCAAAAACTGATCTATATATTGATGATACTATTAGAAATATAATTTCTTATTACAAGAGAATAGGGTATACAGTTTTATATAACTATGAGATTAATGAATTAAAAGAAGCTATTAAAGATAAATATGTTATATTAACTGGACAAACAGGTTCTGGAAAGAGTTCACTTCTTAATAGTATTGATCCAAATCTTAATCTTAAAACTGATGAAATATCAAAGGCTTTAGGAAGAGGAAAACATACTACAAGAGCAATTGAATTCTATGAGATAGAAGATCTTATGATCGCAGATACTCCAGGATTCTCATCTCTTGATTTTAAGAATATGACTAAAGAAGATATAAGAGATAATTTCATTGAATTTGAAAAGTATAGAAACTATTGTAAATACAGCGATTGTATGCATATAAAAGAAGATGATTGCTATATAAAACAAATGGTAAAAGATAATGAAATAAATGAACAAAGATATAATGATTATGTGGAATTTATAAAGGAGAAAGAAAATGAAGGTATCAGTTTCAATTCTAAGAAATAAAGATAATTTTGATGAAACTATAAAAGCATTAAATAATACTCATACAGATTTCATTCATATTGATGTATTAGATAATACTTTTGTACCTTTTACTTCTTTTGAATTAAAAGATTTTTCTAAAATAAAAAGTAGTACTCCATATGATATTCATATTATGAGCACTAATATGGAATTTCAGATTAATGAAGCTATCAAATTAAAACCTGAAATTATTACTATTCAATATGAAGCAGTAAGAAGAAAAGATATTGATAAATACCTAAACTTAATAAAAGAGAATGGTATAAGAGCAGGTATTGCTATTAACCCTAGAACTAGTATTAGAAAGATAAAAAAATATTTTAAAAAAATAGATTATCTTTTGGTGATGGGGGTATATGCTGGACAAGGTGGACAAGAATTTATTCCAAAAACTATAAAGAAATTAAAGAAGTTAATGAAAATTAAGCATGATTTCTTGGTAGGATTAGATGGTGGAGTAAACTATGAAGTTACTAAGCTAGTATGTGATAAAGTAGATATTTTAGTCGTTGGTAGTTATATACTTTCAAGTAATTCATATGAAGATCAAATATTAAAATTAAAACACTTAAAAAATAACTAGAAATAGTTATTTTTTTATGAAAAAATGTATCCTGAAAGAAATCAGAAGCATTTGAAGTGCAGAAAAAGAAGACTATTTCTTTAGTGTGGTAGATATTATTAATGCGTTGGTTGAACCAACTGACCCGAGTGATTATTGGACAACATTAAAAAGAAGACTTTCCAAAGAAGAAGAAAGTCAACTTCCGACAAGTTGTCGGAGATTAAAAATGCTTGCTAAGGATGGTAAGTATAGAGAAAAAATTGGGTGAAAGTATTTTAAGTAATAAAAATGCACTTAATTATGAATATATAGAGGAAAAAAAGATAACTAATTAGTTATCTTTTTTATTATTTCTGATGCAGAATTAGAATATGCTCTAAATAGACCCCCAGCACCTAGTTTAATACCTCCAAAGTATCTTACTACAATAATTAATACATTATTTAGATTATTCTTTTCTATAACATTAAATATAGGCATTCCAGCAGTGCCTTTAGGTTCACCATCATCATTTATCTTTGCAGTATTATTTATTTTATATACATATACTACATGTCTTGCTTTTTTATGTTCTTTACGAATAGATTCAATTATTTCATTAACTTTTGATTCATCATCTAGATTATATAGATAAGTAATAAACCTAGATTTTTTTATTTCTATTTCATTAGTAATCATTTTCTTCACCAATTTAATTATACTATAAAATATGATATAATACAAAAAAGAAGGGAGGCATATATATGGATAGTAGACTAGAAAATATTAAAAAGAAACTTGCTTTATTACCACTTAAACCAGGATGTTATTTAATGAAAGATATAACTGGTACTATTATATATGTTGGTAAAGCTAAAAAACTAAAAAATAGGGTATCTAGTTATTTTAATGGTACTAAATATGGTAAAACTAAAATGCTAGTATCTAATATTTATGATTTTGAATATATAGTAACTGGTTCAGAAAAAGAAGCTCTTTTATTAGAAATTAATTTAATTAAGAAATATGATCCTAAATATAATATTATCTTTAGAGATGATAAACAATATCCATATATTATGCTTGAATATGATAAATATCCTGTCTTATCTATAGTAAGGCCTAATAAAAAAACTAAAAGAAAAAATGTAAAATTATTTGGACCATATCCAAATAGTTATGCTGCTAAAAAAATAGTACAAATATTAAATAGATTATATCCATTAAAAAAATGTAAAAACTTTAAAGATGATTTATGTTTATATTATCATATAGGAGAATGTCTTGGTTATTGTAAACTAGATATAGATAGAAGTATCATGGATAATATAGTTTTAGAAATAACATCATTTCTTAATGGTAATTATGAAAATATAATGTATAAACTAAAAAAAGAAATGGAATCTCAATCAGAGAAATTAAACTTTGAAAAAGCTAAAGAAATAAAAGATATAATTGATTATATTAAAATAGTTCTTGAAAAACAAAAGATAGATTTAAATGATAATATTAATAGAGATATATTTAATTACTATGTAATGGATGATTATATATCTATACAAGTATTACATTTAAGAAATGGTAATCTAACTGAAAGAGATAGTTATATATATGAACTTAATGAAGATGAAGAAGATGCTATAGAAAACTTTATTATATCTTTCTATGATGATGATAGATTTAAACCGAGAGAAATATTAGTGCCTGAAATAGTAGATACTAATTTAATTGAAGAATTAACTAGTATTAAAACTATTAGTCCTATCAAAGGATCTAAAAAGAAATTAATAGATATGGCTAGAGAGAATGCTAAGATAAAGATTAATGATAAGATTACATTAATTAAATCTGATTATAATAGAACAGTTCATGCTTCTGAAGAATTAAGTAATTTACTTGGTATTAATGTTCATAGAATAGAAAGTTTTGATAACTCTCAATTATTTGGATCATTTAGAGTAGCAGGTATGGTTACATTTGTAGATGGTAAAAAGAGTACTAAAGATTATAGAAAATATAAGATTATTGGGGATGAAAAAGATGATTATCATATGATGATAGAAGTCTTAGAAAGAAGATATTCTAGAGTAATAAATGATAATCTAGTTAAACCAGATCTAATACTAGTAGATGGGGGTTTAATTCAAATAAATGCTGCTAATGAAGTATTAGATAATTTACTTCTTGATATACCAGTATATGGTATGAAAAAGAATGATAAACATAGAATAACTGCTTTAGTAGATAAAGATGGTAATGAAATAGAAATAGAAAAAAATAGTGACTTATTTCATTTTCTTGAAACTATATCTGAAGAAGTACATAGATTTGCTATTAGTTATCATAAAGAAATTAGAAGTAAAGGGTCTTTCTCTTCTAAACTAGATATGATTCCAGGAATAGGAGATAAAAGAAAGAAATTACTTCTTAAAACTTTCGGTTCACTTAAAGGTATTAAAGAAGCAAATGATTCTGATTTAGAAAAAATATTACCAAAAGATGTAGTAAAAACTTTAAAAGATGTATTAAAAGAGTTATAATTATTATAGGTGAGCATATGGAAAATAAAAAATTTAAAATAATAAGATATATAGTTATTATATTAGCTTGTATAGGATTGATAGGTATTGGAATATATCAAAAGAAAAATAGTACTATTTCAGTTGATGAAGATCCTATTATTACTAAAACTAGAGAATATGTTAATAATAATAGTACATATTTTAATGAATTATTTAAAGAAAAAGATATGGAATATAGAATAGATACTAAATCTATTATTAAATCTGATGAATATAAAGGATATGTAAGAATTATTAATAATGAATATTCTTATGTTAATGAAGAAAATTTATTAATAGATAAAATTATAGATAATAATAGTTTGACTAAAGTTGAATTTAATGAAAATATGCCATATGATTTAAATTATATTTATAAAGGAGAAGATCCTAAAAACTATATTAAATATAATAATAATTTATATAGAATTATAGGTATAACTAATACTAATGATTTAAAGATAATATCTTTAGATAATTATAATAATATATCTTGGGGATTATCAAATAATATAAATTATTTTGAAGGAGAAGAATTACCTAAAGAAGATTCAGTTAAAGGTATATTCTATGTTGGATATATAAGAAGTGAAACTAAAGAATTAGAAAGTATTATTAAAAATGAAAAAAGAAATAATAATTATACTATAGGAATGCCTAAATATTATGGATATTATTCTTTTGCTAATATATCAGATATTATAAGTGCTAGTGAAACATGTACTTATAATAATATATTAGATATTAATAAAGAAAACTGTAACAGTTATTTAATTAGTATGTTAGATAATACTTATACTGCTAATACATTAGAAGATAATAAAGTATATTATGTAGATGAAAACAAAAAAATAATAAGTAAAGAATTAGAAGATAGTATACAAGCTAAAAAAGTTATTTATGTCCATGGTATAAGTAAATATATTTCAGGAGATGGAACTAAGGATAGCCCATATGAATTTGAAAATTAGAACAAAATGTTCTAATTTTTTTAATTTTTGTTGTATAATTGTAATAGGTGATATGATGGGCAAAATAAGAATAATGAGCGAAAACTTAGCAAATAAAATAGCAGCTGGTGAAGTAATAGAAAAATGCGCATCAGTAGTAAAAGAACTAATTGAAAATTCTATAGATGCAGGAGCATCTGAAATAAAAGTAGAATTAATAGATTCTGGTACTAAATTAATTAAAGTAGTAGATAATGGTTCTGGTATGGATGAAGAAGATGCTGTATTATGCTTTGGAACACATGCTACTAGTAAATTATTAAAAGAAGATGATTTATATAATATAAATACACTTGGTTTTAGAGGTGAAGCACTTCCTTCAATTGCATCCGTATCAATTGTTAACTTAACAACTAGCAACGGAGAAACAGGCATTAAAATGACTCTAGAAGGAGGAAAAATAGTCTCTAAAGAAAAAGGAGACTTAAGAAAAGGAACTATTATAGAAGTAAAAGATTTATTCTATAATACTCCCGCAAGACTTAAATATTTAAATTCACTTCCTAGTGAACTTGCAAATATAGTATCTGTTATTAATCATGCCGCATTATCTCATCCTGATATAAGATTTATATTAAGTAATAATGATAAAGTATTATTACAAACAGATGGCTCTAATAACTTACTTAAAGTAATAAATGAAATATATGGTAAAACAGTAGCAAAAAAGATGCTTGAAATATCTGGAGAAAATGATGACTATGAAGTACATGGTTATATATCTTTACCAGATGAAAATAAATCAAATAGAAATCACATGATTACTTTAGTTAATGGAAGAGTAGTTAGAAATACAGAACTTAATAAAACTATTAATGATAGTTATCATAAATATAAACCTGATAATAGATATCCAATAACTGTCTTAGAAATAGAAACAGACCCATCTTTAATAGATGTAAATATACATCCATCAAAATTAGATATTAAATTTTCTAATTTTGAGGATTTAAAACTATTAGTATCTAATCTAATAGAAAAAGCATTAGATAATAATTTCTTAGGTGTAGATATTTCTACTAAAGAAGTAAATATAGTTAAATATACTGAAGAACCTAAAGAAGAAGTACATACTCATGAAGAATTAACATTAGATTTATCTTCGTTTGAAATATCTGAACCAGAAACTAAATATGAAAAGGCTGAAGAAGAAACTAAACCTTTCCCAGAATTATCTGTTATTGGTTCAGTACTTGGAACTTATATAGTATGTCATAATGAAGATGGTATGTACTTAATAGATCAACATGCTGCAGCAGAGAGATTTAATTATGAAAAGTTTAAAAGACTATTAAAAGATCCTGGTAAAGATAGAATTAATCTTCTTATACCAATTAATCTAGAATATACTAAAGATGAATTTATTACTTTAAAGAATAATATAGATATAATAAAAAATATTGGTATAGAAATAGAAGAATTTGGAGAAACATCTTTTATAGTAAGATCTCATCCAACATGGTTTAAAGAAGGTTTTGAAGAATACTTTGTTAAAAATATATTAGAAAAAATAATTAATAATGCTAAGAACTTTGATTTAGAAAGATTTAATGATTCATTAGCAGCATCACTTGCTTGTCACTCTTCAATACAAGCAAATACACAAATATCAATTGAAGAAATGAATCAAGTTATAAAGGATTTAAGAACATGTAAAAATCCATATAACTGTGCTCATGGAAGACCAACAATAATTCATTATCCAAAATATGAATTAGATAAATTATTTAAAAGAGTTATGTAAAGGAGAAAGAAAAATGAAAAAATTAGTTGTAGGTAACTGGAAACAAAATAATATTAATATTGATTATAAGGAATATGTAGAAAAATTAGAGGGTATTACTGATAAAGAAGTAGTCATTGCTCCACCTTATGTATATTTACCTCTTCTTGATACAAACAATGTTAAGGTAGCAGGTCAAGATGTATCTATATTTAATGGAGGATCTAATACTGGTGAAATATCTTGTGATATGTTAAAAGAATTTAAATGTGAATATGTAATAATAGGTCATAATGAAAGAAGAACTAAATTAAATGAATCAAATGAATATATTAATAAGAAAGTATTAAATGCTCTAGAACAAGGATTAAAAGTAATACTTTGTATTACATGTATTGATGAATTAGTTAATTCTATTAAAGATGTTACTGATTTTTCTAACTTATTAATAGCATTTGAACCAAAAGAATTTATTGGTAAATCAGAAACTATCTCTAGAGAAGGTTTAATAGACTTTATCGACGAAATAAATAAAGTTACTAATAAGAAATGCCCAGTACTTTATGGTGGTGGTATTAAGGCTGAAAATATCTCTAATTTATCTAATATAGATGGATTAGATGGATTATTAGTAGGTAAGGCATCACTTGACATAGATGCATTTCTTAATATAATAATTAACTGGTGATTAAATTGATTATTTGTGTTGTAGGCCCAACAGGAGTTGGTAAAACAAAATTAAGTATTATGTTAGCTAAAAAATATAATGCAGTAGTTATTAATGCAGATGCATGCCAAGTATATAAAGGTATGGATATTGGTACTGCTAAAGTAACAAGAGAAGAAAAAGAAGGAGTACCTCATTATCTATTTGATATAAAGAATCCTGATGAAGAATATACAGTATATGATTATCAAAAAGATTTAAGAGAATTACTATATCGTTATAGCAGTAATAATATAATTATAGTGGGTGGGTCTGGTCTTTATTTAACTGCAGGATTATATGACTATGAATTTTCTCCTAAAGAAGCAAAAGATTTAGAAGAATTTTCTAATGAAGAATTATTTGATATGTGTAAAGATATTAATGAAGATGTTGATATACATCCAAATAATAGAAGACGTTTAGAAAACTATTTAAAAAATACTAATCATAATACTAAAGAACCTAAACTATTGTATGATGTTAAATTTATAGGTCTTACTACTGATACAGATACATTATATGAAAGAATTAATCTTAGAGTAGATAAGATGTTTGAACAAGGTCTTATTGATGAAGTTAGAAAACTACGCGATACATATGGAAATACTAAGATCTTAAATAGTGCAATTGGATATAAAGAAATAATCAATTATCTTGATGATAAAATAACATTAGATGAAGCAATAAAAATCATTGATAGTATTAAACAAAATAGTAGACATTATGCTAAAAGACAATATACATGGTTTAATAACAAGAATGATGTTAAATGGTTTAATACTGATTATGATAATTTTGAAAATACATATAATGAAGTAGTAAAATATTTAGAGGGTTAATATGGGAACAATAAATATACCTGGATATAAGAATGTATTTAAAACTCCAGATGAAGGAGAAGGTACATTTGAAATATACATGGAAGGTAAAAATATAGATAAAGAAATGTTTAATCTTAAAGCAAATAAAAGTTCTGTTCTTGATATTAGTATTTTTGCAGGTATTTTAAATAAAGAAGAATTTTATAATATAGTAGATATAATTAAAAATTCTACAGATAAACCAACATGTATTGCATTTACTCCAGCTGAATTTGAATCACTTGATGAAGATTCATTAGAAGAAAAACGTAATGAAATATATGAAAGTTATGTTCAAGGATATAGGGAAGTAGAAATTAAAAAGAATCCTACAACTGGTAAACTAAGACATTTCCCAGACAACATAACTATTAATAATGCTTTAATTGATGCAGATCAAATAAAAAGTAATTACATAAAAAAAGACTTACATTTGTAAGTCTTTTTACATTAAAAAAATATCCTAATGGATATTTAATTACTTATTTAATTTACTTGCAACTTTAGCTTTTTCTCTAGCAGCTTTGTTTTTAGTAATAATATTCTTTGCTAAAGCTTTATCTATTCTTTTATAAGCTTCATTAACTGTTTCTTTGCTAGGATTAGCAACAGCAGCTTTAACAGCAGTTTTCATAGAAGATTTTTTAGGTACATTATTTGCTTTTTTAGTTTTAGTTACTAAAATTCTCTTTTTTGCACTCTTAATATTTGCCATTATTATTTCCTCCTTTTTGCTTAACGAATATAATTTTAACAAAAATATTATAAAAATGCAATAATTATTATTAATTTTATTAATTATATATATAATATTTAAAAACATGATATAATAGGTTTGGAAAAAGGGAATAAGTATGAATCAAGATAAAATTAGAAACTTTGCAATTATAGCTCATATTGATCATGGTAAAAGTACTTTAGCAGATAGAATGCTTGAACTTTCTGGTAATGTTTCTAAAAGAGAAATGACTAGTCAAATATTAGATAATATGGAACTAGAAAAAGAAAGAGGCATTACTATCAAAATGAATGCTGTTAGACTTAATTACAAAGGTTATGAATTTAATTTAATAGATACTCCAGGGCATGTAGATTTTTCTTATGAAGTATCAAGATCTTTAGCAGCTTGTGAAGGTGCTATTTTACTTGTGGATGCTACTCAAGGAATAGAAGCTCAAACTCTTGCTAATTATTACTTAGCTCTAGAAAATGATTTAGAAGTTATCCCTGTTATTAATAAAATTGATTTACCTAATAGTGATGTAGAAAAGGTTAGTAATGAATTAATTAATACATTCGGTTTTACCAGAGATGAGATTATTCTAACAAGTGGTAAAACAGGTGAAGGTGTAGATAAATTACTTGATGCAATAATAGATAGAGTTCCATCTCCTAAAGGTAATAAAGATGGTAAATTAAAAGCATTAATATTCGATTCAGTATTTGATAGTTATAAAGGCGTTATAGTACATATAAGAATAATTGATGGTACTTTAACTAAAAAAGATAGAATTAGATTTATGAGTAATAATTCTAGTTATGAAATAACTGAACTTGGATATACTACTCCTAAAATAGTAAATGTAGATAAATTATCTGCAGGAGATGTAGGATATTTATGTGCTTCTATTAAGACTATATCTGATATTAAAATAGGAGATACTATTACTTTAGATAATGATCCATGTGATGAACCATTAAAAGGTTATGAAGAAGTCAAACCAATGGTATATTCAGGAATATTCCCAGTAGAAACTAGAGAATATGATTTACTTAAAGATGCTTTAGAAAAACTTGCTATTAATGATGCATCACTTACTTTCATACCAGAAACATCTAAAGCATTAGGTTTTGGTTTTAGATGTGGTTTTCTTGGACTACTTCATATGGATATAATAAAAGAAAGATTAGAAAGAGAATTTAATTTAAATATTATTTTAACTGCACCATCAGTTATATATAATGTATATTTAACAAACAAAGAAATGGTCTCTATCTCTAATCCATCAGATCTACCTCCGGTAGAAAAAGTATCTTACATTGAAGAACCATATATTAAAACTAATATATTTACTCCAACTGATTATATAGGCCCAATAATGGAATTATGTGAAAATAAAAGAGGTACATTTAAGAATATGGAATATATTAATGAAACAAGAGTTAATATTCATTATGAACTTCCATTATCTGAAATAATGTATGATTTCTTTGATAAATTAAAGAGTGCTACTAAGGGATATGCATCATTTGATTATGAATTAATTGATTATAGAGTTAATAAATTAGTTAAAATGGATATACTTTTAAATGGTGAAAAAGTTGATGCATTATCTATGATAGTACATAAAGATTTTGCATATAATATAGGTAAAAATATGGTTAATAGATTAAGATCTATTATACCTAGACAAATGTTTGAAGTACCTATTCAAGCATTTATAAATAATAAAGCAATAGCAAGAGAGACTATTAAGCCTCTAAGAAAAAATGTACTTGCTAAATGTTATGGTGGAGATATTTCTCGTAAGAAGAAACTTCTTGAAAAACAAAAAGAAGGTAAAAAGAAAATGAAAAATATAGGTTCTGTAGAAGTACCACCAGAAGCATTTTTAGAAATATTAAATTTGAAAGGATGATATAAATGAATAACGAAATAATATTAGCTGAAGCATTTAAAGATTTAGCTGCAAAAAGAGGAAGATTAGAAACACAAATAGAAACATTAGAGGAGCAAAAAGAACAATATATGCTATCGAATTCTGAATTTGATATAGAAGAAGATAATGGACCACAGTTTGTTTCACTTGAGGGTGCACTAAAAATGATATCATTACATAATGATTCGTATATGGCAGACGAAGCAAGAGAAGAATATGAATTAAAAAAGAAGAAAATAAATGGGCTTTTATCACTTGATCCAAGTAATACCAACAGTGATGAACTTTCTTCTTATTTCGCATATCTAATGCCACAAATTAGTGCAAGCGATGAATATAGAAAGTTTGAGAGATTCGCACGTGAATCTAAGCAAAAGTATGTTTATGGTGAAAATGCATTTTATCAATACAATCAAAATTTATCTGAGGCTTTTGATATTTCAATAAGACTTCATAATAATGATTATCAAGCTAAAGAAGAAAAGGATACTTTAACCCAAAAATATAAGGATTCATTGAAAAAAATGTTGGACTTTTGTGATAAGAATATTAAATATCTTAAAAATGCTGCTGAAATAATGCTTAAAAATAAGGATAGGGTTTCTAGCAAGAATACAATACCAACTGTAAATCCTATTGAAAGAAGAAGAGAAGAAATAAAAGGACATTTAAGTGAAATAAATACTAAAATTGCTAGTAATCAACAATCTCTTGATACTATAGATCAAATATATGAATTACGTGATGATTTTAGAAAAACTAAAGATCCTGCAAAGTTTACAGATATGATTGGAAAGATGAAGTTATTAGGTGTTATTAGTACAAGAAATGCTAAAAAATTAACATATGTTAAATCAGAAAAAATTGATGATACAGTTGAGTTAAACGCAGAAAAACCAGAAAAACCTGTAATAAGTGTTCAACCTAAAGACCTTGATTCTGATTACTTTAGAAGACCTGATACAGAATGCATTATTTGCTTCTTAGGTGATTCTTTCTTAAAAGATATTGCTGGATATGATAATTCGAATATAATGACAGTTTTAAGAGCTACAACAGATTTATTTGAAAAAGTATATGCAGATAATAATTTTAAATTTGATGCTACTGGGGTCCCTAACCTTGGACCAGGTAAAGAAGTTAAACGCCTTGTAACTGCACCATATAATTTTGATTACAAGAGACAAGGAGATAGTAGAGATAAATATAGAATTCATGCATTTAAAAGACATTCTAATTTATTAGAAGAACTTCATTATGGTAAAGGAAACATTATATTCTTTGGAGCATTAGCACCAACTGATGATAAAGATAATGTTAAACTATTCGATGTAGTAGGTGGCAGATGTATAGGTAAATTACCAGATAATGGTAACTCAGCTATCTTAAAACCTTGTTTTGATTATATAGAACATATCACTAGAGGTTATATACCAGTTAGTTTATTAAGTTTTAGTGATAAAGTTAAATTAAAGAGTGGTAAATTTACTATGCAAAATGCTTCAATTGAAAATAATAAATATATTTCATTTGATAATGTTGATGAAAATACTAAGAATAATGTTAAAAACTGGCTTGATGATTACTTCATTGAGCAAACAAATACATTATTTGAAATAAAAGATATGTATGCTATGAAGAAGGGTAATACACTTGATTAAGTCTTGTTATATACATATACCTTTTTGTAAAAAAATATGTACTTACTGTGATTTTTGTAAGTTTTATTATAATGATGAATGGGTTACTAAGTATATTAAATCTTTAGATAATGAAATTAAACTTAATTATAAAGGAGAAATTCTAAATACTCTTTATATTGGGGGTGGTACTCCATCTAGTTTAGATAATAATTTATTTGAAGAATTATTAAAGATATGTAAAAGATTTAAACTTAATGATAATTATGAATATACTATTGAATTTAATCCAGAAGATATAAATGAATCTAAATTATCTTTATGTAAAAAATATGGTGTTAATAGAATTTCTATAGGTATAGAATCATTTAATAAAGATAATTTAAAATATCTAGGTAGAGATTATTTAAATTTTAAAGAAAAAATTAATTTAGTTAAAAAATATTTTGATAATATAAATGTAGATTTAATATATGGATTATCTATTGAAGATATAAATGTATTAAATAATGATATAGATAATTTACTAGAATTAGATGTACCTCATATATCATGTTATTCTTTAATAATTGAAGAACATACTATATTAAATAATAAAGGCACTAAAGAAATATCTGAAGATCTTGATTATGATATGTATAAATTAATTAATGATAGATTAAAGGATTATAATCATTATGAAATTAGTAATTACGCTAAAGAAGGATATGAGTCTAGACATAATTTAACTTATTGGAATAATGAAGAATATTGTGGCTTTGGAGTAGGAGCAGCTTCTTATATAGGTAATAAAAGAATACTTAATAGTAAAGATATATTATCTTATTTAGATAATGAGTATAAAACTTTTGAAGAAGAATTAACTATAGAAGATAAAATTAGTTATGAATTAATACTAGGTTTTAGAAAGACTAAAGGTATTAATATTAATGATTTTTATAATAAATATAATAAGAATATGATTGATTTATATAATATAAAAGAATTAATTAAAGAAGGTAAATTAGTAGTTAAAGATGATTATATCTTTATTGATGATAAATATTTATATATAGAAAATGAAATTTTATCTAATTTTGTATAAATTAAAAGAAACTATTTAAATTAGTTTCTTTTTTTGATATAATAATTTAAAAGAATAGGAGGAAATATGAATAATGAATTTGATGATATCTTCAGTACTAATACTACTAATGAGCAAATAGAAGTATTAGAAGTAGAAGATAAACCTCCTAAAAAGAAGTTTAAATTAGATTTAAAAAATGATAAAGTACTTATGGTACAACTGATATTAATAGGTATTTGGATATTACTTACAGTAATAATATATTTCTTTGGTTATCCGTTATTTGAAGCCTTTATTGAAGTATAAAATAATGTAAATTAGCACTTGGGTATTGACAGTGCTAATTTTTTGTTGTATGATTATTATCGTGATGAGATTAGAGGTGAAGATATGCTTAGTGAAAGAAAAGAAGCTATATTAAAACTGATAGTTGAAGAGTATATTAAAACTATAAAACCAGTTGGTTCTAAGAACTTATGTGATACTTTAAATGTATCTAGCGCCACTGTAAGAAATGAAATGCAAGAGCTTGAAGAAATGGGTTACTTAGAAAAAACACATACATCTAGTGGTAGAATACCTTCTGAAAAAGGTTATAGATATTATGTAGATAATCTAATGAAGGTTAAAGAAATGACTGGGGAAGAAGTATATAATCTTCAAAGAGTATTTGATAATTCTAAACTTGAATTAAATGATTCTATTTCAAAAAGTTTACAAATAATATCAGATATGACTAATTATACTGCTATTATTTTAGAAAATAAGAGTGATGAAGAAAATCTTAAACAAGTAGAAGTTATTCCTATTGATGATGAAAATATAATAGCAATAGTTGTTACCGATAAAGGTCATGTTACTAATAAAAATATTAATATTAAAGGTAGTAACTTAAATGAAGTTAAGAAGATAGTAGAACTTATTAATAAAATGATTATAGGTACTCCTATTAATGATGTTAGTAGTAAGCTAGAATTTGAAATAAAACCTATTATAGGATCATATATTATGAATTATGAAACTGTATATAATGCATTTTATAATGCATTTAATAACTTTAAAGATGAAAATGAAGTATACAGTAAAGGAAAAGATAGAATACTTTCTCTTCCTGAATTTAATGAAGTTGATAAGATTAAAAATATTATTAGTAAATTAGATGATAATTCACTTAAGAATATTGAAGAAACTAAAGATGGTATAAATATATATATTGGTAAAGAAAATGAGTTAGATGAGGATTTAACTATAGTTAAAACTAAAGTTAAACTAAATAATAAAGAAAGCACTTTAGCTATTATAGGACCAAAGAGAATGGAATATGATAAAGTTGTTTCTTTACTAGAGTATATTAAAGATAACATGAAAGAAGGTAAATAATGGAAGAAGAAGTTAAAGTAACTAAAAAAGAAAAAAAGTCTAAAGAAAAAGAGTTAATTGAAGCATTAACTCTAAAAGTAAAAGAATTAGAAGATAAGAATTTAAGAGTAACATCTGAAATGATTAATTCTAATAGAAGAAAAGATGAAGAATGCAATAGATTACTTAAATATAAAGATGAAGATATAATTATGGATCTATTACAAGTAGTTGATAATTTTGAAAGAGCTTTATCAGTTAAAAGCACTGATGAAAATTATCAAAAAGGTTTTGATATGATTTATGCAGGGCTTAGATCTGTTCTAGATAAATATGAGGTTAAAGAAATTGAATGTTTAGGTTTAGAATTTGATCCTATGTATCATCAAGCAGTATTAACAGATCATATTGAAGGTAAAAAAGATAATGAAATAATTGAAGTTATGCAAAAAGGCTATACTTATAAAGATAAAGTAATTAGACCAGCAATGGTAAAGGTAAATAAATAAGGAGGAATGAATTATGAGTAAAATTATAGGTATTGATTTAGGAACAACTAATAGTTGTGTTTCAGTTTTAGAAGGTGGAGAAGCTAAAGTTATAGCTAATCCAGAAGGAGGAAGAACTACTCCTTCAGTAGTAGCATTTAAAAATGGTGAAATAATCGTTGGAGATGCTGCTAAAAGACAAATGGTAACTAACCCAGATACTATTTATTCTATTAAAAGATTAATGGGTACAGATAAGAAAGTTAAAGCTAATGGAAAGGAATATACTCCAGAAGAAGTATCTGCTATGATTCTTTCTTATATGAAAGATTATGCAGAAAGTTATTTAGGAGAAAAAGTAACTAAAGCAGTTATTACAGTTCCTGCATACTTTAACGATGCACAAAGACAAGCTACTAAAAATGCTGGTAAAATAGCAGGATTAGAAGTAGAAAGAATTATCAATGAACCTACTGCTGCAGCACTTGCATATGGTATTGATAAACAAAATGATGCACATACAATCTTAGTATATGACTTAGGTGGAGGTACATTCGATGTTTCTATCCTAGAACTAGGTGATGGTGTTTATGAAGTTAAATCTACATCAGGAAATAATAAACTTGGTGGAGATGACTTTGACCAAAGAATTTCTGATTATTTAGTATCAGAATTCAAGAAAGAAAATGGTATTGATTTATCTAAAGATAAAATGGCAATGCAAAGAATTAAAGATGCATCTGAAAAAGCTAAAAAAGATTTATCAGGTGTAACTCAAACTCAAATTAGTTTACCATTTATATCTCAAGGTGATAATGGCCCATTACACTTAGAAATGAATTTAACTAGAGCTAAATTTGAAGAATTAATTGGAGACTTAATTGAATCTACACTAGATCCAGTTAGAAAAGCATTAAAAGATGCTAATATGACTAAAGATGATATAGATAAAATTATATTTGTTGGTGGATCTACTAGAATACCAATGGTAACTGATTTAATTAAGAAAGAACTTGGTAAAGAACCAAGTAAGGGAGTTAACCCAGATGAAGTAGTTGCTATGGGTGCTTCTATCCAAGGCGGAGTATTAACTGGTGAAGTTAATGATATAGTATTACTTGATGTAACACCACTTTCACTTGGTATTGAAACAATGGGTGGAGTTATGACTGTATTAATTCCAAGAAATACTACAATTCCTACAAGTAAATCACAAATATTTAGTACTGCTGCTGATAACCAACCAGCTGTTGATGTACATGTATTACAAGGTGAAAGAGGAATGGCTGCAGATAATAAAACTCTTGGTAATTTCCAATTAGGTGATATCGCACCAGCTCCAAGAGGAGTACCTCAAATAGAAGTTACATTTGATATTGATGCTAATGGTATAGTTAATGTTAAAGCTAAAGATTTAGGTACTGGTAAAGAAAATAAAATTACTATTACATCTAATACAAGTCTAACTGATGAAGAAATTGATAAGATGGTTAAAGAAGCAGAAGCTAATAAAGAAAAAGATAAAGAAAGAAAAGATAAAGCAGATACTAAGAATGATATTGAACAATTAGTATATGCTACTGAAAAAGCTATTAAAGATCTTGGAGACAAGATTGGAGATAAAGAAAAATCTGAAGCAGAAGATGCTATTAAAGAAGCTAATGAAGCTAAAGAATCTGATGATTTAGATAAGATGAAAGCTGCTAAAGATAAATTAAATGAAAAAGCTATGGCTTTAGGTCAAAAAGTTTATGAGGAAGCATCTAAGAAACAAGCTGAAGAAAATAAAGATGAAACTAAGACTGATGAAGAAGCTAAAGATGTAAAAGATGCTGAATATGAAGAAAAATAATAGATAAGTTCTAGGTAACTAGAACTTTCTATTTTGATTAGAAAGGAACTACCATGAATAGAGAAACTACTGAAAGATTAATTAATAAATTATTATCTACAGGTGCTGATTTTTCTGAAATATACGAAGAAAAAACAGAAAAGAAAACATATGGTTATCTTGATTCTAAACTAGATAAAATTTCCTATTCCTCAATAGATGGTGTTGGATTAAGAATAGCTAAGAATAATGAAATATATTATGGTTCTACTAATAATATTGATGAAGTAGATGCTTTAGCAGACGAATTAATTTCTAATGTTAATGAACCAATTATATATAAGGATATAAAACTAGATGAATTAGAAAAAAATGAAATGAAATGTAATTTGATAAAAGATTCTGAGGAATCCATAATTAAAGAATATATGAGTTCATTAGATAAAAAAGTAAGAAGTAAAGATAGTAGAATATCTCAAGTAGGTATTACTATAATGTTTGATAATAAAGATATTACTATTGCTAATTATCATGGATTATATAAAAATGAAAAAAGACATTATGCATGTGCTTATATACATATTATGTTTAAGGATAAAGATTTAAACTCTACTTCATATATTTCTTGGCATATTAATGGTAATTTAGAGTTACTAGATAAAGATCTAGATGAATTAATTGATAATGCTGTTAAATATGGAATTGATAAATTATATGCTAAAAACTGTGTTGGTAAAGTTATGCCTGTAATACTTGCTAAAGGAGAAGGAGCAGTTATATTCCATGAAGCATGTGGCCATGCGATGGAAGCTTCTGCAACTTCAAAGAATCAAAGTGTATTAGCTGGTAAAATAGGAGAAAAAGTTGCTTCAGATAAAGTAACTATTATAGATGATGGTAGTTTAGAGAAAAAATGGGGTTCTACAATAATAGATGATGAAGGTATTCCTACTAGAAAGAATATTATGATTGAAAATGGTATTCTTAAAAACAATTTTAATGATGAAATAAATAATAGATTATTAAATCTAGAATTAACTGGATCATCTCGTAGACAAAACTATAGATTTGCACCAGTATCAAGAATGAATAATACATATTTAAAACCTGGTACTGATAAGATTGAAGATATGATAAAAAGTATAGATTTTGGTTTATATGCAGTTGAACTAGGTGGAGGATCAGTTGATACTGAAACAGGTAAGTTTAATTTTGCTTGTGATACTGCATATATGATTAGAGATGGTAAGATAGCAGAATGTGTTAAAGGTGCTACTTTAATCGGTAATGCGCTAGATATTTTAAAAAATGTAGAAATGGTAAGTGATGATTTTGCATTTACTGGAGGAAACTGTGGAGCTTCTTCTGGATGGGTTCATGTTACTATGGGTCAACCTACAATCAAAATATCTAATATATTAGTTGGAGGTGAATCAGATGATTAATAAATTAATAACTCTAGCTAAAGAGAACAATATTGATATAGAAATTCTTACTGATGAATGTAAAGAATATGAAATAGAAATATTAAATAAAAAATTACAAAAATTTGATATTAATAAAGAATTAACTTATCAAATAAAAGCTATTTATAATGGTAAGATGGTTGTTTTAGATGTAGAGAATATTAGTAATCCAGATGAAATCATAAATACTATTATTAATAATGCTAATTTACTTGATAATGATAATCAAAATAGATTATGTGATAATGATTATAAATTTAGTAAAGATACTAGTATTAAATTTGATATAAATAGAATTAAAAATGAATTATTAGAACTAGATGATTTTAGAAATAAATGTCCTAATATAGTAAATATTGAATCTGGTTTTTCTTATATAGAAGATAAATGCTCTATTGATAATAGTAATCATCATATGGATGATATGTATGCTTATATGAGAGTAGGATTCTTTATTAGTGCTAAAAAAGGTGATATTAATAAATCTGTATATTTTACTATATATGATAATAAATTTGATATAGTTAGAATAAAAGATGAATTAGAAAAGTATATTAAAGAATTAGAATTGTCTTTAGATGCTACATCTATTAAAACTAATAAATATAATATTATCTTAAATAATAATGTTGTTTACAGTATTTTAGGTTCATTTACTGATGCTTTTTATGAAAAGAGTATAGCTATGAAATTATCCCCTCTAACTGATAAAGTAGGTAAAAAGATATTCTCTGATAAGATTACTATTGTAGAAGAACCTTTAAATGATAAATTTATTGTTAATGAACATTTTGATAGTGAAGGTGTACTTACATATAATAAGACTATAGTAGATAAAGGTGTATTTAAATTACCATTAAATACATTAGAATACTCTATTAAAAATAATACTAAGCCTACTGGTAATGCTGGTGGTACTTCAAATATGCATATTGTTCCAGGAGATAAATCTTATAATGAACTAGTTAAAGAATTAGATAATGGAATAATTATTAGTGAGTGCCATAGCTTACATGCAGGTATTAATTATCAAACAGGGGATATATCATTACAATCTGATGGATTTTTAGTAGAAAATGGTAAGATAGTTAGAGCATTAGATATGATTATTTTACAAACTAATTTCTTTGATATATTTTCAAATGTTATTAGAGTAGGTAATGATTTAAAAGAGTTCTCTAGAGCTGGTTCAGGAGTATCATTATTATTAGAAAATATTACAATTTCAGGAAATATAGATTAAAGGAGAATAAATATGGCAAAAAGAGATTATTATGATGTCTTAGGTGTAGATAAATCTGCTAGTGATGCAGAGATTAAATCTGCTTTTAGAAAACTTGCTAAAAAATATCATCCGGATCTTAATAAAGAACCAGATGCTGCAGAAAAATTTAAAGAAGTCCAAGAAGCATATGATGTATTAAGTGATGAACAAAAAAGAAAAACATATGATCAATTTGGCTCTGCTGCATTTGATAATAATGCTGGTGGTAATCCATATGGATCATATGGAAATTATGGTGGTTTTAATACTTCTGGATTTGGTTTTGAGGATTTTAATATCAATTTAGATGATATATTATCTAATATGTTTGGTTCTGGATTTGGAGGGTCTAAGAGAAAGAATAGACCTACTAAGGGTGAAGATGTACTTTATAGAATGAAAATAAGCTTTGAAGATGCTGTATTTGGTTCTAAAAAAGATATTACATTAGATTTAACTGAAAAATGTGAAACATGTGAAGGGCGTGGAGGATTTGATTTTAAAAAATGTTCTACATGTAATGGAACAGGTAGAGTAAGAAGAAGTCAATCTTCATTATTTGGTTCATTTGTATCAGAAAGTGTATGTCCTGATTGTAAAGGCCAAGGAGAAGTATTTGAAAAGAGATGTTCTGACTGTAAAGGTAAAGGATATAATATAAATAGAAAAACAATCACTATAACTATACCAGAAGGTGTTGATACTGGTTCTCAAATAAGAATTAAAGGTAAAGGCCAAGTTGGCTCTAATGGTGGTGAAAATGGTGATATCTACGTAGAATTTATAGTAGAATCTGATCCTATATTTAAAAGAGATGGTAATGATATATATATGACTCTTCCAATTAACATAGTAGAAGCTACTTTAGGAGGAGAAAAAGAAGTACCAACTCTTGATGGTAAAATTATACTAACAATACCTCCTTATTCTCAAACTAATGATAAATTAAGAATAAAAGGCAGAGGAGTACCTAATGGATCAAAAAGAGGAGATTTATATATAGTTTTAGATGTAGTTATGCCTACTAAACTAGATAGAAATCAAAGAAGATTATTTGAAGAATTATCAGAAACTAATCTAGATACTTCAGATAAATTCAAAATTTTTAATAAACATTTTAAATAACGCAGAAATGCGTTATTTTACATATAATATATAAATATATTTATTATTTATATATTATTTGTTATAATAATAGTGAGGTGTACTAAATGGGAATTATTAATGAAGATGTATTAAACCTAGACAGCAAAGGTGTTCAAGATAAAATTGAGGCAAATTTTATTTTAAGAATGAAAAATGCGAGTGATAAAGCAAGAAAAGATACAAATGAATTAAGAAATGGAATTATTTTTTATAGAAAAAGTTCTGCTGAAGAAATATTTGCTAGTATTGATGCAGATGCAGCTGAGAAATTTGATAAAATGAGTGATGGCGAAGCTTTGAGAAGAGGATTGTTTCAAAATATAGCAGAAGCCTATGATAGAGACAGATTTTTCCCTCATCTATTTAAAAATAAAAGGCTTAGAGTAATTCGTAAACGAATTGATGAAGTAATTGGTACATTGGATGATGAGTCTAGAGCCAGAATTATTACTAACTATAAAGTAAAAAATAAAGAGGCTTATATGAATAGTGAAGCAAAAAAATGTTTATCAGATGCTGAACTTTTCCAAAATATGACAGACGAAGAATTGAAAGACTATATAGATTTATTCTCTGAAGCAAGAAAACGTGAATATTTATATAAAGCAAGAGTAGCTGCTGTTTGTGCTACTGCTGCTGAAGTTAGTGAAGAAAATAAAACTAAAGTAGCAATTCCATTATCATTGAGAGATGATACTGCAAAAGAAACAATAGATGACGAAGTGAATAATATTGTTACAGAGTCTTTAATTACAGATAAAAATAAGAAGTTTAGAAATAGCGTATTAGCTAAAACTAAAGCCGTAGCTAAAACAACATTTGGTAATGCAAATGTGACAGCATTGACAACAGCCTTTAGTATTGCTGGTGGAATTGGATCTGGTATAGTTTCTGATATGAAAATTGCTGATGGTTCATTATTCCCAGTAATTGCTATAGCAACTCCATTAATATTTGCAGGATTGGCTGCTACTTATTATAGAATTGGTAGAAAAGATGACAAGGAAGCAATTGAAGAATATAAAAAAATGGGTGTTTTGCAAACAATGGTAGACGCAGAAACCACTAAAAGAGAACTTATGGCCTATGACAAACAAATGAGAGATAAATATGATATTCTCATAATTGAAGATGGAGGTAACAATAATGGATTACACAAATAAACAATATACTTTAGATGATGGTAATACATATGTGGTTATCGAACAAGTTGAATTTAATAATCATTCATATTTATACATAGCAAATACTAGTGATGAAGAAGATACTAGATTTGTAGAAATTAAGAATAACCAATTTATTAAAATTGATCCTATAATATTTGAGAATGATGTATGGCCTTTATTCTTAGAAAAATTTAGAAATTAAAAAGATATTCAAATGAATATCTTTTTTTATTCTATTGTTATATTTTCTCTTTTTAAGAATTCACTAAATTTTTCCTTAAATACAGGTAATTCTTTTCTAATTACATCATCATATACTAAATTAGTATTTTTAATTGCTTCATATATATGTTTAAATGTAACTTTATCTGAGTTTTCAAATTTAGCAAATGTAAATATCTTAGAGAATAATGATAATGACACGTCTGGATATCTAGAACCATTTTCATATATTCTTTTATATTCTGAAGTCATATTTACTATAAACTTACATAATTCTTCAAGAACCCAATCTGAATAAGGGAATATTACACCAGTTGATGCCTCTATTTTCTTTTTAGTTCCCATTAATATCTTAACTGTAGTAGCTTGATCTGGTTCTTCAATTTCTACTTTTTCAAATCTACGTAAGAAAGCTTTATCTTTTAATAAGTATTCATTATATTCTTGAGTAGTAGTAGCACCAATTATTTTAATATCTCCACGGTCTAAACCTGGTTTTAACA
>JAEEVN010000052.1 GCA_016290885.1 Caryophanales bacterium | reverse complement strand
TTGAAACATTCATTATTTCAGCAAGACTTTCTTGAGATAATCCAAATCTTTTTCTTATCTCTTTTAATTTTTGACCTAATGTCATAATATCTCCTTCTTTCTGACTTTAATTCTACATTGATGTTTCGTTTAATAACAGCAACATTACTTTACATTTATGCTACTTATCGTAGCAATCAATATACCTATATAATATTTTACCACAGAAAAAGAGAATTTTTACATTCTCTTAATATCTTAATATGACGATTATTCATCTTCTACTGTTGTAGCTTCACTTCTTTCACAAGTTCCACCATTATTTTTTACATATGCATCAATTTTATCTAGCGCTTGATAAGCGTCTTCATATCTATCAGCATCTGTTATGTTAATTAAATATCCATCTCCACCAGCTTCTTTAATTTGACCATTATTTTCATAATATACAAATCCATAACTATAAGATTCATCATGCAATGAACATTTAATATTAATTTCCATTAGTCTTCCAGCATTGTGCTCGTATATATTTTTGAAAACAATTCTTAGACCAATTAAAAGTATTGGCAAAACAACTATAAAAATTATTGCAAATTTCAATAATTTAAGAATTAATCCTGCTAATTTTTCTGTATTAGATGTTTTTTCAACTAGAATATCTTTAATATCATTATCTGTTAATTCATCTAAACTTACTTTAAATATTTTAGATAACTCTTTTGATTGTTTTAAATCTGGAGATGTTTCGCCTAATTCCCATTTACTTATAGTTTGTCTTGCAACTCCTACTTTTTCAGCAAGTTCTTCCTGCGATAGACCATTCTTTTTTCTTAGGTCCATTATCTTTTTTCCAATTTCCATAATCATCCCTTCTTTCAAGTACCATATTAAAATATTTGAAATATATTCTCTACCAATTTTAACTGGAATATTCGCCCGTTTCGTTAACATTTAACTTTATATATCTATTTTACCATAAAAAAAGAGAATTTTTACATTCTCCTAATATCTTAATCTTCTGATTAATTATCTTTTAATGTAATTGACTTAATTCTATCTATTCTTTTATAATGAATCTCATTATTATTCTTTTTGAATTCTTTTAATTCAAACCATCTTTTATCGAATGAAACTAATTCCCCCTCTAGTTCTATATCATGTTCATCATCAAGATAAACTTTAACTTTTTTTCCTACCAATTCTTTTAAATTAACTTTTGTTTTTGAATTGTTTTCTAATTTGTTTTTTATAGAGTTTAATTTCCCTGATATGGAACAATATGCTACTAATACTGCACCTAATATTACATATTCCATTATTTATCCTCCTCTATAACTTTAATAGAACTAACTAAGTTCATATCAATTAATTTATTAATTTTTTGTTTTCCTTTAATAACTTCTACCTTTATAAATTCATCATCTATAGCTAAAACTTTAACTTTACCTTGATATTCAATATCCATATCATAATAATTATCATAATCAAAATTCAAAATTACTTTTTTACCTACTAACTTATTCAGAATATTATTTGAATTATCTTTAACATCTAATTCTAATTCATTATCTAATAAATCATTAATATTAATCTTTAGTTCTTTGCATAATAAACTTGCTTGATTTAAATCTGGACTTGTTATATTGCTTTCCCAATTTGAAAGAGTTTGTCTTGTAACTCCAATTTTTTCTGCTAAATTCTCTTGTGTATAATTGTATTTTTTTCTTAATTCAGTTATTTTTTCTCCAATAACCATTTTTCTCACCTCGCAAAAATAATAATATAATAACTATTATTTATAAATAAAATTTTAATAACATTATGCAAAAATATCTTAACATTAATATTATACCACACAAAAACGGATTCTCATCCGTTCTGTATATCTTAATCTTCCGATTATTTATTATCTTTTAACATTTTATTAAAAATAGTAATTGTTCTAAAAACTTCTTTACATTTAGGACATTGAAAATCATCATTATCTTTTTTCTTTTTATGAAGTGGAATTAAATAATCTTCATTACATTTTGGACATAATACTTTTTCTCCATTCCATAATTTTTT
>JAEEVN010000051.1 GCA_016290885.1 Caryophanales bacterium | reverse complement strand
CCTTTACCATTAAAATGCCATCTTCACCTTTATAATAGCCTTTTCTTGTTGCTACTTCTGTAAACCCTTGCTTTTTATATAGTGAAATTGCATTAATATTCGATTTTCTTACTTCTAGACTAATATTTTCAACATCGTTATCTTTACACTTTTTTACTAAGTAATCAACAAGACTACTAGCAATATGTTTTCTGCGATAATCATTATCCACAAATATATAATCTATTTCAGCTTTTTCATACATTAAATCATAATTTAAAAATCCTACAATTTTATCATCTAAATAATACCCTACATAATGAGAAAATGGACCTATCTCTTTTATAGAAGTATTAAAGATTTTTAATAAATTATTAATTAAATCAATATTATCTAATTCTTTAATCATTTTTCTTACTTAGAAGATTTGCTTCTGCTTCAGTCATTTTTAAATAACATGGATTTAATATATGAGGATTAACTCCTTCATCATTATTATGCTTATTAATTATTTTTAAAACATCTACATTAGATTCTACTACATCAGCAAAGTAATTTAAATCTTCATCACTTACAAAAGTATATGATTTTTCTTTTGGTAAGTTATTTGATAAACTTTCTAAACTAATATATGAATCTTCTAAAACTGGATTTAAATCTCTATCATAAATTGCACCATAAACACATGCTCTACGAGCATCGATCATAGGAACTACTAAATCTGTTGATACACTAGTAGAAGCAAGTACTTCTAAACTAGATATTGGAATACATTTAATCTTTTTAGCCCATGCAAAAGTTTTACTAATAGTAACACCTATTCTAATACCTGTAAAAGAACCAGGCCCTACTACAGAATATACTTTCTTTATATCATCAGGAGTAATTCCTGCTGAAGAAATACATTCATCTATTATTCTAAAGATATATGCTGATAAATCACCATCTATTCTTTCATTATGAATTGTTAAAACTTTTCCACTTTCTTCATCAACAACTGCAACTATTAAACGATAATTACATGTATCTATAAATAAACTCATTATAATACAGCCTCACATAATTCTTCATACTTTCTACCATGTGGTTCAAGTATTAAAAGACGTTTATTTTCGTCTACTGCAACGAATTTAATATCTAATCTTTCATTAGGTAATATATCTTTAATAGTATCAGCCCACTCAATAACTACTACTCCACCTTTATTAAAGTAATCTTCAATACCAACACTGTCAGTGTCTCCATCTAAACGATAAACATCCATATGGTATAAAGGTAATTCACCATATAAATATTCTTTAATTATTGAAAATGTTGGAGAAGTAATTGTTTCGTTAATTCCTAAAGCATTTGCAATACCTTTAGTAAACATAGTTTTTCCACTACCAAGTTCACCATTTAAGCAAATAATCATATTAGGAAACTTCTCTGATTCAAAGTTTTGAGCGAGTTCAATTGTTTCTAATTCACTCTTTGTTGTAATTCTATATTCCATATAACCACCTCATATTATCTAACAATATTTTATCAAAGTGCAATTTATAAATCTAGTTTTTATGTAAAATAAGTATTAAACTTAACACTTAAAAAAAACCAAAAAAAAAATTTGCAACTACCTATCTTCGCTTACACTATTGTCGGCGTGAAAGAGCTTAACTTCTGTGTTCGGGATGGGAACAGGTGTATCCTCTTTGCTATCGTTACAAATTTATTTAGAGAAAATAATTCTCTGAAAACATGATAATGTGGATTTTATATTAATGTTTCACAAATTAATGGGATTAAATCCTCGTTCTATTAGTATTAGTCAGCTCAACGTATCGCTACGCTTCCACCTCTAACCTATCAACCTCATCGTCTTTGAGGGAACTTACTTTATTAAAAATGGGAAAACTCATCTTGAAGTTGGCTTCCCGCTTATATGCTTTCAGCGGTTATCCATTCCATACATAGCTACTCTGCACTGCCACTGGCGTGACAACAGATACACCAGAGGTATGTCCGATCCGGTCCTCTCGTACTAGGATCAGCTCTCCTCAATTTTCCTACGCCCACGACGGATAGGGACCGAACTGTCTCACGACGTTCTGAACCCAGCTCGCGTGCCACTTTAATGGGCGAACAGCCCAACCCTTGGAAGCGACTTCACCTCCA
>JAEEVN010000050.1 GCA_016290885.1 Caryophanales bacterium | reverse complement strand
TACAAGATCATTATATCCTTTTAATATTTGCATATTAGCACATATAGGGCAACCTGTTTTTCCATATTTTCGATTACTAATGGTTGCTTGCCATTATATCCTCCTAACTAATTACATTATTATTATAACTAATCCAATTAGTTTAGTCAATGAATCAGAATAAAAAAGATGAGAATTCATCTCACCTCAATGTACGGGAATATCTTAATAGTGCGATGATTTAAATATTTCACTTTTTAATAAATATTATGAAAAGATTAATTATTAGCTAAATATTTATTTAAATATTCTGTCATTACTTCAAAATATTCTTTTGTTTTATCCAAGTCAGCAGATAATCCATGTCCTGAATGTGGAAATTCAATATAAGTATGTTCTACATTATTTTCTTTAAGTGCATCTAATAATGGATATTTTGCTTTAACACTTACCATCTTATCATTTGGCCCATACGCAAGTAATATTGGAACACTTTCTTCATTAATCATTGTTGCAACACTTATCTCATCTATTGCTTTTTGATATTCTTCACTGCCTACATCTTTAGCAGTAAAGTTTGTATTAGCAACTGAATTAACAAAATATGCTCTTTCATCATCATTTTTCATATCCCATAAGTCTGGTTCAAATGATGCAGGTCCTGTTTCTTCAAATACAAGTTTAATTGGAACTGGTAATTTTTCTGGTTCTTTATAAGCAACTAACATTGCAAGACAACCTCCAGCAGATCCTCCAGTAGTTGCCATTTCATTTATATGGTAACCTCTAGAATCAGCTTCTTTTATACTTGTATCAACTGCTACTAATAAATCCTCATACATTTCTTTTACACTAACTTCTTCTTTTCCTGCAAGACGATAATTTGCTGATACTACTATATATCCTTTAGATGCAAGATATTCTCCATATCTTTCTGCATCAATAGATCCTTTATCTCCTCCAGTAAATCCTCCACCATGTACATAAAGGATTAATGAATAATTTTCTTTTGATTTATCTGCTGGTAAATATAAATCATATTTTTGTAATTCATGGCTACCATAAGATAAATCTTTAGTTACAGTTCCTATATCTTCAGTAAAATTCACTTTTAGATGTCCATATCTTTCGTTTAATAATCGATTATATGCCAATTTAAATCCAATAAATAATGATACTACAAATACTATTATACATATAACTATAAACACAATAACATTTACTACTTTCTTCATAACTTACATCCCTTTTATAAAGTTGTATGAAACAACATATCCTACTATTATTCCAATTAATGCGATTACCAATAAAATAATTAATTTCTTTTTCATTTTACAACTCCTTTATTGCAACATATGTTGCATTTCTAAAATAATTATAATATAATGATTTTTAGATGACAATAGCTCTAAGTCTTATTGCAACAAAAGGTGGTGTTTTGTTTCACAATGAGTAATATTAGAAAGACATATACAAAAGAAAATATAGAAGCAGCATTATTTAGTTTATTAAAGAAAAAGAAGTTTAATGATATAACCATTCTCGAGATAACAACTAAAGCAGGTGTTAATAGAGTATCATTTTATAGAAATTATAATTCTAAAGAAGATATCATAATTAATTATTTAGATAAGAAAACAAATGAATGGTGGGATAAACAGATACAAGATAAATCAGGAGATGTTATTTTAGGATTGTTTAACCATTACTACAACGAAAAAGAAATATTATTATTACTATATCAATCTAATCTTTCTCATTTGTTATATCAAAACATACTTGATTGTTCTGGTCCTAAAGAAAATCTTTCTAATAATGTTGCATATACTAATGGTTGGATTTCTGGTGGTATTTTTGGCTTCCTTGATGAATGGATAAAAAGAGGATGTATTGAAACACCACAGGAACTAGCAAAGATTTTTAAGAACAGAAAATCATATTATGAAAATATTGATTTAATTAATGAAAGTTATACAAAATAAAAGAAAATTGTCTTAATTTTCTTTTTTAATCTTTTCGCTATGTTTTGATATTCCGAAATAATCGTAAGATTACTAAAAAAAGATGAGAATTCATCTCACCTTAATGTACGGGAATATCTTAATCTTACGATGTGTTATTTCTTTAAAACTTTGGTAGTTTCTTTTGTTTCAATATATGGTAATAAATAGTTATTAATTAACTCAC
>JAEEVN010000021.1 GCA_016290885.1 Caryophanales bacterium | reverse complement strand
TGTAGCATTCAAAAGAAGTCGATAAAATATTATAGCTCAGGATTAAATAAAACTTTGATTTATAATACCTCCCATTATTCTTTCTTACCCGATTATATACTTTCAATAATATATATTATCAAAAATGACTCTATATTTTTTGCTGTAATATCTTAATCTTGCGATGTTCTTTTTTTATTATTAGCTTATATCCAAAATAAATAATTTCTTCAATAAGTATAAATCCTATTATTAATCTTATAAATATTCTAATTGTAGGAATATCTCCAAAATGATACCAACTCAACATTTCAAATGAAAAGAATGTAATTATTAACGAAATAATTGAAGTTACTAATTTATCTTTATGATTTAATAATATTTTATGTTTATCCATAACTATTGCATAAACTATAGACATTCCTAAAACATTTAATATTATATCGTCTATATCAAATACACCTGCATGACTTACAAGTTGAATTATTTCAATTAATAGTGATAAAGATATATCAATCATTAAACTAATTTTAAATTTTTTTATATCAAATATTTTCATTATTAAAAATTGTACTGGCATTAATATTACAATATTACCTAATACATTAATTATTGTATTATGAGCATTTGGAAAAGCCCAATAACCAATAATAGTTTTAAATGGTATTAAATTAAATGTATTATACCAATTTGTAATTCTTCCAAATATTGTTAAATTAAAAAACATTATTATATAAATAACTAAAGCTATTATATATGATATTTTATTCATTCTTTTACGGTCTTCAATAGTATCATAATAATGATTCGCTATAAGTCTATTTGTGAAGAATATAGAAGTAATAAAGAAAAAATTATATACAAGTTCACCCAAATATGTATGATGAATAGTTCCTCCTGTATTGTATTCTACTTTTAAATACCATAAGTACAATATAAGTATAATCGTATATAAAATAGTAGCAATTGGAATAATTAATTTATTCTTTTTTGTTTTGGATGCATCAATATAATCAACTATTTCTTTTATATTTTTATCTTCTTTTTTATCTTCTTTACCTTTTAACAACTCTGAAACTGAAATATCAAGTTCTTCTGCTAATGGAACTAATAAAGAAATATCTGGAGTACCTCTACCTGTTTCCCATCTTGAAATTGCTTTTTCAGTCACATTTATTTTTTGAGCAAGTTCCTCTTGAGTTAATCCTTTTTCTTTTCTTCTAGTTTTAATTAGGTTTGATATTTTTTCTATATCCATAATCATCCCTCTTTTCACTAAAAATTATATAGGTTTTAGAAAAATATAACAACCTATGAATCGTAGGATTTAAAATAATCGTAAGATTACTAAAAAAAGATGAGATTTTTTCTCATCTTAATGTACGGAATATCTTAATCTTCCAATCTATTTATTTTAATAATTTCTCAAAAGCATTTGCATTTAATATTGTATTTGAAACAAATTTTCCTTTATAAAAGTTTGCCCAATTATTAAATATACATGGTGCATTTTTTGCTTTCTCTAACGAATCTATTTTAATAAAGTTTAATTTGATTCCTTTATCTTTTGCATAATCAGATAATTCTTTTACTTCATATTCTACATAAGGACATTCATTAGAATAATAAATAGTAAAATCTTGATTATCAATTTCCATTTTTCTAGCACTATCACTAAATTTAGGTGTTTCTTTATCATCAAAAGAAAGTGCCATTAATTCATAATCGTTGATTGTATCTACAACTTTAAATCCATAATGTTCAAAGAATTTCTTATCTCCAATAAATGGTTTTTTCTTTTGTGATACCAATGTACAAACACCACTCATTTTTTTAGATTTAGCATCTTCAATAGCATATTCTAATAATTCTTTACCAATACCTTTTCCTTTAAAACTACCTGCTACCCATAAGCAATAAATATGCATATAGTTTTTACCATTGATAGGAACCCAAGCAGTTTCTATTGGTTCATACTCAATAAAGATTTTACCTCTTGCATTTAACTTTCTAAATACATGACCATCTTTTAATTTGCTTTTAATCCATTCTTTCTTTTTATCAACCCCATCTTGATGTTTAGGATCTCCTATTGCACAACAAATATGTTCTTCATCAATATTCTTTTCATCTAAATTAATATACTCATTCATTTTATTTAACTCCTTCCAAAGATTTTATTCCATTAATAATAATATCTAACGATAAATCAAAACTTTCTTTAATAGATATTGGATTACCAAATGAATTATTATTAACCAATAAAGAAAAACCTTCTAAAAAACTTCTTAAAGTTCTTATAATATGTTCTACATTATCACTACTAATATTTAATGGTTCCAGTATCTTATGTAAAATACTAAATAACTTTGTTGTAGCATTTGCCATTTCATCACTTTTAAATTTGTTATACCAAAGCATTGCTTGAAATACACCTTTATTGCTTGTAGTATAGTCGTAAAATGCATAACACATTTTTCTTAGTGCATCATAACCTGATACACCAACTGCTGAATCAATTGCCTTTTCTCCCAATTCTTTCCAACCATAAATCATTAGTTTTTCTTTAATGTCATCAAGACTTGAAATATGGTTATATAAAGATGGAGATTTTATGTCTAATTCTTCAGCAATCATTTTTAAAGATAAATTATCTAATCCAACTTTATTTGAAAGTCTAGCAGATGTTTCAATAATTAGCTCATCACTAATACTATTTCTTGCCATAATATCCTCCTAACTAATTATATTATTATTATAACTAATCTAATTAGTTTAGTCAATAAACCATAAAAAAATAGGTATAAAAATTTATACCTATAAGGAGCGGAATATTACTAAAAAAGGAACTGATTTTTCAATTCCTAATATCTTAATCTTATGATTATTTTACTTATGTTTTGAAATTTTAAATAAATATATCCACCAAAAAACTGTTCCAGATAAAATCATTATCAAAAACACAAAACTTCCAGTTGCAACTTCTGGTCCTTTTTTAATTGCTAAAATAACAACATATATAAACAATAAAACTGTTGCAGTAAAATGTCCCCATCTCGCTGCTTCGTATAATGCTGATTTTTCTTTAGTTAGTATTATTAGATTTTCATCTGCTTTATTTATACTTTCTTCTTTTGATAATCTTTCACCACTTAGTAGTTCGTTAACTGTAATATCAAACATTTCACATATAGGTTTGTATAAAGCTACATCTGGAAGCCTTCTTCCATTTTCCCAATGAGAAACAGCTCGATCTGTTACATTTAATTTATCTGCCAACTCTTTTTGAGTCATCTTTTTTTCTTTACGAAGTTTAAGTATAAATTTCCCTATCTTTTCTTGATTCATATTTTCACCTCTACAAAATAATTATATTATAAAAATCTCTAATTGTATCCACACTATTAGTAGAGTTTTAAGTAATCGTAAGATTACTAAAAAAAGATGAGATTATTTCTCATCTTAATGTACGGGAATATCTTAATATTCCGAACAACTAAAATTCCTTTTTTAAATATATTTTTTTTGAAATCAAGTAAGAAACGCCTATAAAAATAATTGATAATATTAAGAATATAATCAAGTGATAAGAATCAAGGAACGTTATTATATTAGTAGGAATACTAATATTTACAAACTTTTTTAACAGCAAAATTACAACAACTATTCCCATACCAAGAATAAGCATTATAATTCTTGCATCAGCTCCAAACTTGAACAACAATGGAAATAGTATAGAAACTAAAATAAACATAGCAAATAAATAACTACTAATAGATGAAATTACATCACTAAAAATAATAGTTGTTTTAAAATTACTAATTATAAAAGTAAAAATAATACTTATAATAGTTGCAAGTACAATTAAAGTAATAGTAGTTATATATTTAGATTTTACATTGTTAATTTTACCTTGAGGTAATGCCGCTGCAAATGCATGCCAATTATTATAATCATCATGAGAAAATGTTGAAATACATATCATCAGTGTCATAAAAAGAAGAATAAATGACATATCATTATCAAACATCATTGTGTAAAAGAAATAAATAAAAATAACAAATAATAAATTTTTTAAATTATTTCTTATCATAAATAAATCTTTTTTTATCATTCCAAGCATATTATTTTCCTCCCTTAATCATAAGTAGCATTAAATCTTCAATAGTTATCTTATCAATCACAATATCTTTGTACTTTTCCCTACATTTATCTTTATTCTTTATTAAAATTTCATAACTATATTTGCTTTTTCTATAAGAAATAATATCATCTTTATCAATTTCATCAAACTTTTCAATATCACATTTTAAAATACCATAGTTATCAATAATTTCATCTTTTGTATTTTCTAATACAATTTGTCCTTTATCAATAAAAATTATATAATCAGCAATATGTTCTAAATCACTTGTAATATGTGTAGATAAAATAATCGTATGTTCTTCATCTGATATAAAATCTAAAAACAAATCTAAAACTTCATTTCTAACTATCGGATCAAGTCCACTTGTTGCTTCATCTAAAATTAGTAATTTGGGATGATGAGATAAAGCAGTTGCTATTTCAACTTTTTTTCTCATACCTCTTGACATTGTTTTTAATATTTGATTATCTTTTATACCAAAACTCTCTAAATATTTATAAAATAATTTGGTATCCCAATTTATATAAATATCTTTCATAATAGAATCAATATTCTTTGAATTAAGTAATTCAGGGAAGAAAGTATTATCTAATACAACACCAATATCTTCTTTTATATTTAGTTCCTGTTCTTCTAAATCTTTATCAAAAATTTTAATCTTGCCATCATCTTTCTTTATAATATTTAATATAGATTTTATTAGTGTAGTTTTACCAGCACCATTTTCTCCAATTAAACCAATCACAGTACCTGATGGAATATTTAATTCGTTTATTTTTAAACTAAAATTAGGATATTTCTTTTCTAATTCTTTTATTTCAATAGAATATTTCATTATTTATCACTCCCATAAAATAAATTGAATACATCAATTATTTCCTCCTTTGATATATCAAATTTTGATGATATATCTACAATTTTTGATATATATTCTTCGATATCTTTTTGTGCTTTATCTTTAGCAAGCTCTGTATTTTTAGGTGCTACAAAAGTTCCTTTTCCTTGCCTAGAAATAATATATCCTTCTCGTTCTAATTCATCATAAGCCTTTTTTATTGTCATTACACTTATTTTTATATCTTGTGCTAAATTTCTTATAGAAGGAATTACCTCATCTTCTTTTAATTCATCATTCATTATTTGCTCAATAATAGAATTTTTGATTTGTTCATAGATAGGAACTGCACTACTATTACTAATAATCATTTTCATAAGAATTTCCACCTTACATATAACAGTATATAACACTATATAACTTTTGTCAATAAACCATTAAAAAATAGGTATAAAAAAATATACCTATAAGGTTCGCAAGATTACTAAAAACTGAACAATCAAAAAAGATGAGATTATTTCTCATCTTAATGTACGGGAATATCTTAATCTTCCGATTATTTATTATTTGAACAGTATTCAAATAGTTCTTCATGTGTATATTTTTTATTTTTAACAATATTGAACTTATCACCACATTTAATAACATCATAAAATGGTGTGTCATAATAAAGAAGTTCCTCATCTCCACCAAGATACATAGATGTTTCTCTAAACATAGGGGCAACATTATTTCTTTTAACATTAATATAATCTGTAAAAAATAATATACCTAATGTTCCTAAAAAAATTAGTAATATCAATAATAATCTTTTCCACATCTTCATTTTATTAGTTAATTTTGAAATGCCAATTACAAATAGTACAACTCCAAAAACTGAATAAATTGATCCCCAACTACTTTCACTTGGAAATATCATAATAGCTGACATTGATATAAATAATCCAAATATAACTAATAACAATCCTATTACATTGCTATATTTATTTATTCTTTTAGTTGAATAATCAATTGTATTAACAATATTTTCTTCAAATCTCTCTTGATATTTATCTTTACTTATCTTTTCGCCACTCAATAAATCATTAATAGTTATTCCTAACACATCACACAATGGTTTAAATAGTGACAAATCGGGCATATTTCTACCATTTTCCCAATTGCCGATTGATTTATCTGTAACACCTAATTTTTCTGCCAACTCTGATTGTGTCATTTTTTTATCTTTACGGCACTTGGCTATAAACTTTCCAATTTTTTCTTGATTCATAATTTTTCTCCCTTCACACTAAAATCATATAACTATAACAATTAATTTAACAGGAAATGATTCTAGGGTTATCAAAATTAGTAAATAAGAAATTAAATTTCTACATATATTTTACCATAGAAAAAGTAGATTCTTACATCTACTTTGTTATTTAGTAACTTCTTAATCTTCCGAGCATTTTACTTTTTTAAATCTTTGCAAGTATCTAATACTATATCTCTTAATGTTTCTTGATTATCTACATCATCTACAAGATACATTGGTTTAGCACTTTCATAAGGAATAGATTCTTGCATATTATATTTTTTATTACTATCAACTATTTTAACAAGTAATCTATCATCATAAATGCCACCAAAAAGTATTCCATTATAATAAAGTAAATATTCTCCCATCATAGACTTACAAGTTATATTATCTAATAAGTTTAATTGTTCTAAAATAAAATCTCTATAATCTTTTGTAGTAGCCATTCTATCAACTCCTATAATTAATTATAACATAAAAGAACGAATTCTCATCCGTTCTATATATCTTAATATTCCGATTAGTTTAAATCACTATTTTTAAATATTGTAACTCCACTAATAAAGAAAAATAATGATAATAATAGTGAATATAATATATGTCTTAGTGGATGAGGATCAACAGTTTGGATATTTAATAACATCATTTGGGAAGTTGGTACTATATCATTTATTATATCAATTGCTTTTCCTTTAACAAATTCAGGTATCCAAGCACTTAGCATCATCATAACAAACATGACAAGAAGTGGCATTAATCCACCTGTTTCTTTTTTTACTGACATTGCAATAAATGTTGTTATGGTTGATAAGGCTATTACGACAAAGATTGATACAAGTATACCAGTCCATAGTGCTTCTTTATTAAGATTAGTAGTTCCTATGAACATAAAATTTGAAATAATTGTTCCTGCCATAAATAATAGTGCACATGCTAAATACATTGAAATTATGGCTATTTGTTTAGAAAAATATATTCCAAATCTTGTATGACCTACAATTATTTTATTTCTAATTGTATTTTGGGTATAATCTCTACTTATATATAAACCGCCTAAAGCAGATATAAGTAATGTTAAAACCATTGTCCATTCAAATATTCCTTCACATGAAGGATCAGAATTACCTTTATTTAAAATGCCAGTAACAAAACCTAATAAAGTAAGTATTAACAAAGTACTTCTAATATCAAACTTACTGAAAATATTTTTTAATTCTACTTTAATTAATTTACTCATCTTTCTTACCTCCTAGAAGTGAGAAGAAATAATGTTCTAGATTCTCTTCATTTTCAGTTAATTTAATTACTGAAATACCTTTTTCATGTAGTTGTAATACTAATGGTGTTATTGCTATTTCTCCGTAAATATTAGCAGTTGTATCATTTATAAGTTTATAATTATAATCATTATCCCTAAGAACTCTTTCAAGTGGTTTATCAGTTACGATATTGATACTTTTTTTACAATCTTCTTCAAACTCTTCGGCACTCATTTCTTTGATTATCTTACCATCAGCAATAAAGCCATAATGCGTAGCTACTCTCGATAGTTCATCTAAAATATGACTTGATATTAAAATAGTTATATTTCTTTCTTTATTTAATTTTTTAATAAGTTTTCTTATTTCTACGATACCTTCTGGATCTAATCCATTTATTGGTTCATCTAAAACTAAGAATTCAGGACTACCACATAATGCAACCGCGATTCCTAATCTTTGACGCATACCAAGCGAGAAATTTTTAGCCATTTTTTTACCAGTATTCTCTAATCCTACCAATTTTAATAAATCATTTATAGTTCTATAATCTTTAATGCCAAGAATGTCATATTGCATTTTTATATTTTCATATGCAGTTAAATCATGAAATATAGATGGAGTTTCAACAACTGCTCCCATTTTTTTACGAGCATTACTAATATTATTATCTTTATAACTAATCCCATATATTTTAAAATCACCACTTGTAGGTGTTTGTAACCCACTTATAAGTCTAATTAAGGTTGTTTTACCAGCCCCATTTTTACCAACAAATCCATAAATAGAGCCTTTGGGAACATGCATAGTTAATCCATTTAAGGCTTTAAAATCTTTATATTGTTTTCTTAAATCATTTGTTTCTAAAATATACTCCACTTTTATTCCTACCTTTCATAGATATTATAACACAAATAATAATATAAATTTTATTAAATTATATTGTAAGATTACTAAAAAGGAACTGATTACTCAATTCCTAATATCTTAATATTGCGATTGTTCGTAAAAGAATAAATTTTCCAATCACTCATTTTTAGAAATCACATGAATATTTTCCTGCTTTTAGAGAATCTGTATTAAAATAATTTTTCCAACTTTCTAAATCAAAAGTTCCATCTTCTTTAATATATGGTTCAAGAAATTTGTAAATAGAATTAAAATCAGCTATATCTTTTATTTTTTTAACTTGGTATTCTTTTAATACATATGCTTCATAATTGTTTTTGGAATCACAAACAACTTTCATATCAACTATATCTTTATACTTTTCCAATAAATCTTTTTGTTTGTTATCTTTTAAGCCATTACAATATTCCTTATATCCATCTGTTTCACTTCCATAATTAGAAAAACCTGTAATCAGTGTATAAACTTCGGCTTCATTTTTATCATTTAATTCTATTAAATATTTTGTTAGATATCTTTTTCCCTCAGCAGTATCATCCTTACTATACCTACATTCATAAGTTTTATTTTTAGATTTTGTTTCCTTAGTTTCATCACTTTTACCACATCCTGTAATTGTAAATACCATTACTATTGCTAATAAACTTAAAAATATTTTCTTATTCATTTTAAAAACCTCCACTTATTCAAAAGATACATCTTTCATAAATTCATTAAATTCATCGGCATATTTATCAACAGCATTTAGTTCTATTCTATACAAACCGTTATTATATATATAATCATATGTATCATATACTCCCATATCTGTAGCATGATATTTCTTCCATGTAATACCATTTATAGTTACTTCTTCATATTCACTATCTACATTTGCTAATGAAGTATTTTTATAATAATATAATCCTATACTTTTATTATCATCTTCATGGAATCTAAAAACTAAAACTTTAGCTCCATCCATATCAATAGGTTCTTTTTTAGAATAATTCTTTGGTTCATTATATCTCATATCTACAAATTCTAATTTATGTAAATTATCACTAGATGATCCTTTACTATCACTTTTACCACATCCTGTAATAACAAATAATGCTAATACAATTAATAAACTTAATATTATTTTTTTCTTCACTTTATCACTCCTTCAACTTTTTCAAACATTCTGAACATTTTATTACCCTTGAATCATTATTCTAAATTTTTTCATTAAACCATTGCTATCTTTATTTTCTTCATAATCAACTAAATACTTATAACCTCTAATTCTAACATAATCCCCATTTTTAGATACATTATTAATTTCAAGTAATTCTTCATCTGTAAAATTCATATCATTAACTATAATATCTCTAACAACCTTATAAGTATTATCATCATATATCATCGTACTAAAACTATAGAACTCAAATTCATTGCTGTCTTTATTAAGAGAATAATAATTAAATAATTTATCATTTCCATTATTGAAATAATAAGTTACAATTAGTTGGTTAGTTGACTCTTCAAAATTTATTTTATTGACTTTTAATTTTTTATCTATAAATTTTGATTCTAATTCTAATGCTTTGTTTTTAATTGTTGGGTATTTTTCGATATCATTATCTTTTCCTTGAATAAAATTAGATTGAAATCCATTTGATGGTTTTTGATTTGATTTTGTTTCATTACCACATCCTGTAATAGTAAATAAAGCTACTATTACTAATAAGCTTAAAATAATTTTCTTTTTCATTTTATTCTCCTATTCACATACATATCCGTTTTTATTTACGATACTTAAATAATTATCCAAATCTAATATAAAATCATCAGATATATTATCTCTTATATATTTTGTAGGGAATGCTTCTTTTGATTTCATTTTTGAAATATTATATTTTGATGTTATAGTTAAAATTCTCGTATCACGATTACAATCACCTACTTGAGTATAATAATTAAAGTTCTCTTTTGAGGCATCCTCACATATTTCATAATTCATATTAAAATCACTATCGCTATCAAAATCATAAAGTGTTTCAATACGTTCATAATTGATCACTTTATTGTTTTTATCAAGATATATTATATTTTTAACACGCTTTTTAGAATGAAATAAATACTCTTCAGCTACACATGATGATTTATTTACAACTTCATCATTTTTAGCAGCATTAGATGATTCTTTATTATCACTTTTACCACATCCAGTAATAGTAAATAATGCTACTATTACGATTAAACTTAATAATATTTTTTTCTTCACTTTATCTCTCCTTTTAACTTTGTTAAAAATATTATACCACACTTCTAGCCTTATTTTTCGGATAAAATGAAAAAAATAGAAAATTCAATTTCTACCTTTTGAATGTTCTTGATTGCAAGAACATTCCGAACGCTTAAAAAACTAGGATTTCTCCTAGTTTTGTACTATTTTATAGTTACAGTATTTATAAAAATATTTGATAATTCTTCTATATCAACATTTGCTTCTGTAAACGCTGTAGTTGATACTGCATATACAGTTGACTTCTTTTCTGTTGCATATACAATTGCTGAAGTATCCTTATTGTCTACTTTATTGCTAAGTTTTACTTTTTCCCAAGTGATTCCATTTATCTTTACTTTTTCACCACTATGTTCACCTAAGAATTCTTTTAATGTTACTTCACTACTAAATGATAAACTAATTCTAAATGTAAATCTACCATCATATATATCTTGGTTTTTATACTCTAAATAAACAGCTTGTTTGCTTTCGTCTGGTTCTAAACCTTTAATATTTTTGTATTTAAAATCATGAAACTCTGAATCTTGATCAAACACAAGTGATATATTATTTATTTTAAATGTATCTGATACTTTTTTTGATGATGAATTTGAGGAGTTGGAATCACCACTTCCACATCCTGTTATAGTAAATAATGTTATTAAAATAAATAATCCTAATATAAATTTCTTTTTCATACTTTTACTCCTTTTGGTTATTTTAATTTATTTTAAAATATAAACTTGATTCAAATGTAGTTACTAGTTCATTAAATGTCCCTGATGTTGTATATACTGGAGATAACATAACAGAATATACTTTATTTCCATCTTTAATATAATATACTGTTGTATTATCCATAGTTTTTCCTTTTGTCCATACATTACCGTTAATAACAGTTTCTTTTAAATCACCAATAGTTGGATAAAATGAATGTTTATCCGATGTTATAAAAGCATTTAAATCTTCAACATTATTATCAACATAAAGTTCAACAATAAGGGCATTACTAGTATCACGATATGTATAACGATCTGTTCCGTCTAATTCGTATCCACTTGGCAAATTAAAAGTTAAATCGTCAATAAAATATTGCCCTTCTTGATAACCTTGTTGTTTTTTAATAGACTCTCTTTCTACTTGTTTCTTATTACCTGTTTCATTTGAATGTTCTTTATTATTGCTTCCACATCCAGTAATGGTAAATAATGCTATAAATATAAATAAACTCAATAATATTTTTTTCTTCATTTTAATAACCTCCGTTTATTATTCAAAAACAATATTTTTTATAAAATCATTTTCAAACTCTTCCATATTATCTACTTTATTAAATTGAATAATATAAGTAGTGTAATACTTTCCATCATATGTTTCATAATAGTATGAATGATTTTTATAGGAATTATTATTGTCATAGTAATTATCAAGTGTTATATATTCCCAAGTAAGATCATTAATCTTTTTCTGTTCTCTAGAAATATTCTTTAATGAACTATTATTATTTAGTTTATTAATAGCATATTCTATATTAGATTCACTCTGCATAATATTAGCAGTAATACTTATACTAAAAACTAAATTAGATGCATCATATTTATCTTTATTTTCATCATAATAAAGATTATATACTGTTGTACTTGCTCCAGCTCTTCTATCAAAAGAATTTGATACTTTATATTTCATTTTAGATATAGAATCTTCTTTATCTAATTCAAATGATATCCCATTAATATTATATTCTTTTGAACTTTTCACATTTAAATTATTATTACTATTTTTTCCACATCCTGTGATTGTAAACAATGCTACTATTACCAATAAACCTAATAATATTTTTTTCTTCATTTTATCATTCCTCCAATTTTCTCAAAAATATTATACCACATTTTTAGTCTTATTTTTCGGATAAAATGAAATATTTGAATGTTCTTGATTGCAAGAACATTCCGAACATCGTAATATCTTAATCTTACGACTATTTAATATAAAGAATATCTGTAAATATTATTATCATTTTTAAATATAATATAATTACCATTAAAGTATTCTATATCTTCATAATGTTTACTAATATCTTCTATTTTTACTATTCCCTCATTGCATTCTATGTCTTCATACTTTTCACATTCTTCTTTGTTAGTAGAACCAATCTTATAAAATCCTTTATCAGTTTTGAATGTTTTTCCTTCTAGTCCAATAACATTTTCATCAGTAAATTGATGAAGTAAAACTGGATTTTCATATACAGTACCGCTATCCTTCCAATATAATAATCTTTTATATATACCATTGTTTTCAATA
>JAEEVN010000049.1 GCA_016290885.1 Caryophanales bacterium | reverse complement strand
TGTCGCATGTAATATTTGTTCATCTTTATAACCTAGATAGTCTTTTACAAATGTCATACAATACTCTGAACATTCTAATACTTTTTCTTTTGGCATATCATTAAAGAAGTTATGTGAAGCAGTAAATATAATTTCATCTGCCACTACACTTTTAGATTTATCTACCATTTGTCTAAATGTTCTTCTTCTATCTTCTCTTTCGGTTTTCATTCTTTCTTCATGTTCTTTTTTATATTCTTTTGTTATTTCATAAAAACCTTTAACATATTTCATATTTAATGGAACAAGTTCTACATTATCTTTAGTTTTTGATAAATCTATATCTGGATTCGAGTTATATGCTTTCTTCTCTCTTTTATTGTGAGAGCCGATTTGAGCTAGATCATTTAACGTATAAATAGGTTCACTTCTGAATATTGCATAATTCATACTGTTTCACCTTCTTTAATTTGAAATCCTATTACACTTTTTATAACATCAGTTGTATTTTTACTATCAAATTCATTAACTGCATTCCTTCTATTATCTTCTATACTTCTAATGTAATAGTTTTCAGTTGTTTCAACATTTCTATGTCCTAATAGATTCGCTACATCTTTAATTTCTGTTCCATTATTCAATACTTTTGTTGCATATGTTCCTCTTAAATCATAAAATCTACATTTCTTTATACCAAGTTCTTCGTGTATTACTTTAAATGGATATCTAATTAAATCTGTCCCTGTATATGTTCCATCAATTTTTGTAAATACTAAATTAATATTTTCATATTCTAATTCATTGTTGTTTATTACTATCCTATTTTCAATAACTTTTCCATATTCATTTTTTACATCTTCTATATGATAATACTTATACTCTTTTCCATATAGTTTCTTTATCTCATCCTGCATTTTCTTATAATTAGTTAAAGCTGTTTTTAAAGTATCGCCAATATATATTGTTCTTTTCCCTGTTATAGTCTTTGTAGATCCAATATACCATCTTCCCAATGAATCTTTTGGCTTATCATAAACACTATGTTGAACATATATCACTCCATTTTCTAAATCAATATCTTCCCAAGTAAGAGCAAATACTTCACCTGTTCTCATTCCTGTAAAACAAGAAGTTAAGAATGCACATATAAATGCGTTATTATCCCTAAATTTATCTAGAATTATATCTATTTCTTCTCTTGTATATAAGTGCTTTACATCTTCATCTTCTTTATCAATTTTTGGTAATCTAATTGTTAAAGCTGGATTATATTTAATTATTCCATATAGATTGCAAGCTTCTCTAAATGATCCTTTAAGAACTTTTAATATGTTCTTAAAGTATTCTCTAGAAAAATCATATTCATTAACCATTTCTACAATAAAATTGTTTAATGCCACACTTGTAAGAGTTGATATTTTATACTTTCCAATTTTAGGTTTAATATATTTGTTTATTAATGATTTATAAGTCTCAACTGTATTGTATTTTAAATTGTTTTTACAATAGTTATCTAACCAATAGTCAAGATAATCTGAATAAGATAATTTTGATTCTTTAAAAGGTTTTCCAGCATTTATATATTCGGTATATGCTATATTTCCTGCCTCAAGAGCCTCTGATTTTGTTTTAAATCCACTCTTATTTATATATTTTCTAGTTCCATTTACAGAAGCTATCTCAAATTGGTATTGATATACCTTTCCTCTTTTAGTAATTCGTATATTAGTCATTATCCACCTCAACAATAATGATTTTTTTAATATTATTTAAATCAGACAAATCTTTTCCTTCATTTTGAATTAAGAATCTTTCTAGTGTAGATTTTAAGACTTTTAAACTTCCTAATTTAATTGCTGGTAAATATCCTTTTCTTATTAATTCATAAATATAATTTGGGCTAGAATGAAGAATACTAGCTACTTCCTGAACTGTGTATATTAATCTATCTTCCATTATTTAAACTCCGCTAAAAGCTCTTCAAATTCTTTAATTTCTTCTGGAGTCATTGGTTCTGACTTACACATTTCAGGATGTTTAATCCATTCAGGAGTATTATCTTCATATTCTTTTTTATTATTATATTTATTATTATATTTGGAAGAATAACCTATATTAGATTGATTATCTATACTATTTACTATTGCTTCATTATCCCATATGTTATTGGATAAATATATGGTTCTTTTTTTATTTCCATTACCATTCTTCCCATATATACATTTAATATATCCATATTCAATTAAATGCTTTATATGTTTTGAAACTGTATCAACTCTTATTCCATACATATCAGCTAATGCTTTATTGCTTATCCAAGCATATCCCTCCTTTTTGCAAAGAGCAGTAATTCTCTCTGCTATTAATTTTTCTTCGCTAGTTAAATCTTTTGTCTTATAGATTTCACTAGGCATGATTGCGAATATTCTTATATATTC
>JAEEVN010000048.1 GCA_016290885.1 Caryophanales bacterium | reverse complement strand
CTTTTTGAAACACCAGTTAGTGAAATTCTTGGAGAAAATATTGAAAAAAAAGAAAAAGATGATTTAAAAGTAATATCTGAAAAATTAGAAGTGATTAATGAGCAATTATCAAATTATCAAAAAGAGAAAAGAAAGAAAAAAATTCAAGCGTTGATAATTATAGATATAAGTATCATTTTGTTATTCATATCGTTAGCAATATTAGACAGCCCTTATCAGACTTGGGATTATAGTATTACCGAATGGGCTATATTAGGAACATTTTATCAAGCATTTGAATGGATATTTATGAGATTAGCACCTATTGCTGTAATAATATTATCAACAATAATATTAATTAAAAGGAATAAATGATAAATTACAATTTATCAAACTAATCGGAAGATTAAGATATTCCCGTACATTAAGATGAGAAAAAATCTCATCTTTTTTTAGTAATATTACGCTGATTAAAGTTACTGATAAAAACAACTAATTATGTAGTATAATAGAATTATAGGAGGAGTATATGAAAAAGAAAAAAATTATTATTATTGTTGCGATTGTTATTTTTGTTTTAATGTTAATACCGATACCAACTCAAATAAAAAATGGAGATAAGGAATACAATGCATTATTATACAAATATACTAAAATACATAGACCAAGTGAGCAATCATCAACTGGATATGAAGATGGATGGGAACTAAAAATTTTAGGAATCAATGTTGGCGGAGAAATAAATACTTATGTTAGTACTGAAACATTAGAACCAAATTTATTTGATAGAAGTGAAATAATAAAAGTAGTTATTGATAATTATTCACAAAACAATAATATTTTTGAATATACAAATAAAGATACTATTGATAAGATTTATAATTTGTTTAAAGATTTAAAAACAAATGTAGCGAGTAAGAGTGATGAGCCAGAGAATCCTGAAGAATTATACAAAGTAACTTTTTTCAATGATGAAAATATGCTAATTCAAAGCGACAATGATATTTTTAAAGCAATAGTTTATGTATACAAGAAAGATAGCAAATACTATGCTGAAGAACGAAAAAATGGAATTTATGAGATAACAGAAGATGCATTCAATATTATTAAGAACTTGACTAAATAATATTTTAAAAAAATAAGTCATCGCAATATTAAGATATTATGATAGAGATTAGAAAAAAATTCTAGTCTTTTTCATTGCTCTGAATTTAGTAATATTCCGATATAATAGGCCAACAAAAAAGTTGGTCTTTTATTTTGTTAAAAGATCAACCATCTTATTTGCAAGTTCTTCTGGGCTTTCCTTAGTGCCTTTTATTAACCAAAAATAATACACATTAAATATTCCGCCTGCAATAAAATATGATTTATAGTTTTCATATTCTTTTTGATGTAAATTTATTAGTTTATTATCAAACTCATTTTTTAATAAATTAAATAGATTTGCTTTGTATATTAAATAGGCTTCTGTTTTATATTTTTCTAGGTGAGTAAATAACTTTATAAAATAATCTTTAGTAGAGTCATTTTTATAGCTGATATCTGATTCCTTTAAAAAGTTATCAGTAGTATTTGTAATCCATTGTTTTATAATGTCTTCCTTTGAATTGTAATTTCTATAAAATGATAATCTACTTACACCAGCCTTTTTAGATAATTCAGTAATAGCAATATCATTAAAGTCTTTTTTAGACATTAAAGAAAATAATGCATCAGTTAAACTCTCTTTAACTATATTATTTGCAATTTCATTTTTATTCATGATGTAACAGAACACCTCCATTTGTTACAATTCTTGTTCAGGATATTGTTGGAATTAAAATTCTATAATATAATTATAACAAGATGTAACAAATGTTACAAGTATAAGGAGTTGTATTATGAAAAAAGTTTTGAAAGTAATTGGAATTATATTTGGAATAATAGTTGTAATTGGAATACTTATTTTTATTCTATTAAAAAATACATTTTTAATGAGTCATCCAGAATTAAAAGGAGAACCAGAAGTAAATAAATGGTATAGAATTACACCTAAAGATGCAAAATCATCTGATGGTAGTGAGTGGCATGGCATATTTAAGTTAGGAAAAGAAAAGAATAAAGTAATTGTTTATTTCTTTGGTGGAGGAGTTAGTATCACTCCAGAAACATCAGAAGGTGGTAATGAATTTTATGCTACAAATATGACAGGTCAAGATTTTGTTGCTAAAGGTGGAATTGGTAGTGACGTTGAAGAAAATCCATTTAAAGATTGGACAAAAATAGTTGTTCCTTATGCATCTGGTGATTTTCATTCAGGAACAGGAGAATATCATTATAAAGATTCAAAAGGTAAAGATAAAACAATTTATCATAATGGATATAATAATTACACACTTTTGATGAAAGAAGTTCAAGAATATGTAGATTTTGATAAAGTTGATACATTACTTGTAACTGGATTTAGTGCAGGAGGATTTGGAACATCATTATTATCAGATGATGTAATAAATGATTTCCCTAAT
>JAEEVN010000047.1 GCA_016290885.1 Caryophanales bacterium | reverse complement strand
ATAGCTGTATAACCTGATGTTTTAGAATTACCATTATAACTTCCATCTGTACACCAATAATTGTGTCCATCAGATAAAGTTTTACATTGATCAGCCTTAAATATTTGATTTAAGACACCAATATTATTTTTATGATATGCTCCATTCGTAGATCCTTGAATACAATATATTTTATTATCTTTTAAAATACAAGCATATGCTTTAGAAATAGTATTACCTGATAAAACTAAACCAAAGAAATTATGTCTTTGTTTATTGCCAGATGTCTTAAGATTATTTATATCTGTAGTATATTCATCTGCAGTTACTGTATCACCTATTTTTTTAGCAGATGCACCTTCAGCACTGAAATAAGCATATACACATTTATCACAATTGATAACTTTTTCTACAGTAATTCTGTCACCTACAATTGGCGAATTATCTTCATCATCAATATCAACTATTTCATCATCAATAATTGAACTATTATTTTGTTGCTTATTCGTTTTCTTTTCAGTTTGTTTTTCTTCTTGTTTTTGATTATTATTTCCTTTTTCTTCCTTAGTACCACATCCTGTAATAGTAACTACTAACAATAAAGAAACTATTACTAATAACATTTTTTTCATCATACGTTCACCTCTGATTTTATTATAACATATACTAATTACATAATAAAAGACTAGTTTACTCTAGTCTTTATAATATTATCTTAATCTTACGATATTTTTTATCTTTTTTTATAAATGATTATTTCTGGATTACTTCCATTCTCTCCATATTCACAGACAAGTAAAAAATTCATATTAGCAAGTATTCCAAAGCATTTTTTTATAGCTTCATCATTAAATAAACATTCTACTTGATTACCAAGATATGCTTCATTATCATTTAACAGCTTAACATGTTCTCCATTTGGAAGAGGATATTCCATATTAACAAATTCTCCATGTAGTGGATATAGTTCTTCTATCTTAGGCATACCATCTATATTTAAAGAATTAAACTCATTAATTAATTCTTTTTTAATAGATTCAAAGCTATCTTTTCCACCAACTTCAATATACTTTGCTATCCAACATTTTTTACCAAAAGGACAACCATTTGTTTCTTTGCAACCTTTGCATTTACTATTTTTAAATAAAACACATTCTTCGCAATTTGCACCACATATTGATTCCATACTACTACCTCCATATATTTAATACACCATTATATAAACTATTACAAGACTTGAATATAATTCTAATGTATACTTATCATTCTATTTTTTTAGATCTTTGTATGTATCTAATACTATATCTCTTAACACTTCTTGATTATCTACATCATCTACAAGATACATTGGTTTAGCACTTTCATAAGGAATAGATTTTTGCATATTATATTTCTTATTACTATCAACTATTTTAACAAGTAATCTATCATCATAAATACCACCAAATAATATTCCATTATAATAAAGTAAATATTCTCCCATCATAGATTTACAAGTTATATTATCTAACAAGTTTAATTGTTCTAAAATAAAATCTCTATAATCTTTTGTAGTAGCCATTTTATCACTCTCTTACTTACACTTATCTTCCCAAAAAACTACACATAAAATCTATTACAAACTTCCATGTATTAGGATAATTATCCAAAATTAATCTTCTTAATTCATTTGATGTTGGCTTAATTGGTGTAATATTCCCATTAACACGATATCCAATCGCAATATGACCATTGGCATACCCTCCAATTGATACATATTTTCCAATAGAAATTCCACCTATCGAATAATTGCCAATAGATATACCTCCTAAAGTTAATATACCAATAGCTATTCCTCCTACTGCAAATGGAGCAATTGAAATACCTCCTATACTTATCAATAATGCTAAAGCAATTCCAGCAATAGAGAATATTCCTATTCCTATTCCACCAATAGAGATTAATCCTAAACTTAATCCTCCAACTGAAAATAGACCAACTGACTTACCACCAATTGATATTATACCTTTTGCATTGTTACCAATTGCAATTATACCTCTAGCTTTTTTACCTTTACCAACATTTATATGAATAAGTGGAATATTTTTGATTGTTTTCTTACTTCTATATTCATATCCTACATAAAAAACTTTTTTATCACTTGACACATATTTATTATTACCAACTAATTCATCTATACTAATACTAAATCTTTTAGATAACAATTTTAATTCTTTTATACTAGGTTCACTTTTATTATTTTTCCAATTAATTATATCTTCTTCAGAAATAGACAATTCATTAGCCAATTCTTCTTCAGTAATATTATTACATTTTAACAAATTAGCTATATTATCGTTTATACTCATACTTCCTCCATTATTAACATTATACCACACAAAAAGCAGATTTTTACATCTGCTTCATGGTATGGGAATATCTTAATATTGCGATTTATTTTAATAGTTTTTCAAATGCATTTGCATTTAATATTGTATTTGAAACAAATTTACCTTTATAAAAGTTTGCCCAGTTATTAAATACAC
>JAEEVN010000046.1 GCA_016290885.1 Caryophanales bacterium | reverse complement strand
TGCTCTTAAATTACTTGGCAATATTCTATTTAAATTTTCACATATACCGCCACCAGTAATGTGAGCTAAACCTGTTATCCAATTTTTATTAAATAAATCTTTTAAGGCATTATAATAGCATCTATGAGGTTCTAATATTGCATCTATAAAGTTTTTCCCATCTACTTTTTCTTTTAATATTTGAGGATACTTTTTCATTATTTGTCTTACTAAAGTATAACCATTAGTATGAATGCCACTTGATTCAAGAGCAATTACAATATCTCCCTCTTTAATTTTTGATCCATCGATTATTTTATCTTTATCAACAATTCCAACTATACTTGATGTCAAAATATATGTCCCTGGTTTTAACACTCCTGGTTGTTCTGAAGTTTCCCCACCTGTTAATACACATTCTTGTTTTTTACAGGCATCAGCAACACTTTTAACAATTTTATTAATTGCTTCCTTATCCATTTTTCCGCATATAATTGCATCTTGAACAGTAAGTGGTTTAGCCCCCATCACAATACAATCATTTATTAAATGGTTTATCATATCATATGATACATTCTCAAGTTTATTATACTGAGCTGCAATTAACTGTTTTGAACCTGGCTCTTCTGTTTTTAATACTAAAACAGGATTCTTATATTCTTTAAACTTTATGTCATACAAAGATGAAAAAGCACCAATTTTATTTAATACTCTTGTATCATTAGTATCTAATGCTTTGGCCATAGCTTTTTTAGTTTCATTTGCTAAATCAATATTAACATCATATTTAATATTCTTCCTCACTTTACCACTCCTTATCATATAATTTCACATCCATTATATCATATATTTATGACATTTGTTTGTCTGGAATATTACTATATTCCGAGTTATCAATAGTCATAAATCGCCATTATTATTTAAACAAAAAAACTAGCTATTGCTAGTTTCTTTTCATAATGGTGTCCCGGAAGAGATTCGAACTCTTGACCGACGCCTTAGAAGTTTTTCGGGATTATTATAGCTATATTTATTTTAGACTTATTTTATAGGTGTTTTAGAATACTCCACTTTTCATCAAAAGAAAAGGCGCCGTAAATTGGTGCCATAAAAGTAATCTTTTTGTTCATAATATCTTAATCTTACGAACTCTTCTTTTGATTTACTATACCCAGTAATAATCTATTTACGATTGGAATTCTTTTTAAAAGTTCAGTTATTAAAGGTAATACAATTATTGTTCCTATAATTAAAATTATATAATTAAATATAAAATTATTAAGTTTAATATATTCAACAAGGATAAATGCTATAACAATTTGTATAGTATAATGAAGTACATAAAAACTAAAATTATTTTTATTCATATAGTTAGTGAATTTATTTTCAAAATCCAAGTATTTTTTACCAAGACCAAATGTTGACAAAATTACTAACCATATATAAAAGTTTGTAAATATGTTAGTTAAAAATTCATTTGATCCAAAATTAGTACCATAGTTTACTATTGTAAATATAATTCCAATAATTAATGTTGTTATTCCTAATAGTATTGAAATACTTTCTAATTTTTTAATAATCTTATCATTTGAAAATATATAATAACCTAGTATAAACATCAACAAATATATTCCCCATCTATATACTGTAACAACTGGTGTATTTAATATGAATGAAGAACCCCAAACTAATAAAAATAATAAAAATAGAATTGGTAAATTAATTTTACTAAAAAGATCATCTAAAACATTTTTATTATCAATTTTTCTAATTAAAACTATTAATAAAGACGCTACAAATAAAACATGAGCATACCATAATGGACCAATTCCTATTAAAGAAAAAATAATATATTTAATTACAGATGGAACCATATTTGCATTACCAGCAAATATATCAGCATAATAATTTGTTGTCCAACCACTTATCCAACCATATACAAATATACCTACAATGCTTGGAACTAATATTCTCTTTGCTCTATCCTTAATAAATTCTTTATTGCTTTTATTTTTTAAAGAATACTTAGTAGAAACACCTGATACTACAAATAACAAACACATAATCCATGGATATGTAAAAACACATATAGTATCAAGTTCTTTAATTCCTTTAACACCAATATTTGAAATTACACCACTTGAATTAAAAATATAAAATACATGATATAAAATTACAACGCATAAAGTAATCCATCTTATGTTATCTAAATAATTCTTTCTTTTATTCATAACTATTTATCCTCATTTGGTAATATTTTATCCATAGTATCTTCTAATACTTCAGACTTAATTATAGCCATACCTTTCTTTTTATCACATAAAACAACAACTGAATCACCGGGTTTAATATCAAACATATCTCTTGCTTCTTTAGGAATTACTATTTGTCCTTTTTCTCCAACTTTAGCAATACCTACGAATTTATCTTTCATATTTGCCTCCTTTAAGTATAACTAGTTATACTTTTCATACTTAATTATATACTAACTTTATACAAATGTAAAGCATCGTAATATTACTAAAGTCCTAGCAATGAAAAAGGATAAAAGCGATTTTTATCCTTTAATTTCTTTCCATACTTTTTTAGTTATTTCTTCACGATTTTTATAAAACTTCTTTTCATTAAAGCTTTCATTAACAGTTGGAATAATAAT
>JAEEVN010000045.1 GCA_016290885.1 Caryophanales bacterium | reverse complement strand
CTTATTAGTGATTTCCAATATTGTAATATTACTAAATTTTTTATTTTTTAATAAATTAAAAAGTGATAATTCTATAATTTCTTTTGTCTGGGTTTTTCTTATATAAGCCATAACGAAACAAAACACCTCCGAATGTTGCAATAAGAATTTGACATATTGCTAATTAATCTTCATTATACTACAATATAATCGTAAAAACAACAAATGTTGCAATAAGTGAGGTGTAATAATGAAGAAAAAATTATTAATATTATTGATTATTTTTATTATTGGCTTAATTATAGGATATATAATTGGAAATAATATTTTGGGGAGGTTCTAATATGAAAAAAGTAGTAGGAATTATGGGATTTATTATTATTTGTATCATTGTTTTAATTATTGGCATTAATATGGGGATGTCATTGTCTATTAATAGGACTAACAATTTTAGATATGGTTATTTTAAAGTTAATTTTGAGGGAGAAGTTATTAAAAATATAAAATATGGAGATGGACAACTAGAAAATTATGATTTATATTTGCCAAAAGATAATTCAAAAAATGAGTATTCACTAATTCTTTATATACATGGTGGTGGATTTACAGGTGGGGATAAGGGAAGCATTGATGCTATAAGATATGGAGAATATTTTGCCAATAAAGGATATGTTGTAGCATCAGTAAATTATACACTTCGTACTAATGAAACAAATACAAGTGTTAAAGAAATGTATGATGAAGTTATTTTATCATTAAACTCTATTGTAAAGAAAAGTGAAGAAAGAGGATACCATTTAACTGAAATGGCAACAACTGGAGGGTCAGCAGGTGGATGCTTAGCAATGTTAGTTGCTTATAAAAATCCAAGTGAATTGATACTTCCAATTAGATTAGTTTTTCAAGAAGTTGGTCCAGCATCGTTTGAACCAGAATTATGGGAAATAACAGATGATATAGAAAAAGTTAATTTTGTTAATACTATTACTGGTGAAAAATTTAATGTGAGTGATATGAACTCACAGGAATATCAAGACGCAATTGATAGTTTGAGTGTCGATAAAATGATTAATGAAAATAGTGTTCCGATGATTTTGGCTTATGGCTTAAAAGATAATGTTGTAAATCCAAAAGCAAAATATCCGTTACTAGAAGCACTAAAAAAATATAATATTACGCATGAATATATAGAATTTCCAAATTCTGGGCATGGATTGCTTGGAGATAAAGATAAACTTGATGTTTATTATTCTAAAATAGAAGAATATTTACAAACCTATATGCCAGTTAAATAAATTACAATTTTTCAATTAGATCAGAATATTAAGAAATTACGTTCATTTTATATAGAGATGTTAATATAAATACTTATGAACTAAATTTGTCAAAAGTCATTTTTTATGCTATACTATGTATAGTTAAAATAGAGTGTAGGTTTTCATAAAAATGGAAGACTATACTCTTTTTCTTTTCATTGACAAAGGAGGAATAATATTATATGTTTGATGGTTTAATAAAAGAGTTAAAAAAATTAGAACATACTTCTTATAGTATGAAAATATTAGCTGATGAAGAGGGATATGTTGATAAGGAATGTCCAGATTCAAAATGCTTAAAAAAATTTAAAGTATATTCAGAAGATTGGAATTCACTTGCTGAAGATGCGATAATACATTGTCCTTTTTGTGGGTTTGAATCAACCATAAATAATTGGTTTACAACTGAACAAGTTAATCAGGCTAGGGAACAAGCTATTCAAAAAATACATTGTGACATTAATAATGCACTAAAAAAAGGTGCAAAGGAAGCTAATAACAAATTAAATAGAAGTTTTAATAGAAAGAGCTTTATTAAAATGAACATTAGCTATAAAGGAAATAATACTTATTTTGTTGATATGCCAGCACAGGCACTTGATGAAATGCAGCAAAAAATAGAATGTCCATTTTGTCATTTTAAATATGAAGTTGTTGGGTCAGGATTTTTTTGTCCGAAATGTGGAGAAAACTCTGCTGAACAAACATTTACTAATACTATAGAGAAAGTGAAAGGAAATATTAAGAATTTACCAACTATATATGATTCTATTTCATCAATTAGTAAAGATGAAGCTGCAAGAACATGTGAATCGCTTAGAATTAATTCATTAAATGATCTAGTGGTTGCATTTCAGAGATTATGCGAGTCATTATATAGCAAAATAAGACCAACGGAAACCATAAGAAGGAACTTGTTTCAAAGATTGGATGATGGAAGTCAAAAATTTAAAGACGCTATCAATTATGGATATGATGATTTGATTAATGCTTCAGAGTTGCAACATGTTAAAACTTGCTTCCAAAAAAGGCACTGTTTTACGCATAATGATGGAATTGTGGATGAAGATTATATAAATAAAAGTGGTGACAGTTCATATAAATTGGGACAACATTTAAATGTAAGCGATTTAGAAATTCTAAACTATATGGAAATTGTAGAAAAACTTGGTAAGAAATTACTAGGTCTAATAAAGTAATTAAAATATTATGGTATAATATTTAAGAGGTGTTGCTATGAGTAATCTATTGAAAGATAGTAAAGAACTAATGAAATATTGGGATTATGAAAAAAATAAAGATTTAGATTTAGATAAATTAACACTTGGAAGTAGTAAAATTGCATG
>JAEEVN010000020.1 GCA_016290885.1 Caryophanales bacterium | reverse complement strand
TAGTAACAACTACAGGACCTAATCAAATACCAGCTTCTACAATTTGTGGCGCAGCTACATGTACTATTACAATTAATCCAGGAGATATATTCTTTGATGAATATGAAGATAGTACGACTGATACTGGAAAGCCTAATTATAATCATGCATTATGGATTTTAGAACATAGTTATCCAACATTATCATTTGATGATGCATTAGTTATGGCAGGAATTAATAAAACTGCATTAATAAATGAAATCAAAGGTTTATTTGGTACAGCTGCTCCATATGATACTTATACTGATGCACAATGGACAAAAATGGCAGAAGATTACGTATATTTTGTAACTCAATATGCAATTTATAAATCAGTTGGTGCTAAATTTAATAATAAAACATTAGGAAATGAAATAGTACCAGCATCAGGTACAGCAAGTGTTACTAATCTTGATATTTTATATAAATATTATAATCAAGATAGAAATGAATACACTGATTATGATAAAAAGAAATTTACTAATAAAGATAAAAAAATAGAACTTAATGATGAATTAGCAAAAAATCAAAAACCTAAAGAAAGTGGAGATTACTATTTATATGGTCCTTATTCACTAACTTATGGATTCTTATCATCTGATGATGTTACAGTAACAATCGCAGATGAGAATAAAACAGATAAATCAATTACTGATAAAGATGGAAATGAAAAATCTGGTAATATAGCATCTGGAGAAGAGTTCTATATTAAAGTTAAAAAATCAGCTAATATATCTGGAGTTAAAATAGCAATGAGTACTGATCATGCTTATACAATTCCTGATTATGAAGATAACAGAGGTGTTGTATATTATCCTCATAACAAACTATTAAAAGATATAGTTGCTGGTGGTGTTTATACTAATCTTGGTTCTAGTCCTAGTGATACTAAAGATATAGTATTTAACCCAAAAACTGGTGTTGAGAATGTAGCTATTGTATTTGTAATTACATTAATAGCATTCTCATTAGGATATCTTGTATTAAATTATAAGAATAACCCAGTTGAATTAAATTAATAATTAAAAGCCTTATACAAGGCTTTTTTTATTGATAAAATTATTAAAAAAACTTGAAAAAGCAATATATTTATGCTAATATTATATTACTTGTGATGGCGATGTAGCTCAGTTGGCTAGAGCATCTGGTTCATACCCAGAGGGTCGAGGGTTCGAATCCCCCCGTCGCTACCAATGTGATAAGAAGCTCGAACTTTTTGTTTCGAGAGTAATAGATTACTAACTAGAAATAGTTAGTTTTTTTGTGCTTTTGAAGAAAGGATGAGTGATTATTATGTACAAGAATATAACTAAGCCTTTACTTATAAGTAAAGAATTAAAACAAAAGATAGACTTTATATGTAAGTTTGCCTCGGTTAAATATGAACTAACACCAGGAAGTATAATATCTATAACTGATACAAATATTGGATATGTAAGACCACATATACTCAAAGTTAAAGGAAATGATTATCTTATATTTGAAAACTCTGATATTGTCTTTAAAAATGGCTATAATGAGAAAATTAGATTAATTGATTTAGAAACTGAATTAAAAAGCATTGACTAATCAAAATAAATGTATATAATAAAGACTCATAAAGAAGAAAGTATCTTCGATGAAAAGGAGGTACATGATGAATAAGCGAATACACATTTATTTTAAAAATTTTATTAATAAGAAATTAAGAGGAGTCAATGCCTATATAGGTTATTGACCCTCTTTTTTAGTTTAAAAAGGAGTGAGTTATGGAAGAGAAGATTAGAATTGCTGGTATTTATATCAGAGTATCAACTGAAGATCAAGCAAGGGAAGGATTTAGCCTTCCAGAGCAAGAAAAAAGATTAAGAGAGTTTTGTGATTTTAAAAGATATAAATTATTTAAAGTATATAAAGATGCTGGAATAAGTGCTAAAAATGATAAAAGACCTGCATATCAAGAAATGTTAAAAGATATGAAAGAAGGAAAAATAAATGTCATTGTTGCATTTAAACTTGATAGATTAACAAGAAGTGTATATGATGTAGAAAAACTAATGAAGCAAGTAAATGATTCAGAATGTGAAATAGATTGTTTAGCTGATGAATCAAATACAGTTACTTCAAATGGAAGAATGATAATGAGAATAATAACATCAGTATCTCAGAATGAAATAGAAAAATGTTCTGAAAGAACTAAAGTTGGTATGGCTGGAGCAATTAAGCAAGGTCATATTCCAGCAATTTGTCCAATTGGATATAAAAGAGATAATAAAAAATTAGTTCCAGATCCACTTACAAAAGATGTTGTAATTAGAGTATTCAATTTATATGTTGAAGGACTATCACATCAAAAGATAGCAAATTTATTTAATAAAGAAAAAGTATTAGGAAAAACTAATTGGAGAGATTCATCTATTCATAGAATACTTGGAAATGAAATATATATTGGAGATTATATTCATGGAAAAAGACAAAAACATCCAACATATTATAAAAATGTAGTAGAGCCTATTATTTCTAAAGAAGTATGGGATGTATGTCAAAATCAAAGTAAAAGAAATGCAAGACACTATGAAAGAACTGCTGAATATCTTTTCCTAAACAAATTAAAATGTCATAAATGTGGATGTTTTCTAGCAGGTGCTGTTACTACAAAAACAAATGGAAATAAATACTTTTATTATAAATGTGAAAAATGTGGAACTTATTTCAAAGAAGATACTATTGAAGAAGAATTATTAGATACATTTATTAAATTACAAGAAAAAGAACAACTATTAAATGATTACTACACACCATTTATTAAATCTAAATTAGAAGATCACACAGAAGATTATAAGAAAGAACTTAAAGAATTAGATAAGCAAATGGATAGAATCAAAGCTGTTTATATAAAAGGAATATTAAAAGTTGAAGACTTTGAGCAAGAGATAAAACAAATAGAGTATAGAAAAAAAGAATTAAATAATAATATTAAAAATCAAAAGCAATATGATGATATGAATTTTACAACTGATGACTTAATGATTTTTGAAGATAAACAACAAGTTGATTATTATACAAATCCAAGTACATATTTATCTCTAATAACAAATTGGATTATGCTAAATAAAAAAGATAAACATAAATTAATATCGCATTATATTGATAATATAGAACTTGAAAGACATGGGGATAAAATAAAAATAATAAGTATAAATATGTTAAAGTCATACCTTTCAGCTCAGTTAAAAAATCATAAAGAATATGGAACACCTAATAGTTTAGAATTATTTGAAACAGATGATGGAGTAGTTGCATTAAATACAGAATTAAGAACTAGTGCTAGTGCTATAAAGTATTATTCAAAATTAAAAGCATATATGAAACAATTTACTGATTGTGAGTTTAATTATATTGAGGATTATATTGATTTAAATAATGAAGAATATTCAATAATGATTAAAGAAACTGAAAGAGTATTAAGAATTATTGCTCTTAAAGGTGATAAGAAAATAGATAAAGTAAAACTTGGTTTTATAACTATAGATTTAAACAATGTTAAAGATTTATATAGTAAAGAATATAAAGACTTTATAAATGAGTTTTCTAATGAATATAAAGACTTGGTTAGAAAGGAATTTAATAGAAAATTTAGTTTAGTTTAATTAATGGTTTCTAAGGTAACCTTAGCCACCGAAATCTTGTATGGACTTGTCCGTACAAGATATCTAGGGGGTTATATATCTTGGATGCCATGATATATATCAAAAGAAAGGGGGAATAATATATGTCAGAACTACCTTATTCATTTCATATTGGAAGTAATAAAAATAGAAAAGCAACATCAAGAAATAATGCAAAAAATAATTTAAGTAATACTACATCACTATCTAATAATGGAATACAAAATTATCAACAATTATCTAAAGTAAACAATCATGATTTTAGAAAATATGAAAATAATACAAAAGATATTTATACTTTAAAAGGAACAAATGATATTGTAAAAGATGTTAAAGATTTCTATAAAAAAGAATTTGAAGAAGCAAGACTTGAATATAATAATAAACAATCAAGACCTAGTAGAAGAATTGAAGATTATTTTGAAAATGTTAATAAAGATGAAAAAAGAGATCTTGCTTGTGAAATAATATTAGAACTTGGTAATAAAGAATATTGGGATACTAAAGATTATGATTTTAAAAGAGATATGGTTGATGTTTATAAAGAACAATTAGAAGATTTAGAAAAGTTAGTTCCAGAGTTTAAAATAACAAATGCAGTAGTTCATTTAGATGAAACAAGTCCTCATATGCATATTGTAGGTGTACCAGTAAAAGAGAATTGTAAAACTGGTCTTTCAAAACAAGTAAATAAATCTTATGTATTTACAAAAGAAAGACTTGAACATATACAAAATGTGATGAGAGAAAAGTGTATAGAATCATTTAATAAAAAGTACAAATTAAATGCAACTCTTAAAACAAAAGAAAAAGGAAGAAATAAAGATATTCATGTTAATGATATGAAGAACTATCAAGCAGTAAAAAAGCAACTTGAAGCAAATAAAAAAAGTATTGAAAAGAATAATGAAAAATTTAAAAATATGAATAACAAATCTAAAGAAATAAGAGAAGTCTTAGAAAGTCTAGAATCAAATAAATTTGGTGGATATAAAATGAATGCTATACAAAAATCTAGATTAATTGATTTAGTTAAAGAAGTTGAAAAGACATCTGCTTATTTTGAAAATTTTAAAGGTGTAATAGATAATCTAACTATAATTAATGATAATTTGAAAAGTCAAAGAGATGAAAATATAAAACTAGAAGCTAGAAATATAGATTTAATAAGGGAAAGTAATGGTCAAAGAAGTAAAATTAATGAGTTAACTGATGAAAATAATCAAATATATGAAGACTTAAGAAATAATAAAATATCTCATATAAAATTGATTACTTATCTAGCAAATGGAGTTAATAGTAAAGATGAAAAGAAAGCTAAAACATTTATGAGAATTGCAACTGAACTAAATGATAAAAGAGTTATTAAAAAGAATGAATATAAAGTAGTATTAAATCCACCAAAGATTATTAATGAAGGAGAAGTATTACAAGCACTTAAACATATTAACGAAGAGAATGAAAAAGCAGCAGAAGAATTTTACAAAGTTAGTGATAACGATTATAATATTATTTAATGATTACATAAAAACGTCGAAATTATTTAAAAATGTCTTTAATCTAAAATATATTTTAAAAATAATATACAAACATTTGTACTTATGATATAATTTTAAAGAAGGAGGTATCTTTATGAAAAAATTGGAAGATTACAGATCTGGAAATTACGTTAATGTCGATGATTATAAATCATTTATTCCAAGTGAAATAAATGAGGATTGGGTATGGAATGATAGTGAGTTAAATACATTACTTTCAAAAGCAAGTTTAGAACTTGGAAATCTAAATGGGTATGCATCTCAAATACCTAATATTGATATTTATATTCAAATGCATGTTAAAGTAGAAGCTAATAAATCTAGTAGAATAGAAGGAACTAGAACTACAATAGATGAAGATTTATCAGATGTATTAGATATTAATCCAGAAAAAAGAGATGATTGGCAAGAAGTTAAAAACTATGTTGAGGCAGTTAATTATGGATTCAAAAGAATTAATGAGATACCTATAAGTAATAGATTAATTAAGGAATTACATGCTATATTATTAAAAAATGTTAGAGGTGAACATAAAAATCCTGGTGAATACAGGAAAAGTCAAAATTGGATTGGAGGAAGTAGACCTGGAAATGCAGTATATGTTCCACCAATTCCTTCTAAATTAATGGAGTGTTTATCAGATTTAGAAAAATTTATTAATAATAATAAAATTAATACACCTGACTTAATTAAAATAGCAATTATTCATTATCAATTTGAATCTATTCACCCATTTTTAGATGGTAATGGAAGAACAGGAAGAATTATTATTCCACTTTATATGATGGAAAGAGGATTAATAAATAAACCATATTTTTATATATCTGATTATATAGAAAAGAATAAAAATGCATATTATGATTTTCTTAGTAGAGTTAGAACAAATAATGATATGATTTCTTGGATTAAATTCTTTTTAGAATGTGTTATCGAAACTGCTAAAAATGCTAGAATTAAATTTGAAAGTGTAGTTAATTTTACAAATGAAATGAATGAAGTGATTTTAAAGTTACCAGTAAAAGCTGAAAATGCTAAGAAGGTTATTGATGTTCTTTATCAAGAACCTATTATAAATAGAAAAATGATACAGCAAAGGACATTACTTAAGGATACAGCTCTTAAATCAGTTGTAAATGCACTAGTTAAAGAAGGATTACTTGTTGAAACCACAGGTTTTAATAGAAACCAAATATTTTCTTTTCAAAAATACATAGATTTATTTAAAAATTAAATCCGACCTTAAAATTTTTATAGGTCGGTTTTTTACCAAATTCCGACCTATAAAAAAATATAAGTTTTTTTAAATAAAAAAATCGACTTATAGATCTAAATAATAAATTGATAAATTTATATGAAATTATGTTTCATATTTTTTAATTAATGTATAATAAAAATGAGATTCTACCTTTGAGGGGTGTTAATATTTAATATTGAAAGATAAAATTATTAGCAGAAAGGAGAACAATATGAATCAAGAAAAAATAGGAAAATTTATTGCTGATTGTAGAAAAAGCAAAAAGTTAACTCAATTAGAACTAGCTGAAAAGTTAGGTGTATCTGATAAATCAGTTAGCAAATGGGAAACTGGAAAATGTATGCCCGATTTATCATTATTTAAACCTTTATGTGAAGAATTAAACATAACAATTAATGAATTATTAAGTGGTGAAAAATTGGATAAAAAAGATTATCAAAACAAACTAGAAGAAAATATTGTAAATATAGTAGATTATAATGATAAAAAGAGCGATGTTTTTGGATATATAATATTTAGTTTTATTGGAATTTTATCTATGATAATTGGTATTTCATTTCACAGTACAAATTTTATATTTCCGTTACTATTTGAATTGTTTGGAATATTTTTAATTCTTTTTGCATTAAACAAATTAATTGTTAATGTTAAAGTGATAACAAGAATTATTTTTATAGCATTTTTATTTATATTATTATTTTGTATTATTGAAATAGTGGATATAGGTTCAGTATCTGATGTAAAGCCTAAATTATTTTATAGTAAAAAAGTTGTTGGAGATTGTATTATATATAAAAAAATATATAACAAAAATATTATATATAAAAATAATGAATATTATGCTCAAGGAGAGAATGATATAATTAATGAATATTGTAGATAAGAATTATAGATTCTACCAAGAGTAGATTCCAATTCAATTAAAAATAATATATAATTATATTATAATAAGGTGGTTGACTATGATTAATATAATAAATTTAAAAAAAGACTATAAATCAACATCTGGAGTAGTAACAAATGCTTTAAAAAATATTAATTTAAAAATTGGTAATAAAGGATTAATCTTTATAGTAGGTAAAAGTGGTAGTGGTAAAAGTACACTTTTAAATTTATTAGGTGGTCTTGATAGTGTTAGTGAAGGTCAGATCTTAGTAGATAATAAAGATATAACTAGATTTAGTGAAAAAGAATATGATTCTTATAGAAATACATATATTGGTTTTGTATTTCAAGAATTTAATTTGTTAGAAGAATATAATGTTAGAGAAAATATTGAACTTGCTAATGAACTACAAAATCAAAAGACAGATGTTAATAATTTTAATAATATCCTTACTAATTTAGGAATAAATGAATTAAGTGATAGAAAAATAAATGAATTATCTGGTGGCCAAAAGCAGAGAGTGGCAATAGCAAGAGCACTTATAAAAAATCCAGAGGTTTTATTGTGTGATGAACCAACTGGAAATTTAGATGTTGCTTCAAGTGAACAAATATTTAATATATTAAAGAGTATTAGTTTAAATAAATTAGTTATTGTTGTTTCACATGATTTAGAAAATGCTAAAAAATATGCAAATAGAATAGTTCAAATAGAAGATGGAAACATAATAGCTGATTATAGTAATTTACCATCAGATGAAACTAATTTACAACTTAATCTTAAAAAGTCTAAATTACCAATTAGATATGCTTTTAGAATGATATTAAAAAATTATAAAACTAAAATAAAAAAATTTATAATGACAATTATTCTTACTTCGATAGCACTTGTGTTTATGGGATTTATGACAAACTTAGCTATGTTTAAGGAAAGTAGATTAGTTGCAAACAATTTAAAAGATAATAATAATCTTATTTATAGTGTTGTATATGGTAATTTTTATGGAGATGGTGGATTTAGTTCATATAATTTAAAAAAAGAAAATTTAGATAAAATTAAAGAAATAACTGATTCTATCCAAAATATTTCTTATGATTTAAATAATGGAGAAAAAGGACTAAATTTTGAATGGAGTGAAGAAGGAGAAAATTCTATTAATGATGAAATGTATGAAACTACTTTTTCAAATGTGGTAGAAATTCCATATAATTTTATAGAAGTTGAAGATGATAGAATATTTGATAATATAATTGGTAGTAAACCATCAAAAGAAAATGAACTTGTTATTCATAAATATTTAGCAGATTTTATGATCAAATTTGGTGTGAAAGATTCAAATAATAATTTATATTATCCTAAAGATTATCAAGAACTAGTTAATTCTAAAAAAGAATTAAAAATGGGTGAAAATAATGTAGTTATATCTGGAATCATGAATGATGATAATAGAGTGTTTTTGAAACATTTAAATAATGAAAAATTAAGTGATGATGATAATAATTCATTAATGGAATATTATGCTTTATCATATAGAATTTATGTTAAAGGATTTACAGATACTGCGAAATTAGATGAAAATCCTAATATTATTGAAAAAACTTTTGGTTATGTACCTGCTATAAATGGCTTAGAAGATAAAATCGAAAACATAAAAGCAATTGAAGAACCGATAATTGTTATTACTTCAAATGGAGAAGAAGAAATAGAATCTTTAAATAAAGATGAAGTTGTTATAAATATTGATGGATTAAAAGTTATAGATAAAAATTTTGATTCAGCTCTAACTAAATATATGAATGATAACAAAGATGGAGCTTACAATGAGTTATTAAATGAGTATTTAAAAGAATATTTTAGTAAAAAACCAAATTTATCAAAAGTTAAAATATGGCAATTACTAAAAAATAGTGAATTAAGGGAAGAAAAGTATTTAAATGTTATAGGGGTTTCTCTTGATAATAACACATATATAAGTAAAAGTTATATTGATGATTATAAATATGAAAAAAAATATCCAAATAGAGTTTATATATATGATAATAGTATAAGTCATATGATTAAATCTTTTGATCAAATGATATTTAATAGAAATGATTCAAATTTATCAGGAGATCATTATGTTTATATTGTAGGTCATGAACTTGAACTTGAAAATGTAATGGGACTATATAAATTTTTAAAAGTATTTATATTCATAATCACTTGTGTATTTATATTATTTATGTTCTTATTATTTAGTAATTTTATAGGACTTTCAATTTCTAGTAACAAAAAAGAAATTGGCATTTTAAGAGCAATAGGAGCAAGTAGAAATGATATTGTAAAAATATATGGATATGAATCAATAATTCTTGGAATTATATCTTGGTTATTATCATTAGTTGGATTCTATGTACTATGTGATTTTGTAAATAAATTCTTTGGAAATACTGATTACTATACATTGAATGTAATAGTATTAAATCCAATTACAATAGTTATAATGTTAGTATTTACAATATGTATTGCTATTATTATTTCAAGTTCATACATAAATAAAATATCTAAAATAAAACCTATTGATGTAATATTAAATAAAGAATAAAATGTTATTAACTGATGGAATCATCAGTTTTTAATTTTTGTATAATTAATATAACTCAAGCAATACTTCGTGTTAAATATGATAGTAATAAGCTATTATGAATGCGAAAGGAGAAGAAATATGAATCAAGAAAAAATTGGAAAATATATTTCAGAAAAAAGAAAGGAAAAGAAGATAACTCAAGAAGAATTAGCAGAAAAGTTAGGAGTATCAGATAGAGCGATATCAAATTGGGAAAATGGTAAAAACATGCCAGATTTATCATTATTTAAACCATTATGTAAAGAACTTGGAATTACTATAAATGATTTAATGAGTGGGGAAGATGTTGATGATAATAAATATATAGAGTCATTAGAAGAAAATATTGTGGATATGGTAAATGAACTTGAAAAAAAGAAAAAGAAAAAAATCAGAAGACTTATAATTATCTTTATTTTAATTGTTGCTTTTGTTATTTCTATACCATTTATAAATTATTATTATGAATTTGATGCTAAATATGATTCTAGAGTTATGAAATGTGAAATAGAAGGTAATGATATAGAGTTTGCTGCTACTGGTCAAAGTGTATTGAATATGTATCATACATGTAGAAAAATAGAAAATGAAAGCATATGCTTTTTTCATACAACAGTTAGTATATATAATAAGCAAAGAAGTAGATGGGAATATTTTGAATCTATGGCTAGATTGTTAGAAGGGAAGAAAGTCTCTTTTGGATCTATTGAAAATATTAAAGCACCTACATCAAATATAAAAGTATATTATACTGATTATTCAATTAAAAAAGTTGAAAAAGCATCAAGAAAAGAACTTGAAAACATAATTAATAATTCATACTTAATGTGTGAATCTAAAGAAATTAAACAAGGATAATTGTTTCCTTGTTTTAAATTGTTAAACTCTACGAATCGTTTATTTAATTTATTCATTTTATATTGTAAAATAATATTAGGTGATAGGAATGGATCAAGAAAAAATCGGATCTTTTATATCTAAACTAAGAAAAGAAAAAAATATGACGCAAGTAGAACTTGCAGAAAAAATAGGCGTTACTGATAAAGCAATTAGTAAATGGGAAAATGGAAGAGGTCTTCCTGATATTTCATGTTTGACTTTATTAAGTAAAGAATTTGGTATATCATTAAATGAACTTATTAGTGGAGAAAGATTAAATAAAAAAGAATATCAAGAAGTGTTTGAACAAAACATTTATAAATCTATTGAATCACAAAATAAATTTATTAATAAAATAAAAAAAATATTAAAGGTAATATTTATAATTGTATCCATCAATGTTATATTCTTAACTGAAGAGTGTATAAGGTTATATTATGGATTTGGAAGACCATTAATAGTATTTTCAAATGATATTTATATTGAAGCTGGAGAATTTTTATATCATGTATATGATGGTGGATATACAAGTTATTTATTTAGTATAAAATATTCTGAAGTTCAAAGTGAAGATGCTGGTGACTTATTTTATGTAAATAAATATGGCTTTTATTTATTTCATAATATAAAGATATGGGAACACATAGATAAAGATATACCAATATATGAATTAGTTAATGTATTAGATAAAGTATCAATGAAAATTGTTAATATAGATGATAATATTACAATTAGAATTAAAGATGAGAGTGCAAAAGATTACATTTATAATGACTGGTATAAAATAGAAATAGATACTGGTGGGTTTGGATGGACTGAATATTTTAAAAATAACAATTATTATAATAGTAGTAAAAAAGAATATAAAATAAATAATGGATATATAAATATGACAATTAATTATAAAGAAAAGTATAAAGAACTAAAAAAAGGAAAGTATAGATTGATCAAATATTTATATGATAAAAAAACAAATACTAATAAATACTTTTTTGTAGACTTTGAAATTGAATAGTTTTTTAAGGAGTATATGATGAAAAAAATAGTTAAATTTTTGATATTAATGATTTTACCTTTTATATTTTATGGCTGTAGTTTACAAGATGGAGATATTACTAATACTGAAAAAATAAGAGTTGAATCAAATATTTATAGTGAAGATGATTTAAATGAAGGCATTGAAGTTGTTTTTAAATATTTCAAAAAAGAGTATAAAGGTTGTGAACTCTTAAATATAAAATATGTTGGAGATGATAAAAACACATATGATGATTGGGCCAAAAGAAATAATAAAGAAGAATCAATTGCATTTATTTCTGATTTTATTGTTCATGATAATAGTAAAGTACAGTCTTTAAATGAAGATAAATATACTAATTGGAACTGGATATTAGTTAGAAACAAAGGAGAAAATTGGATTCTTGTTGATAATGGATATTAGGACTTGCAAATTATAGTTAAATATGGTACATTTTTATCAGTTAGTAAAATATTACTACTTATTATTTTGTGAATCTTGGTTGTTCTACACAATGCAGATTCGTACCAAATATGTAGTTAATGCGGACAAATGACTAGTTTGTCCGTTTTTATAAGGAAAAATTCGATTCCGGAAAGGAGTCGATTTTTTATGTTAAAAGTGAAAAAATTCCTAAAATTTTTTTAAAACAAGTATTTTTCATTCAAAATAGGAGCAACTATTTCCCATAGTTATTAATGATTTATAAGATCAAACTATATATTAGGATTAATTTTGCAAGTGCAAAATAAGTTTGATACCACTAAAAAACTAGATTTTATCTAGTCTTTTTAATTATGGTGGCATCAGCATCTTATCCTGATATAAATATAGGTCAAAAAACAGCTACTTTTTAGGATTTTTTTCAGATGCTATTCTAATCAATAATTATGTTATTTATGTTATAATTTAGATGTGTGGTGATTTTGATGATAGATTCAAGTAAATATGTTGTATTAGATGTTGAAACTAATGGATTAAATTCAACTCGTTTTGACTTGCTATCTATTTCAATTTATGATCCTAAAAATAATAAATCATATGATAGATTTTTGCCTTTAGATAAAAATAGTGATATTTATACAACACACATTAATGGTATAACAAAAGAAATGCTAAAAGGCCAAACGCATATTACTCAAGAAGAATTTGACAGTTTAGTTGTTGAATTTGATTTATATAATAGAACTATTCTTACATACGGAAATATCGATAAAGTGTTTTTAAAAGAATATTGTAACAGACATAAAATATCTGGATTTGATAAGTTATTATTTTTTAATTTTAAGCATAAGATAATATCTAGTTCTTTTTCTTCTGGAATTGTTTCTAAAGATAATTTATGTAATCTTTTTAAAATTGATAATGTTAATGAAATACATACGGGACATAATGATTGTATATTAGAATGGGAACTTTTTAAAAAAGTTTATGATAGATTTTTATTAATTACATATTGTGATGTTTTTGAGTTAAATGACAAATATATAATTCCAGCTAGTATTTTACAAACATATGGTAACTTCAAGTATTATAGAAAGATTCCTAAAGTTTATATTAGAACTAAAGACGTAAAAAAATTTCAGTTAATAAAAAGAAGGGTGTTTAGATTTGATACTAATGTAAGTGGAATTAGTATAGAACATCTTATTAATACTTTGTTAGATGTGAAAAAAATTGATTCCTTTGGTTTTGAATTAAAAAATAAAATGAATTTGAAATACCTAGGAACACTGCCATCACCATATAATGAAATTCCAATTATTCTTAATAAGGATGGAACAGTTTCAACTATAAGTCCAGAACATGAAAAATATATCGAACAAGTTAATAAGACGACTAGAACTCTTCAAAAACAAATTGAACCATTGATAGTTTATATTAAATCTAGGATTTTTAAAAATGATCCTATACTATCTCAAGAGTTAATTGTAAATGAAGAACATAATATATCAGCTAAGTGTGACCTATCAAATAATAATGCGGTTTTGGAAATAAAGATGGGGCACAATTTGGACTTTGATAATATAAAAATACAATTATATTATGAATCAAATAATAGACCAACATATGTTTTACATTTTGATTGGGAGAAAAAAATATTTATAATCACTAAAGTAGATTTTATAAGTGAAGAAGAATATAGAGAGGAAAAAAATAATAAAAAAATAAAAAAGAGCACTAAACAATTTCAAAAAAAGATTAACAACAAGAGTGTTAAGGTCATTGAATATGTTAATTCAGAACAACCTGTTAAGTTAAAATGTTTAAATTGTAATTATGAATGGATTTCAAAGTATAATAAGATAAAAAATTGTCAATTATGTCCAAAATGTTTTCCGGAGACACAGACTATTCATAAAGAGAAAAAAATGGTTAAAGAAAAAGAAAAAATTGATTATGAAAAAAAATTTAGTGAAAGTGTTTTTACTAAGTCAAATGGGTCAATAGCGGTTTTAAAATATAATGGTTCTAAAAGTAATGCTGAGGTTGGTTGTTTAAAGTGCTATTATGAATGGAAAATTAGACCAGATCATCTTTTAGAAAGATGTTATTGCCCTAAATGTAGGAATAATAGATGATATTAGAAAAGCAGATAGA
>JAEEVN010000044.1 GCA_016290885.1 Caryophanales bacterium | reverse complement strand
ATTATTAGAACTTTTTCAGTTCTTTTTTTATGATGTAATAATTGGAATAATAATTACTATATGATATTTATATCTAAAAACAATCAAAAGTAACAAGTTTTTTTCTTATTCCAAGCAAAGAAGAGTCGATTAAAATCGACTTTTTAGCATATTTAATAGTATTTTATTAAGCATAATTATTAGGTAAATCAATATTTTTGAATAGTAGAATAGAGTTAGTTATTTTTCTACCTTTTGTAGTTAAGTAATATTTAGAAGAATGATTAACTTTTTTAATAATTCCATGTAATTTAAGTTTATTTAATAATCTTGTAGTTTTATTTCTAATTTTAGTTGAATCTATATCTTCATCTTTAAATATTCTACATCTTAAATTTTTGTTAGTAATACCATTAACTATAAAATCACCAGAAGCAATAGCTTCAAGTAATTTTGTTGTTTCAGAATTTAGGATATTAAATCCTGAAATACTTCTATTATTGACTTCTATAGTTTTAGATATTTCTTCAATTTCTTTTACTGGAGTAATTGCATCAACAGGTAGTGGCAAAGCATTAATATATCTTAAATTAGTAGCTTTGCTGACCTCTGCGTATCTATAAAGATTAGAAGTACTTTTACCCATAGGAATCCAATGACCACTACCTTCAATAGTTTCTCCAGTATCTTCATCATAATCATATTTCCAAACTTTAAATTCATGAGGATCATTGATAGTTGTTTCTATTCTTAGACAAGAATATTTATCATACATCTTAACTTGATTAGACTTCATTTTATGTTTAATACGAAAACCTTGATATCGTTTTCTTGAATCGGAGACTACTTCTCCCTGAAACTTCCAGTCTAATTTTCTTCCAAAAAAACTCATAATATCATCACATTTAAAAGTAAAGAATGCTTTTTCGACTAGAGACGGAAAGATATTTTCTAAATCCTGTCTATTATTAAACATTATATCGGTCGCATATTCACATTCAAATACTGTCCAAAAATAACCGTGACCTAAGTGTTCTTCAAATCTAGGAAGTAAGTTAACATATTTTTTAACTAAACCATCAAATCTTCTTTCAATATTCATATTATAAAGATAATCTGATATTTCTTGAGCCCTTTCTATATTATCTATATCAACTAAAGAGTTATTATATCTCTCATAGTTTATACCTTCTTTATCTAACTGGGTACAAATATATTCTCTACCATTTAAATATATTTGAACATTAAAAGGAAACCAAGTTTGAATTTTTAGGTATATCCATCCAAATTCTTCATCAATCATATAAAGATAGTAATACTTACATTTTGTTGATTTTCTAGTAACTTCCAATAACTTAGTTTCTTTATTACCTTTAACAGTCATAGTATCGCATAATTCCATAGTAGAAATAGCACATACCAAACCTTTATCAGTTGGATATTCCTTAAGTAAATTTCTTGCAATTTCATCTTTATTAACCTTTGAGGATTGAACATAATATGTGGGTCTATTTTCATCATTAACTATTTTATCAATATGTTCACATAAACTTTTAGTATGTTCTTCAGCAAAAGGTTTGAAATCTTTTAAATCACAATTATTTTGGATAAGGTAAAATAGGAATTGTCTATAGTTATTAAGTTGTCTATTAAAACCATTAATAATAATTCTATCAAAACCTGATAATTGCCCCTTGATTTTTTCATTATTTTGTTCTATTATATTCATACAAATCACTCCTAAACAACGTCACTGCTCTGGGAAGGAAATCTAAAAATAGACGTAGCTTCCGATAACGTTTTTTTAGCAGTTATTATACTGTATTTAGCAAACGTTTGAAAAGTGGTTTGTATAAAAACTCTCAAGAATTCTTGAGAGTTTTTAAGTGTTTAGGTTGCGGACAAAGTCCTCGGCATGATATAATAAACTTGGTGATATTATGAAAAAGGCAAGATTGAACAAACAAGTTGATAAGAAGAAAGAAACAAAAGAAAATTTTACAATTAAAACAAAAGTAATTACAGCGCTTATATTATTACTAACTTTAGGAAGCTTTTATTATTTAACTATTAAAATTGTTGATAAGCAAAATAAAGAGAATAAAAAAGAAAATGAAACTATAGATGTTAGAAAAGAAAATGATATTAATTATTCGGATATAGATAATATTAAAGATTCATCTTATTATTTATTATTAGATAAAGAAGATGATGATAAGAATTCACAATATGATACATATATAAATAGTTTAAAGAAATCAAATTTAGGTTTAGAATACTATTACATAGATTTATCTAAAGATGAAAATAAAAAATTATTAGGAGATAAAGAAGAATTAAAAGATTTAAAGAAATTAAAAGTTAAAGATACTACTCTTATTTTTGTAGAAGATGGTAAGGTAAAAGAAACATATGTTGGTAGTGAAAAAATATTAAATCAATTAATGTCATATTTTATAAAAATAGCTGAAGATAATAATGATAATGAAGATGTGTTTGATGATGTTAATGATTCAAATAGTAATAAAGATAATGAAAAAAAAGATAAATAATAATTAAGTTCTAATATTAGAACTTTTTTTGTGCATTATAATTATAGGTGAATTATATGCAATTAATGTATCTATGTATAAAAATATTTTTTGTCAGAATAATAGATGTATCACTTGGTACTATTAGGATGCTATTAACTGTAAAAGATA
>JAEEVN010000005.1 GCA_016290885.1 Caryophanales bacterium | reverse complement strand
AATTAAATGATTATATAGAATATCTATTTAATTATATGAATATAAAAGATTCAGTTATATCTATAATTATTGTAGATAATGATTATATTCATAAAATTAATAAAGAGTATAGAGGTATTGATAGAGAAACAGATGTTATATCATTTGCACTTGAAGAAGGAGAAACAATTGATGAACCTGTTAAAACTTTGGGAGATATTTATATATCAATAGATAGAGTATATGAACAAGCTAAAGAATATGGTCATTCAGTAAAAAGAGAATTATTCTTCTTAGTAACACATGGTTTTCTTCATTTACTTGGATATGATCATATGAATAAAGATGATGAAGAAAAAATGTTTTCTCTTCAAGAAAAAATATTAGATAGTTATGGAGTAAAAAGAGTATGAAAGTAGGAGTAGTATCAATCGTAGGTAGACCTAATGCGGGCAAAAGTACTTTACTTAATGCAATCATTAAAGAAAAGGTATCTATAACATCAGATAAACCACAAACAACTAGAAATAATATACAAGGTATATATAATGATGAAGAATCACAAATAGTATTTATAGATACTCCTGGAGTACATAAACCAGTAAATAAATTAGGTAAATTTTTAAATAATGAAACATATAGTGTATTTGATACAGATATTATATTATTCTTAGTAGATTCATCTAAACCATTTGGTAAGGGAGATGAATTTATCTTAGATAAAATAAAAGAATATGATTCAAAAGTATTCTTAGTATTAAGTAAAATAGATAAAGTTAAAAAAGATGAATTATATGATTTAATCATGTCTTATAAAGACAAATATAATTTTGATGAAATAATACCAGTATCAGGATTAAAAGATAATAATGTAGAGGAATTACTTAATGTAATTAAATCTTATTTAAATGAAGGAACACCATATTATGCTAATGATTTATATACAGATCAAAGCGTTAAATTTATGGTATCTGAAATTATAAGAGAAAAAATATTTAGAAAAACTGATAAAGAAATACCATATTCTACTACAGTAATTATAGAAAATTATGATGAAAATAAATCTAGGGTAGTTATTAATGCATGTATAGTTGTAGAAAGAGATGCAGTTAAAAAGATAATTGTAGGCAAATCTGGTTCTATGATTAAAGAAATTGGTATTAATGCTAGAGAAGATATAGAAAAATTAGTAGGTAAAAGAGTAGATTTAGAATTATTTGTTAAGACAGTAAATAATTGGAGAGATAAAGATAAATTACTAGCAGAACTAGGTTTTGATAAAAAAGATTTTGAATAAGGTGATACCTTGAGAATAGAAAAAGTAAATGGAATAATTCTTAATGAAAGAAGTTATAAAGAAAGTTCTAAAATATTAGATATTATAACTAAAGAATATGGAATTATTGGAGTAATAGCTAAAGGTAGTAAGAATTTAAAGAATAAACTTAGAAGTTATACTACTAAGCTTACCTATGCAGAATTTCAAATAAGTTATAAAGAAGGTAAATTAAGTACTTTAATTGATGCCTCTATAATAGATCCATTCCTAGAAATTAGAAAAGATTTATTAAAAATAAGCTATGCATCATTCATGCTTGATTTAACTTCACAAGTATTAAAAGAAAATGAAAATAAAAATATATATGATATATTAGTATCTTGTTTATTAAAAATAAATGAAGGGATGGATCCAGAAGTAATGTGCCATATACTAGAACTTAAATACTTATCATATATTGGTGTAGCTCCTAATCTTGAAACTTGCTCTGTATGTGGTAAATCTAAAGTGGTAACTTTATCTGCATCACATGGAGGGTTTGTTTGTTTAGAACATCAAACTAATGAAAGAATAGTAGATCCTAAAACACTAAAAATTATTAGAATGTTATATCTTATAGATATTGATAAAATATCTAAAACAGATGTATCTGATAAGATAAAAAAAGAAATAGATGCATTTGTTGATGAATATTATGATAGATATACAGGATACTATCTAAAAACTAAAGAATTCCTAAATGATATTAAATATAAAAATCTACAATAATGTAGATTTTTTGATTTTTTATGATATAATTTTTATGATAGAGGTGAATATATGTATATATATTTATTATTATTCTTTTTACTTGGAGTATTATGTAGTTTCTTTATAGAAATACTTGGATATAGATTGCCTATTGGAGAATATATATTTAAGAAATCTACATGTGATAAATGTAATCATGAATTAAAATTATATGAAAAAATACCTATTATTTCTTTTATAATTCAAAGAGGAAGATGTAATTATTGCCATCAAAGGATATCTAAATTATATCTATTTATAGAGATATTATCCGGTATATTATTTGCATTAACATATTTATCATTTCAAGAATCTGGTATATTAAAATTAGTATTTGGTTTATTATTTATAACATCTTTAATAATTATATGTTTTAGTGATACTAAATATATGATTATATCTGATGAAGTATTAATAGTATTTTCATCGATTATATTACTTTTAAAACTATTTATAGGATTTTATAATGAAGAAATATTAAATCTAATGGATTTAGGATATGCTCTAATAGATATAGTAATTGATGTAGTAATTGTATATTTAATTATGTTTGCTATTAAAAAGATAGGAGATTTAGTATTTAAAAAAGAATCTCTTGGTAAAGGTGATCTTAAAATGATGGCATATATTGCAATAGTAATGAATTTTAAATTATGTATTGTAATTATATTCTTAGCATCATTTATAGCACTTCCTTTTGCAATAATATCTAATCTTAAGAAAGATAAACCAATGCTTCCATTTGGGCCATGTCTTGCTATTGCTACTATGATATTGTTTTTATTACAAGTAGATTTTAATTCTTTACTAGAATTAATTCATTAAGTATTAAGTAAAAACTTAATACTTTTTTTATTTTATGTTATAATTTTTATAGGTGAATAATTATGCATATGGAAGACGTAGATATTTCTAAAATATCTCCAATGATGAAACAATATATAGAAACTAAAAAGAATAATATGGACTCTATATTATTCTTTAGAATTGGAGATTTTTATGAAATGTTCTTTGAAGATGCAGCTATAGCATCAAGAGAATTAGAATTAACTTTAACAGGTAAACAATGTGGTTTAGAAGAAAGAGTACCAATGTGTGGTGTTCCTTTTCATGCTGCTAATATATATGTAGATAAACTAGTAGAAAAAGGATATAAAGTATCTATTTGTGAACAAGTAGAAGACCCTAAAACTACTAAAACTCTTGTTAAAAGAGATATAGTACAAGTAGTATCATCAGGTACTGTAATGAATAGTGAATCACTTGATGAAGGATCTAATAACTATATAGGTACAATACTAGATATTAAATATGCATATGTAATAACATTTAGTGATTTAACTACTGGAGAAATTAATTCATTTATAATAGAACATGATCCTGAAAAAGTAGTTAATGAAATAATCGAAAGAAATATAAAAGAAGTAGTTATAGATACAGACTTTGATAGAACTATTCTAGATAAAGCTAGAAAAAGATACAATATAACTATATCTATTTATAATAATAAAGACTTAGAAAATAACTATGATTATATATATGAAGATATTGAAGATGAAAGAATAATTGAATCAATAAAAAAACTATTATCTTATTTTGAAAATACTCAAAAAAGAAGTATAGATCATTTACAAAAAGTAAATATAGTAAATGAAAATTCATTCCTTAGAATGGATATTAATACTAAAAGAAATCTTGAACTGGTAGAAAATATTAGAACTAAAGAAAAGAAATATTCATTACTTTGGTTAATAGATAAAACTAAGACTGCACCTGGTGCAAGAAGACTTAAAAACTTAGTATTAAATCCTTTAATAGATATAAATGAACTAAATAAAAGATATGATAAGATTGAAAAATTATCTAATGAATTTATTCTTAAAGATGAACTTAGAGAATCACTTGATAGAGTTTATGACTTAGAAAGATTAGTAGGTAAAATAGGATATGGATCTGCTAATGCTAGGGATTTACTTCAATTAAAAGTATCTCTTTCTACCTTACCTAAGATTAATGAAATTATGAAGAAATTAGGTTTCGGTGAAATAAATGAATTTAAAGATTTATATGAATTACTAGAGAAATCTATTTATGAAGATGCTCCAATTACTTTAAAAGAAGGATATTTAATCAAAGAAGGATATAATAAAGATCTTGATGAATTAAAGAATTCTAGAAAGAATAATAAAGATTTTGTACTTTCTTTAGAGGAAGAAGAAAGAAAAAGGACAGGAATTAAGACTTTAAAAGTAGGATTTAATAAAGTATTTGGATACTATATTGAAGTATCTAAGGGTGCTATGAAAGATATTAAACCAGAATTTGGATATGAAAGAAAACAAACATTATCTACTGGGGAAAGATATATAACTCCTGTATTAAAAGAAAAAGAAGCATTAATACTTCATGCAGAAGAAAAAATTATTCAAATAGAATATGATTTATTTATAGAAATAAGAAATAAAATTAAAGAATATATACCAGATCTTCAAGATTTATCTAAAGTAATATCTGATATAGATGTATTACAGTCTCTATCAGTAGTAGCAGAAGAAAATAATTTTGTAAGACCTAAACTTAATAAAGATAATATTATTGATATTAAAGAAGGTAGACATCCTGTTATAGAAAAAGTAATGAATGGAGAGTTTACTCCTAATGATATATACTTTGATAAAGATGATATAGTTATGCTTATAACAGGCCCTAATATGGCCGGTAAATCAACATATGAAAGACAAATGGCTATTATTAGTATTCTTGCTCAAATAGGTTCATTTGTACCTTGTAAAGAGGCTAATATACCTATATTTGATAGAATATTTACAAGAATAGGAGCTTCAGATGATTTAGTATCTGGATCATCAACATTCATGGTAGAAATGGAAGAAGCTAATAATGCAATAATGCATGCTACTAAAAATAGTTTAATATTATTTGATGAATTAGGAAGAGGTACTGCTACATATGATGGTATGGCACTTGCAGCAGCTATAATTGAATATATTCATGATAAAGTAGGAGCTAAAACATTCTTCTCAACTCACTATCATGAATTAACAGACTTAGATCAAAGATTAAAACATTTAAGAAATGTACATGTATCTGCAATCGAAGAAAATGGTAATGTAACATTCTTGCATAAAATAAAAGAAGGATCTATTGATAAATCATATGGACTTCATGTAGCAAAACTTGCTAAATTACCAGATTCTTTATTAAAAAGAGCAGATGAAATATTAAAATCATATGAAAGTACATCAAAGAAGGAAAAAGTAATAGAACTTACTCTTCCTTTGGTAGAAGAACGTAAAGAATCAAAAACACTTAATAAATTAAAAGAATTAGATGTTCTTAATATAACTCCAATGGATGCTTTAAATACATTATTTGAGTTAAAAAAAGAAGCTAATGAAGAAGAAAAAGATTAATATAGGAGGTATTTATGTATATTAATAATAAACTTTTAATAGGTAAAAACAATGATAAAGAAGTATGTTTATTACCTAGTATGGCTAATAGACATGGTCTAATTACTGGTGCTTCTGGTACTGGTAAAACTATAACTTCTAAAGTAATGGCAGAAAGTTTTTCTGATTTAGGTGTACCTGTATTTATGGCAGATGTTAAAGGTGATTTAGCAGGTACTGCAGTAACTGGAGAAATGAATGATAATATTGCTAAGAGAGTTAGTAATCTTAAATTAGATAATTTTGAAGTAAAAGAATTTCCTGTTAGATTTTGGGATGTTTATAGACTAAATGGACACCCAATTAGATTTAAAGTATCTGATGTAGGAGTAAATGTATTATCTATTATGCTTGGTCTTTCTGAAGCTCAAGAAGGTGTTTTAAATATAGTATTTAAAGTATCTGAAGATAAAAACTGGGATTTAGATACACTTGATGATTTAAAACAAGCTTTAAATAGAGTTGGTGAAATAAGAAATGAACTTACTACAACATATGGTAATGTTACTACTCAAAGTGTTGGAGTAATTCTTAGAAGCCTTAGTGTACTTGAAAATCAAGGATTATCTAAGTTCTTCGGAGAACCAGAACTAAATATTCATGATTTAGTATCAATAGATAATAATGGCAAAGGAATTATTAATATACTTGATGCAGTTGAATTATATAAAAATCCAGATTTATATTCTGCAGTTATGCTTTGTTTACTAACTAGATTATATGATTCAATGCCAGAAGTTGGAGATTTAGATATACCAAAAATAGTATTCTTCTTTGATGAAGCTTACTTTCTATTTAGAGAAATGCCTCCATATAGATTAAAACAAGTAGAAAAAATAGTTAGATTGATTAGATCTAAAGGTATAGGTTTATACTTTATTTCTCATTATACAACTGATATACCAGCAACAGTTTTAGATCAACTTGGTAATAGAGTTCAACATAATTTAAGAGCATATACACCAGCAGATCAAAAAATAGCTAAAGCTGCAGCAGATTCATTTAGAACTAATCCTAAGTTCAAGACATATGATACTATACTTGAACTTGGTACTGGAGAAGCAATAGTAAGTTTTCAAAATGAAAAAGGTGAACCTGAAGTATGTGAAAGAGTATTTATATTACCTCCACAAAGTAAAATTGGTGTAATTGATGATATGACTAGAAATAGAATTATTAATCAAAGTCCACTTGCAGGTAAATATGATGAAGATATTAATGATAGATCAGCTTCTGAAATAATTAATGAGACTAGAGAAAAAGAAAATATAGAAAAAGAAGAAATAAATAAAGAAAAAGAAGAAGCTAAAAGATTAAAAGAAGAAGAAAAAGCTAAAGCACTTCAAGAAAAAGAAAAAAATAGACAAGAAAGAGAAAAGAAAAATACACCTCAGTATAAACTAGGTAAAAAAGTAGTAAATAAAACTACTGATAAACTATTAAATAGAATTATTAATAAAGTATTAAAGAGTTTATTTAAATAGAATAGAAAGGATTATAATTTGAAAAACAAATTATTATTAGCAATTATATTATTAATATATATAATAGTTCCTATTTTAATACTGTGTAATAATTATTTATATGATATAAAATTTTACTTATTAACAGGTATAGGAATATTTATATTTTTATTAATGAAATTGTTTAAAGTTAAAAATAATGAACTTGGAATAACTAAAGTTAATTTATTTAAATCTATTAAAAGAAATTTAATATTAATAGCAATATGTATAATAATAGTATTGATTCTTAAATTATTACATCTAGATAAATATAATCCTAATGAAACATTATTATTTTATATATTTTATGTATTTATATCTTGTCCAATACAAGAATTTCTATATAGAGGAGTTTTTGGATATTTTGATATAAATAGCAAATATAATTATATATGGATAATTATATCTAGTTTATGTTATTCATTTGTTCATATAATATATAGAGATATTTTAACTTGTGTATTAACATTTATTATAGGAATAATATTATATATATTTTATAAAAAAGATAAAAACCTATGTGGTGTTATATTAACTCATATGGTTTTAGGAATAGTAACTATAGTATTAGGTATAATTAATTAATAAATAAGTCTTCATATTGGAGACTTTTTTTGATATAATTAAAGAGGTGATGAAATATGAATAGAACTGAATTAAGAAAGAAAATTATGACTATTTTATATCAAATATTTCTTTATGAAGCATCTAATATAGATTATAAAGTTGAAGATGTTATTAAAGAAGTATGTGAAGTTGATAATGATTTTGTTGATGAAATGGTACATGGTGTTTTAGAAAACAGAAATGATATAGATAAAATAGCTAATAAGAATCTTAAAGATTGGACTATTGATAGACTTGGTAAAATAGATGGAGCAATACTAAGAATGGGTATATATGAATTATGCTATACTGATACTCCAGAAATAGTAGCTATTAATGAAGCTGTTGAACTTGCTAAAGAATATAGTGATGATAAAGTAAAAGATATGATTAATGCAGTACTTGATAAAATTTATCATGGAGATAATAAAGATGAATAATGATTATATAACAGTTGGAGCTTTAACTCGTTATATAAAGTATAAATTTGATAATGATGCTAATTTACAAAATATTGCTATTAAAGGTGAAATATCTAACTTTAAGAGACATTCTAGAGGACATTTTTATTTCACTATTAAAGATGAAGAAAGTAGAATTAGTGCAATTATGTTTGCTTCTCAAACTAAAAGCGTACAGTTTGAACCGATTGATGGTACTAAAGTATTAGTTAGAGGAAGAATTAGTGTATTTCCATCTACTGGTAATTATCAAATATATGTAGATGAAATGATTGAAGATGGAGTAGGTAATCTATATGCTTTATATGAAAAGTTAAAAGCAGATCTTAAAAAAGAAGGATTATTTAATCCTGAACATAAAAAAGAAATACCTAAAATTCCTAAAAGAATTGGTATTATTACAGCTCCTACAGGTGCAGCTATAAGAGATATAATTTCTACTATTAATAGAAGATATCCATTATGTGAAGTAATTCTTTTCCCATCTTTAGTACAAGGTAAAGAAGCTAAGGATGATATAGTTAGAAATATTAAACTTGCTGATACTTATGATTTAGATACATTAATTGTAGGTAGAGGTGGAGGTTCTATTGAAGATTTATGGGCATTTAATGAAGAAATAGTAGCTAGAGCTATATATGAGTGTAATACACCTGTAATTAGTGCTGTAGGTCATGAAATAGACTTTACAATTGCTGATTTTGTTGCAGATAAAAGAGCAGAAACTCCTACAGGAGCAGCAGAAATAGCAGTGCCTTCTAAAGCTGATTTATTAAAATTAATAAGTCAATTAGAAATAAGATCTAGTAAAAATATGAATAATATATTAGATACTAATAAAAAGATATTAGATAGAATTAAATCTAGTTATATACTAAGTAATCCAATGAGTATATATGAAATAAAAGAACAAAAACTAGATAACTTAATAGATAAAACTAATACTATTATTAATTTATATATGAATAATAAGAATAATAAATATTCTAATTTAATTAATAAACTTAGTGTATTAAATCCTCTAAATACTTTAAAAAGAGGTTATTCTATTAGTAAAATAGATAATAAAGTAATTAGTGATATAAAAGATGTAAAAGTTAATGATACATTAAATATAAAAGTATCTAATGGAGAAATAATTAGTACTGTAAAGGAGATTAAAAATGAGTAAAGAATTAAGTTTTGAAGAAAAATTAAATAAACTTGAAGAAATAGTATCAGAATTAGAACAAGGTAATATTGATCTAGATGATGCTATTAATAAATATACTGAAGCTATGAAATTAGCTAAAGAATGTTCTAAAAAATTAGATGATGCTACTAAAGCAGTTAATAAAATATTAAATGCTGATGGTAAATTAGAAGATTTTAAAGAATTAGAAAAAGAAGAAGAATAATCTTCTTTTTTTATTGTAAACATATTGAAAAACATTGACTTTTATATATAAAAATGTTATTATTATAACGTTTGTAATGCCTTAATTGGCTTACAACCGCACGAAAATGGTTATAAAACGTAAGTTACCTATTAGGCGAGTCTTAAGAAAATTATAAAGGAGGCGTTAAAATGAAAGCTATAATTGAAACTGGTGGTAAACAATATACAGTTACTGAAGGCGATACTATTTATGTAGAAAAATTAGACGTTGAAGAAGGTAAAACTGTTAAGTTTACTAATGTACTTATGCTAGGTGATGTTATTGGACATCCTTATGTAGAAGGTGCTGTAGTTACTGGTGAAGTTGTTAAACAAGGAAAACAAAGAAAAATTAGAATATTTAAATATATTCAAAAGAACAACTTCAGAAAAAGACAAGGTCATAGACAACCATATACTCAAGTAGTTATTAAATCTATAAAATAAGGATTTTGCTATGATAAAAGTCGAATTAAAAGATAATCTAATTACTATTAAAGGTCATGCAGGATATGATGATAAAGGAAAAGACATTGTATGTGCTTCTGTATCATCTATAGTTATTACTACTATTAATGCAATAATTGAAATTAATCCTGATGCTATAGATTATAGTGATTTAGATAATGAAATTATTATTAGAAAATTAAAAGAAGATGAAATAGTAAATAAATTACTTAATAATATGATACTTCTTTTAGAAAATCTTGAAAAAGATTATAAAGATTATATAAAAATTATAAGGAGGTAATATCATGATTAGAATGATTTTAGATATACAAAAATTCGCACACGTTAAAGCTCAAGGTTCTACTCATAACGGAAGAGATTCTGCTGGTAGAAGACTAGGTGCTAAAGCTAGTGATGGTGAAGTTGTTTCTGCTGGTTCTATTTTATATCGTCAAAGAGGAACTAAAATTTATCCAGGAACTAATGTAGGTATGGGTACTGATCATACTTTATTTGCTAAAGTAACTGGAACAGTTAAGTTTGAAAGAAAAGGTAAAGATAAGAAACAAGTTAGTGTATACGAAGCATAAAAATATCATCATGTGATGATATTTTTTTAAATATATAGTAAAATAAAAATGAGGTGTGTTATGAGATATAACGTTGTAAAAAATGCTAGTGAAATAATTGATGATAGCAAAATATTAGTTAGAAATCCTGAAAAGAATATAGGTAATTGGTCTAGTGTATTTGGTAATAATAATCCAATTATGCTTGAACTAGGTATGGGTAGAGGTAGTTTTATAATAGGTATGGCTATGAAATATCCAAATCTTAACTTTATAGGATTAGAACTAGATAAAAATCAAATTGCATATGCTTTAAAACAAGCAAATAATTATAAATTAAATAACTTAAAGATGATTCATGCTAATGCAAGTGACTTAGCTAATATATTTAAGAAAGATATAAATACTATATATCTTACTTTCTCTGAACCTTGGCCTAAAAAACAAGATGAAAGAAAGAGATTTACTCATGAAAGTTATTTAAGAATATATGATAGAGTATTTAGAAAAGATAAACATATTATATTAAAGACTGATAATAAAATATTATTTGCATCAGCTTTAGAAAGTTTAAGTAAATATTGGTATACATTTAATAGAGTTAGTATGGATTTACATAATGATGAAAGAAAAATAGATAATGTAATGACTGACTTTGAAAAACAATATTTTAAAGAACATAGACAAATATATTATGTTGATGCATCTTTTAAGAATTAAGGGGTGATAATATGTTCGTAGATGAAGTAGTACTTAAAGTTAAAGCTGGTGACGGTGGTAATGGATGTACTAGTTTTAGAAGAGAAAAATATGTACCTATGGGTGGACCAAATGGTGGTAATGGAGGTAAAGGATCCTCTATTATCTTTAAAGTAGATAAAGGTCTTCATACTCTTTTAGATTTAAAATATCAAAAAGAAATAAAAGGTAAAAAAGGAGAAAATGGTAAAGGTAGCAATAAATTTGGTGCTATGGCAGAAGATATATATGTTAAAGTACCACTAGGAACTGTTATTAAAGATACTGATACAGGCCTAATAATTGCTGATTTAACCAAAGAAAATGATGAAGTAGTAGTAGCTAAAGGTGGAAGAGGTGGAAGAGGCAATGCTGCCTTTAAAACACATGCTAATACTGCCCCTAATTTCTCTGAAAATGGTGAACCAGGAGAAGAAAAAGCTTTAAAAATAGAATTAAAAATGCTAGCAGATGTAGGATTAGTTGGATTACCTTCAGTAGGTAAATCTACATTCTTATCTAAAATAAGTGCAGCTAAACCTAAAATAGGAGCATATCACTTTACAACATTAAGTCCAAATCTTGGTATGGTTAAAACTAAAGATGGTAGATCTTATGTAGTAGCAGATCTTCCAGGGCTTATAGAGGGAGCTTCTGAAGGTGTAGGCCTTGGTGATAAATTCTTAAGACATATTGAAAGAACTAGAATAATAGTACATATAGTAGATATGTCTGGTATTGAAGGAGATCCATATGATAATTATTTAGTTATTAGAAATGAACTTAATAGTTATTCAGAAAAATTAACTAAAAAAGAAGAAATAATAGTAGCTAATAAAATGGATATGCCTGATTCAGAAGAAAATTTAAAAGAATTTAAGAAAAAAGTTAAAAAAGATGTATATGAAATAAGTGCTATTAATAATACTGGTATTGATGATTTATTAATAGTAATTGCTAATAAATTAGATGAAATATTTTCTGAAGATTTATATACTGAAGATGAAATAGAAAGCCATATTTTATATAAATTTAAAGAAGAACAACCATTTACTATTACTAAAGAAGATGATGTTTATGTTATTCATAGTGATAGAATAGAAAAATTATTTAAAATGACTAAATTTACTGATGAAGGTGTTAGAAGATTTTCTAATAAACTTAGAAGAATGGGTGTAGATGAAGAATTAAGAAAAATGGGTATTCAAGAAGGAGATTTAGTTAGAATAGACAATTATGAATTTGAATATACATTAGAAGATTGATTATTTTAAAAAAATATGTAATAATTATACTAGGTGATAGTATGATAGAGAAAATAAATAGTAAAAATTTAAATGATTTATTAAAAACTATTATAATTATTACGTTATTAATAACACTATTCCTTGTTTTATTAAATAAATTTGGAGGCCATATTACTGATTATATGACCAAAAGAACATGCGAAATGGCTAAAGAAAAATATGTAGCTGGTGATAAACCTGGATATGGTGTATGTGTTAAGAAAGATACTAAATAAACTATGATTTATCATAGTTTTTTTATTTGTTCGATTGTTTTTCCAAATATATGTATGCTATAATTATAATGGGTGATAAAATGTACGAATACATTATAGGAAAGATAACTTATATATATCCTGAATATATAGTAATAGAAAATAATAATATTGGATATAAAGTATATACTTCTAATCCATATTCTTATAGATTAGATAATGAATGTAAAGTTTTTATATATCAACAAATTAGAGAAGATGATAACACTTTATATGGGTTTAAAGATATAGATGAAAAGAATATGTTTTTAAAATTAATAGATGTTAAAGGATTAGGCCCTAAAATGGCATTACCATTACTTTCTGTATCTTCTGATGAATTAATGAAAGAAATAGAAAATGGTAATATCAATTATTTAAAGAAATTCCCTAAAATCGGAGATAAAGTTGCTAGACAAATCATTCTTGATTTAAAGGGTAAATTAGTTAATAAAGATGAAGTTAAAGTTAGTGATAATGAACTAAAAGATGCTTTATTAGGCCTTGGTTATAAGACTCCTGAAATCAATAAAATATTACCTAATATAGATAGTTCGTTAAAAATAGAAGATAGAATTAAAGAAGCATTAAAATTATTATTAAAATAGAAAAGAGGTGATATTATGGATGAAATTATTAATCCTAATGAATCAGAACTTGATTTAGATGAATATAAACTTAGACCTCAGTATTTAAGAGAATATATAGGTCAAGATGATGTTAAAGGTAATCTTGATGTATTTATAAAAGCTGCTAAACTTAGAAATGAATCACTTGATCATGTATTATTATATGGTCCTCCAGGACTAGGTAAAACTACACTTGCATATATAATAGCTAATGAACTTGGAGTTAATGTTAAGACTGCTAGTGGTCCTGCTATTGAAAAGACTGGTGATCTAGCAGCAATACTTACTTCTTTAAGTGAAGGAGATGTATTATTTATTGATGAAATACATAGATTACCTAGATATATTGAAGAAGTATTATATTCTGCAATGGAAGATTTTACTTTAGATATTATAATTAATGGAGATAGTTCTTCTAGAAGTATTAAAATAGATTTGCCTCCATTTACATTAGTAGGAGCAACAACACGTATAGGAGATCTTTCTAGTCCACTTAGAGATAGATTTGGAATAATATCTCATTTAGATTATTATTCTACTGATGATTTAATTAAAATAGTTAAGAGAACTGCTAAAGTATTTGATATATCAATTGATGATAATGCAGCGCTAGAACTAGCTAAAAGAAGTAGAGGTACTCCTAGAATAGCAAATAGATTACTTAAAAGAGTTAGAGATTTTACATTAGTAAATGAACTTGATAGTATTACAGAAGAAATAACTAAATCTTCCTTAGATAAATTAAAAGTGGATGGAGAAGGACTTGATGAACTTGATCATAAACTTCTTAATACTATTATTACTAAATTTAATGGTGGCCCTGTAGGAATAGATGCTTTAGCATCTTCTATAGGTGAAGAAAAAGCTACTATTGAAGATGTATATGAACCTTATTTACTTCAAAATGGTTATTTAAAAAGAACCAATAGAGGTAGAATGGTTACTGAAAAAGCATATGAACATTTAAAAATAAGTAAAATAGATAGTTTATTTTAAAAAAGCAATTAATATTGCTTTTTTTGTGCTATAATACCTTAAGGTGATTTAAATGAAGACAAGTGATTTTGATTATTATTTACCTGAAGAATTAATAGCACAAACTCCAATTAAAGATAGAGATAAGTCTAGATTACTAGTAATGGATAGAAAAACTGGAGAATTAGAACATAAAAATTTCTATGATATTATAGATTATCTTAATCCTGGGGATGTATTAGTTCTTAATAATACTAAAGTTATGCCTGCAAGATTAATAGGGCATAAAGTAGATACAGATGCCGTAATAGAAGTATTAATGCTTAAAGATTTAGGAGAAGATACTTGGGAATGCCTTAGTAAACCTGCTAAAAGAGTTAAAGTAGGATCTATTATTAAATTTAGTGATGAATTAAGTGCAGAATGTGTTTATGAAGGTGAAGAGGGTATAAGACAATATAAATTTATATATAATGGAATATTACTTGAAATATTAGATAGATTAGGTGAAATGCCATTACCTCCATATATACATGAAAAATTAAAAGATAAAGATAGATATCAAACAGTATATGCTAAAGAAGTAGGTTCAGCTGCTGCTCCAACTGCAGGTCTTCATTTTACCAAAGAATTACTTTCTAAGATTAAAGAAAAAGGTATATTAATTGAAGAAATAACTCTTCATGTAGGACTAGGTACATTTAGACCAGTTGAAGTAGAAGATGTTACTAATCATAAAATGCATAGTGAATTTTATACTATGTCTAAAGAAACAGCAGAAGTATTAAATAAAGCTAAAAAAGATGGAAGAAGAATAATATCTGTAGGTACAACTACTACTAGAACTCTTGAAACTATTATGAATTTATATAATGAATTTAAAGAATGTTCTGGTTGGACAGATATATTTATTTATCCTGGATATAAATTTAAAGCTATTGATGCTTTAATAACTAATTTTCATTTACCTAAATCAACACTTGTTATGTTAGTTAGTGCTTTTAGTACAAAAGAGAATATATTAAATGCATATAATGAAGCTGTTAAAGAAAAATATAGATTCTTTAGCTTCGGAGATGCAATGTTTATTAAGTAGAGGTATTTATGGAAAATAAAATAGTATTAAGTGATGAACAAAGAAGAAAATTAATTGATGAAACAAATTTATTTATTGATGAAAGAAATATGGTAGCACTTGATGTTTTAGGTTTAAGTGAAAGAGTAGCTAGTATAGGACTTTATCAAGAAATAACTGCAAGTAGAGAGGATAAATATTTATTTGGGAAAATGAGAGGTTCACTATTATCTAAACGAAATAAATTAAATAATTTAAATCATAGAATCGAAGTTAATAAAAGAATATTAGGTATTAAACCTAAAAAGATAAGTTTAATAAAAACAAGACATTAAGATGTCTTGTTTATTTTTTCTATTTTTTCATATATATCATTTAATTCTTTTTCATATTTAGAAGTTAATTTAGCTTTATAATACTTCTTATTTAATAAATTATCTGGCATATATTGTTGTTTAACATAAGCGCCTGGATAATCATGAGGATACTTATATATTTTTGAATCTATTCTTATAGTTTCTGGAACTGGATATATACCATTATTTAAATCATTTAATGCTTTATCTATTGCTACTACTGATGAATTAGATTTAGGGCTTAAACACATTTCTATTATTGTTTTAGAAAGTATTATTCTAGCTTCTGGAAGACCAACTCTTTCTGATGCATTAATAGCAGCTTCTACTTTAACTCCTATTAAAGGAGCAGCAAGCCCTATATCTTCATATGCAATAACAGTCATTCTTCTATATATAGAATCTAAATCTCCTTCCATTATTAATCTTGATAAATAGTGAAGGGCAGCATTTACATCTGATCCTCTAATAGATTTTTGAAAAGCAGATAATAAATCATAATGATTAGTTTCATCTTTATCAGAATTAAATACAGGCTTATTTGTTATATTTAAAATAGTATCTTTAGTTATTTCTTTACTACTAGAAGAATAATAACACATTTCTAGTAAATTATAAGCACTTCTAAGGTCACATGAAGAGAGTTTTGCTATTTGTTTGATATTTTCCTTACTAATCTTAATATCCTTTAAATAAGGGCTTTTAATAGCTTTATTTAAGCCTTTAATTATATCTTCAGTAGTTAAATCATGAAGTTCAAATACTGTACATCTAGATCTAATCGCAGGATTAATTCTATGATAAGGATTAGAAGTAGTTAAACCAATTAAAGTAATAAGACCTGATTCTAAATGAGGTAATAATATATCTTGTTTATCTTTATTAAGTCTATGTATTTCATCTAATACTAATATAATACCATTATATAATTTAGCTTCTTCAATAATTACTGTTAGATCTTTCTTATCATTAGTTACTGCATTAAAAAATCTATATTTCATATCAAGTTCATTTACAATAGCAGTAGCAATACTAGTTTTACCTATACCAGGATTACCATATAATATCATAGAGAATAATCTCTTATTTTTAACAAAATTTCTAATTGGACCATCTTTTCCTACTAAATGATCTTGCCCAATGACATCATTTAATTTATTTGGCCTCATAAGTATTGCTAATGGTTCTCTCATAAATATCACCTAGAGATATTATATCATAAAAAGTGTTAAGTTTATATATGCTTAGTTTACATAATATATTAACACATGTTATAATTATAGAGAGGGTAGAGTATGATTAATGAAATAGAAGATTATATTAATTATTTAAAAATAGAAAGACAATTAAGTATTAATACAATAGATTCTTATAAAAGAGATTTAGAAGATTTTTATAAATTTACTAATAAAAGTTATAAATTTATTACTAAAGATGATGTTATTAGTTATTTAGGATATTTAAATAATAAGATTAATCCTAGAAGTATTAATAGACATATAGTATCTATTAAAAATTATTTTAAATTTCTAGAAAAAAATAATAGTATTAAAATTAATCCTTGTGATGAAATCACTGGATTAAAGACTCCTAAAAAGTTACCTAAAGTATTAAGTGAAGATGATATAAATAAATTACTAGATATTAATTTAAATGATGCTTTTTCATATAGAAACAAAGCTATGTTAGAGTTAATGTATTCATCAGGATTAAGAGTTAGTGAATTACTTAATTTAGAGGTAAATAATATAGATTTTAATATGAATTTAGTAAGAGTATTTGGTAAAGGGTCTAAAGAAAGAATAGTTCCTATCGATGATATTGCTACTAAATATTTAAGTGAATATATAAATATATATAGAAATACTCTATTAAAAAACAAAGAAAGTGATATATTATTTCTTAATTCTAGAGGAGATAAATTAACAAGACAAGGTTTCTTTAAAATACTTAAAACTATTGCAAAAGAAAAAGGTATTAAAAAAGAACTTAGTCCACATACACTTAGACATAGTTTTGCAACTCATTTACTAAATCATGGCGCAGATTTAAGAAGTATTCAAACTATGCTTGGCCATGAAAATATAGAAACTACTCAAATATATACTCATGTATCAGATAATTATATAAAAGAAAATTATGATGAAGCACACCCAAGGAGTAAAAAATGAACACATTAGAAGAAAAATTAAATCTATTAATCGAAGCATATTATGGACTTCTTGAAATGGATGAATATGATCTAAAAGAATATGAATTAAAGAAATTAAAAGATGATATAGATAATTTTATAAATGAATATAATATTAATAATTTTGATTTTGAATCTGTAAAAAATAATATTTGTTTAAAAACTAAACTACAAAGTTTATTAATAGTATTAAATAAAAATAATGGCCCATTAGAACTAATATTATTAGTTAAAAGGAGGTTGAAAGATGAATGATTATATATGTAAAATAGCTACTTTAGAAGAAGTCGCAGCTATGATGGATTTTTATATAGAAAATGATCCTGAAGATAGAGAAAACTGGATTAAATGGAAAGAAAATGCTATAGATAATATTAAAAATAATAGAACAATTAATTATCATGGCTTATTAAATGGTAAAGTCATATGTGAAGCAACTGCAGCTATTAATGGAAAATTAATACAGAATTCTGAAGATTTAATTAATGGAGAAACTGCATACTTACTTGCTTTTAGAACTATGCCTGATTATAGAGATAAAGGATATTTTTCTATATTATATAATTTTTTGATTAATGATTTAAAAGAAAGAGGATATAAATATGCAACTATTGGAGTTGAACCAGATGAATTAAGGAATAAAGAAATATACAAGCATTATGGATTTACTGAACATATAAAAACAAGAGAAGAAACAAATCCAGATGGAACTACTATAACTGTAGAGTATTATAGAAAGGAGTTATAATGAATAAAGAATATTTAAGATGGTTAGATTTCGTATCTAAAGAAGATAAAGATATATTATCTAAAATGAGTGAAGAAGAAATTAGTAAATGCTTTGCTGATGATTTAGAATTTGGTACTGCAGGTATCAGAGGGTTAATGGGATTAGGTAATTCAAGATTAAATAAATATACTATTGGTAAAGTTACACTTGGATTATCTAATTATTTAAATAAGAATTTTAAAGATCCTAGTGTAGTAATTGGTTATGATACTAGGATGAATTCTAGAGAATTTGCTTTTCTAGCAGCTAGTGTTCTTAACTATAATGGTATTAAAACATATATTACTAAAGATATATCTAGTACACCATTTGTATCTTTTGCTACTAAATATCTAAAAGCTTCAGGAGGTATAGTTATTACTGCTAGTCATAATCCAAAAGAATATAATGGTTATAAAGTATATGGCCCTAATGGTGGGCAAATAGTATCAGGAGTTGATAAAGATATACTAAAAGAAATAAATTTAGTGGATTATACTGATGTAAAAGAAGCCCCTATAAGTAATAATTTATTTAATTATATTGATGAATCTACAATAGAAAGTTTTAATTTAGAAAATGAGAAAGTAATTATTAATAAAGATTTAATTGATAAATACGCTGATAAATTAAAAATAACTTATACTTCTTTTCATGGAACAGGTATTAGAACTGTACCATTTATATTTGAAAAATATGGAATAAGATATAATCTTGTAAATGAACAATGTAAAATAGATTCAGAATTTACTACTGCACCATCACCAAATCCAGAAATAGAAGAAAACTATGGACTAGCTAAAAAATATGCTGAAGAATTAAAAAGCGATGTTATTTTAGCAACTGATCCTGATTCTGATAGAATAGGGGTACTATATAGAGATAATGGTAATTATATACCTTTAAATGGAAATATTATAGGAATTATATTCTTATATTATTTACTTAATAATATTAAAGTAGTCAAAGGTAATTATGTTGTTAGAAGTATAGTATCTTCTAATATGTTTGATAAAATAGCAGATTATTATCAAGCAAATGTAGTAGAATGTTTAACTGGATGTAAGAATGTAATTGCAGTTAAAGAGAAAGATCCAGATAACTATTTATTTGGTTTTGAAGAAAGTTTAGGATATGTATTTAATATCGATGTTAATGATAAAAATAGTTTTTCTTCAATTATATTTATGATTGAAATACTATGTTATTTAAAGAGTCAAGATATAACTTTAAAAGAATATTTAGAGGAAATATATTCTAAATTTGGTTATTATAGTCATAAGACTATGTCTATAAAATTTGATAATCTTAAAGATAGAGAAGTATTAATGAATAAGATTAGAAAAGATAATATATTTAATGCTCAAATAATTGATTATTTAGAGTCTAAAGAATTAAAATCTAATACATTAAAAATAATACTTAATGATAATGAATATTTTATGATTAGACCTAGTGGTACAGAACCTAAGTTAAAAGTATATTTCATTGTAAATGATATATCATTAGAAAAATCTAATGAAAGATTATATAATTTAATAGATAAAGTAATGAAAGAGCTTAAATAGCTCTTTTATTGACTTTTAATATAAAAAATATATAATATTTTAGGGAAGGGGAATTACTAATGAAAACAGTTAAAATACTTAAAGTAATTGTATTAATTCTATGGATGATAGTTATATTTTTATTATCTAATCAAACAGGTAATGAATCTACTATATTAAGTGATGGTGTTATTAATTCTAGTATATGTAAATTTATTAGTAATTGTAACCCAGAAGTATATTCATTTATAGTACGTAAACTTGCTCATATACTAATATATCTTATTCTAGGTATATTTAGTGTAATGAACTTTAAAAATGATAAAGAAGGTCTTATAAATGCCTTTATATTATGTATTACATATGCTTTCTTTGATGAATTACATCAAATGTTTATAAATAATAGAAGTGGGGAAGTTAGAGATATATTTATAGATATGATAGGATCTATATCTGGCATATTATTATTTTATAAGATAAGAAAAAAGAGAAGTTAGTTTCTAGCTTCTCTTTTTATTAATTTAGCATGTAATACTACTTTTTCATCATTTCTATAACAAGTAGATAGAGTAAGTATTCTATCATTAGAATCTACTGTAGTATTAAAATTATATATACTTCTATTTATAAGCATATTAGTAAAATTATTAAATTCTTCATCAGTATAAAAATCAGTATATAAATAATCATTAGTAGTAGGGATATGATATACACTAAATACTTGCCATAATGTATTTTCAGTAGGAGTAGATAGTTTAACTACATAATTAGATGTATCATTAAGCCAATCATCACTAATAACAGTTTTTAATGATCCAAACATAGTTTTATCTAATCTAGCATGAGCATATATAATAGTATTCTTTTCATTACCAGTATTTCTATAATCCATGAATACCCATCCAGCTTCATTATAATATTTATTAAATGAATGAGTTAAATAATAATCATTATTTGAGGCTCTAACAACAGGATAATTAATATTAGTGCCTTTTACTTGTATCCATGCTACTGTCTCATCATTTTGTTCTAATAATTCATCAAAATTAACATTAATTAGATCATATTTTATATAATCCCAATAAGGATTAGCATAATCAATATTTTCTCCAATTATCTCAGTATTTTCATTATCTTTTACTTCTTCAATCTTAGTAATAGTTTTTAAATTATCTATTTGTTCATTCGTCTTTCTAGCATCTATATTCCATTTAATAATATTATATAAAGAAAAAGAGAACATAGTTAGAAAGAATAAGAAACATATACCTATAAATAAACTAGATAGTTTAAATTTTTTCTTTTTCATAAGACACCTCTAAATATATTATAATATTATTTATTTTATTTATAAATATAAATTAAATTCCTTTGTAAAATATAAGTATACTAATAGAGTAGAGTAGTGATAAAACTATTTGACAAAGCCCTTAAAAATATGTTATTATATTAACCTATCTTTTTTAGAAGGGAGGTATGCATATGAGTAAGAAAAAACCTATAAATTTAATAGAAAAAACATTTGATAAAAAAGCAGATATTCTTACTATGGACGGTTCTAAATATTATATAAGAAAAGTACGCGTATATAATGTAGAAACTGGTTATTATGGAAAATCATGTGTAATTACCTCACCAAACTATAATAGTAATAATCTACATATAATAAGAGAATTCTATCATACAAATCAATCTGATAGAATACATGTTAGATTATGTCGTTTAACTAATGTAAAAATGACTAAGAGTATAGAAAAACTACCTGATGGTAAAGAAAGAAAAATACTATTAATAAATGGATATGATAATTCCTCTGAATATGTACATAGTATTGGTCCAATAAAGGAATATAAATCAGATAAAATTAATTTAGAAAAACATCATATAATAGATATAAATAATATTAAAAAATTAATATTAGAAAGAGAAGAAGAGAATAATAAAAAGGCAGCTTAATAAGCTGTCTTTATTTTAATTCTTTTAAAAGTTTACATAATAATTATTATATGAAATAGTCATTATATCTTTCTAGATTCAATTTCTGCCATCTTTTCTAGTACTTCTGCTGCATTTTCTTTAGTTAATTCTGTGTATCCTAATTCTTTTAATGCTTGAGCTTGTGTTGTATATAGTTCTTGTGTTCTAGATAATTTTTCTTCTTGTTTATTTTCAATTTCTGCTTCAAATTTCTTATGTACTTCAATTATCTTTTCACGTGATGCAGAACCATTCTTATACATCATCATAGCTGAATAGAATATACTTTCAAATGCAAATTGACTATCAGCATCATATACATATTCATCAACTGGTACAAAACCTGTAGTCTTAGCTATATATCCTAAAACGTATTTTAAGTCTGGAGTTGTTTCTAAAGCTTCTATAAAATAATATAAATATTTGCAAGTTTTAGATGCTTCTAATGTATTATTAGATAATTTATCTTTTAATAAATATATAATATCATTAAATGTCTTTTGATCATTTTGATTAATACCATCAAAATAAAGGTTCCCCTTCTCTATTAAAGTAGAGTAGTCATCATTTATTAAACCATTAATATGTTTAATAAAATCATTATCTACTACTATATCATCTATATCATCTATAGATTTAATATTTAATAAAGAAAATAATTTTATTTTTTTCTCTAATGGCCAATCATTTATAGAATCCATTTCTAAATAATTATATACCATTTGTCTACTAACACCTAAGTATTTAGCTAATTTAACTTTTGATACTCCAGATTCACTTAATATCTTATTAATTCTCTCCATATAAACCTCCTATTGTTACTTTAATTGTATAATAAAAAAATACATAATGTCAAGTAAAAGTAAACATTATATATCATTATTATCATAAAAACTATAATAATTATTTAATCCTACAATAATATGATCTAATACTTTTATATTATGTATCTTAGCTATATCTATAATATTTTTAGTCAAAATAATATCTTCTTTAGAAGGAATAACGTTATTAGAGGGATGATTATGAATAAGTATTATTTTAGTAGAATCATTTATATATGCATATTTAAATATCTCTCTAGGATGAATATTAGCTTTATTTAGAGTACCTATAAATAGTAATTTATCTTCAATTAATTTATTATTTGTATCTAAATATAAACAATAAAAATATTCTTGTTTTTTATATATTAGTTTATCTTTTATATAATTATATATTTCTTTAGAATTATTTAATTTAATTATAATATTATTTTTATTAGAATATACTCTCCTACCTAACTCTATAGCAGATAGTAGAGTAATTGCTTTTACCTCCCCTATTCCATTTATTCTAATAAGTTTATTTATAGTTAATTCTTTTAAATCTGTTATATCTTTTATTTCTTTTAATATATTATTTGATATATCTTTAACAGAATACCCTTTATAGCCTGTTTTAAGCACTATAGAGAGGAGTTCTTCATTGCTTAGATTAATTACTCCATATTTAATGAATCTTTCTCTAGGTCTATCTAAAATAGGTATATCTTTAATTAATGTATTCATATATATTATATTCTCTAAAAAAAGAATAATTCCCCTAGTAAAATAAAAAAAGAAGATTATTTCTTCTTTTTCTTTTCATTAGGAGTATTAACAGTAAATTCATATAATTCATTCATTGCATTAATAACAGCATCAATGGGTAAAGTATTTGGTTTACCCTTATTAAAAGCATCTAGTGATTCTGCATATGATATTAATAATCTACCATATTTCTTAGTAGCTCTTACTCTTGCCAAATATATTTCTGTTAATTTTAGATCTGCATCAGTAGGATTCTTTCCAGGTATTGCTTTAAAAGCTCCCCCAAAATCTTTAGTAACAATACCACTACAAAATTTACCGTTTTCTGCTTTAGGCCCTGGAACTTGGAAAAATGAATTATCATCTTTAACTACATCAATTCCACGTTTCTTTAATTCAACCATAGTATATATACATTTATTAACCATGTCATTAAAACTATTTGATAATTCCGTATACTTATCTTTATATACCATAAAATCCTCCTTATTAATAAAAGAAAAGAATTATATATTCTTTTCTTCAATTATATCTTGTACTTTATATAAAACATCAAATATAGATATATCTGTTACTTCTTCAGAATTTCTCTTCTTTAATTCTACTAAATGTTCTACTATCTTTTTACCAATAGTAATTCTAATAGGTATACCAATTAAATCCATATCATTAAATTTAACACCTGGTCTTACATCTCTATCATCTAGAATAACGTCTATATTATTATCTACTAATTCTTGATATAAATGGTTAGCAGCATCCATTTGATCTACATTAAGTGGATCTATAACTACTATAGCTACTTTATATGGTGCTACATTTATAGGCCATATAATACCATTTTCATCATTATTTTGTTCTACTATAGAAGCAATACATCTATCAAGCCCTATACCATAGCAACCCATAATAACAGGTTTTAATTCATTATTAGAATCTTGATATTTTAAATCTAAAGCTTCTGAATACTTAGTACCTAATTTAAACGTATTACCAATTTCTATACCTTTTTTAAAGTATAATTTACCACCACAATTAGGACAAGTATCTCCTTCTTTAACATTTCTAATATCACCTTTAAAATCATATTTAAAATCAGTAATATTAACATTCTTATAGTGATAATTTTCTTTATTAGCTCCTACTATAAAGTTAACCATTAATTCTACTTCATTATCCATTATAATAGGTATATTTAAATCTATTGGGCCAGCATATCCAACTATAGAATTAGTCTTAGATTCTATTTCTTCTTTAGTAGCAAGTTCTACTTCAGTAGCATTCATTAATCTAGCTAATTTATCTTCATTAATAACTGAATCTCCTTTAACTAGACATGCATATAAATTACCATCAATATTATATATCAAAGTTTTAACAAATTTATTAGGTGCTTCATTTAAATATTTAGATACTTCTTCAATAGTCTTAGCATTAGGTGTTTCTACTAAATCTTTTTCTAATGCTTTTTCAGAAGATTCTTCAGTCATTATCATAGAAGTACATACTTCTATATTAGAAGCATAATCACATTTATCACAAAGTACTAATGTATCTTCTCCTATATCAGATATTGCTTGGAATTCTTCAGATAAAGAACCACCCATTTTACCAGTATCTGCAGTAACTACTTTATAATTAATACCTAGTCTTCCAAATATCTTTTTATATGCATTAAACATATTATTATAAGAATCATCTAAGCCTTTTTCATCTTTATCAAATGAATAAGCATCTTTCATAGAGAATTCTCTTACTCTAATTAAACCATATCTTGGTCTTGCTTCATCTCTAAATTTATTTTGTATTTGATACATAGTAAATGGTAAATCTTTAAATGAATCAACACCACTAGTAGCAGCTACTGTAAATAATTCTTCATGTGTTGGTCCTAAAGCATATTTCTTTTCATATCTATCTTCTAATTTAAACATTTCTTTACCAAATAAATGTAATCTATGAGATCTTTCAAATAATTCTGTTGGAGCAAGTGTTGGCATATGTACTTCAAGTGCTCCTGCATTATTCATTTCTTCTCTTATTATTCTTTCTACATTTCTATATACTCTATATCCTAAAGGAAGATACATATATATTCCAGAAGATGTTTTTTTAATCATTCCTGATCTAACTAATAAATTTCCTGAAACAGAATCTTCATCTTTAATACTTTCTCTAATTGTAAAAAAATAACTATTTTTTAATTTCATAAAAATCACCTTTAACAATAAAAATTATATCATAAAAATAAAAAAGATTAAACATAATGTTTAATCTTTCTTTCTTGTACTATAAAATACTGCTACAAATATTAATATGAATCCTACTACTAATAATGCTATAATAGCAGCCATACTATTAAGTACTGTAAAGATTTGGAATAATATAGCAAGTACTAAATATCCAATAGCAAAGAATACTAATAAATTATATTTCTTAACAAGACCCATTATCATATATATTAGAGCATATACTGCACATATTATAGTAGATATTACACCACTATTTATAAATAAGAATAATACTGCAAATAAGAAGAATGGTATTAATATAAATACATTTCTATTTGTATTACTCTTCCATTTAATAACAAATGTTAATAATACATGATAAACTACAAATGGTATTAAGTATAATTCATCAGAAGTTGTGCTTATTCCTTTTCCTAATAAAGTATAATATGGAATTAATGTAACTAATGAAATTATTACTAATTCTTTACTATTAAATCTATCTAATAGATACATAGATACTATTATTATTAAATCTATTAATATAGCTATTAAACTAGATATAACTATTGGTTCTATTACTACTCCAATTAACTTAGTAATATATAATAAACCAACCATTATATATGCAATCTTCCATGGTTTCTTATTATGGAAATATGATACGCATAAATATCCTAATACGAATGCCAATACATTAATAAATAAAGATATTAAACTATGATGCATTGTATTAAAGAATGTTGCAGCAAATATAGCTATTTCTGCATATAATAAATATGGTTTATAATCTAATTTTAATGTTTTTTGGAATATTACACTTGTTACTATAGTAAATAAAGAAGCTGCAAGTAATCCATAATATAAATTATTAAATAATGTAAAGATTATTCCATTTAATATAATAAACCATATTATTCTTAATGCTATATTTTCTTTAAATATATTAATTAGAATATATCCAATTATAAATGTAATACATAATATTAATTTGATAATGCCAAATGATCCATTTAGTTCCATAAATATAGAAACTAATCCAATTGCAAGCATTATTATTAAATATATGAAATCATATTTATTTTTAATTAGTTTTAATACTAAATAAATAATTAAATAAACAATCGATAAGAATGTTACTATTATTAAACTACTAAAGTTATATAACCAGAAGTTTAATCCTACTACTGCAAATAATACATTTAATGTTATAAAGATATGTGCAAAGTTATATTTCTTAGCAATTAATAATCCTAAGTTATAAACTAATGCTAATAAACTTACTATAACAAGTATCATGTTATTTGAAATTACCATACAAAGGAATGTTAAGAATGCTAACAGGATATGAGTTAATATAAGTGTTACTATTGAGAACATATTATTTTTAAATATTAATGTTACAAAATAGAATACAATATTAACTGCTGCTAATGCTATGATTGAAATAGTGTCACTATCTCCAAACATATTACAAATTAATACAAAGCTTAGTAATTGTAAGAAGAACGGTGTGAAGAAATGCATTACACTCTTCTTATTAAATATCATCTTTAGATATAAATCTGCCACGAATAATACAAATATAATAATACTCATGATTATTTCTATATCACTCTTATATAAGAATACTGCTATTAATAATGGTATTAATAAGAATGATAATATAATTGAGAAAATATAATATACCCTATTTCCTGTAAGAAATTTAGATACAATTGTAAGAACTAACATATATAATACTAATACAAATGCTAATATTGTTAGGCTTGAAGTAAATACTCCTACAGTACAAATAATTGAAAATAATAAACTAAAATATGCTAAATAGTCTAATATTTTACTTTTAAATTTAAAATTAATTAATATATATGCTGCATATGTTAATAAGAATAATACAGCTAAATATGTATATATTAATGCCTCATTATAAAGAATATTAGGTATTAAATTATAATAAGGTATAAGTGCTAATGTAAATGGTGTTAACACTAACCCAATTACCAAGAATATTCTTGATGTTACATTACTTACCTTCTTTAAAGCTAAACTTAATAAGAAGAATAAGCATGATTCAAAACAGAAGAATAATAATCTAAATAGATTATTCATAATACCCCAGTTTAATATTCCAAAGAATATACTAGAGAATAATACTAAAAATACTCCTACTAATAATACTATTTTGGCTATGTCTGTTTCTTTTTTAAATTTTCTACCACAGCCAGTGCAGAATACTGCATCGTCTTTATTTTCTCTTTTGCAGTTACTACATATTTTCATTTAATCATCTCCTATTGTTAATTATATCACAAATTTAAATTTAATCAATAAAAGGAACTACCCTAGTAGTTCCTTTAATTTATTTTTTTCTTCTTCTAATTTTTGTCTATCCATTTCTACTATATTTGCTGGCGCTTTATTAACATAGTTTTCATTAGATAATAATTTTTCTCTTCTTTCAATTGAAGATTTTAAACTAGTAATTAAGTTTTCTCTAGCTTCTTTTTCTTCATCAGTTAATTCTTTTTCAAAATAGATTTCTCCATTTGTATAATTTGATACTACTTTATAAGATTTAATATCTAATTCTTCATTAACTATCTTACCTTCAAGTTTTAATAATTTAATAGCAATTGGATCAATTTCTATATCAAATCTAGCTTTAAAATCACTAGGAATATTATTAGCTTGTTTAGTATTTCTAAAAGTCTTAATAAAATCAATTATATCTTCTACGTTTGTTTCTTCAAATATAAGTTTTTTATCTACTACTGGATAAGAACTAATCATTATAGATTCACTATCTTTAATAGGTAATTTTTGATATATTTCTTCAGTTACAAATGGCATAAATGGATGAAGCATTTTTAATATATTAGTTAATACATAAAGTAATGTACTCTTAGTAGATTCTTTATCTATACTAAATTTAGAAAATTCTATGTATGAATCACAGAAATCACTCCATATAAAGTCATATAAAACTGTACCAACATTTTGGAATTCATATTTATCCATGTATTTTCTTACATCTTTAATAGTTTTTTGTAATTTAGTTAAAATCCATTTATCTTCTTTAGATAAATCAGATAAATCTATTTCTTTTAAACCTTCAATATTCATTAAAGTAAATCTAGAAGCATTCCATATCTTATTAATAAAATTCCATGTAGATGTTAATTTATCTTCATCAAATCTTAAATCTAATCCTGGAGCACTACTAGTAGTTAAATAATATCTAAGAGAGTCTGCTCCATATTTATCAACCATATCTATTGGTTCAACACCATTACCTAAAGATTTAGACATTTTTCTTCCATCTTTAGCACGAATAAGTCCATGCATATAACAATCCTTAAATGGATTTTTACCAGTAAAAGCTTCAGCTTGAAACATCATTCTAAATACCCAGAAGAATATAATATCATAACCTGTAGACATGAAATTAGTTGGAAAATATCTATTAAATAATGTTTTATCTTCCATAGCCCATCCAAGTGTTGAATATGGCCATAAACCAGATGAGAACCAAGTATCAAGTACATCTGGATCTTGTACCCATCCTTCTCCTGGAGAAGTAATACTAGCCTTCATTTCGCCATCTTTATACCAAACTGGTATTCTTATACCCCACCATAATTGTCTAGATATACACCAATCATAACATTCATTAGCTTTTTGAATAATAGTCTTTTCATATCTTTTTGGGAAGAAATTAACTTTCTTATCTTTATCTTGCTGCATTTCAATTAAGTTTTTAGAAAGTCCATCCATCTTAACAAACCATTGTTCTGATAGATATGGTTCAACCATAGCATCAGTTCTTTCTGAATAACCAACTGAGTGAGTTATATCTTCTATTTTTATTAATAAATCTTTATCTTGTAATTCTTTTACTAATGCTTCCCTGCATTCAAATCTATCATAACCCTTATATTTACCTGCTTCTTCATTCATATGAGCAGTTTCATCCATAACTACTATTCTTTCTAAGTTATGTCTATTTCCTACTTCAAAGTCATTAGGATCATGAGCTGGAGTTATTTTAACTACACCAGTACCTTTTTCCATATCGGCATAATCATCACCAACTATTGGAACTACTCTATTAACTATAGGTACTATTACTTTTTCTCCTATTAAATCTTTATATCTATCATCCTTAGGATTAACTGCTACTGCAGTATCACCAAATAAAGTTTCTGGTCTTGTAGTAGCAACATCTAAATAATCATTTGTTCCTGCTAACATATATTTAATATGATAGAAAGCACCTTTAGTATCTTTATAATTAACTTCTTCATTAGATAGAGCTGTTTTAGCTTCTGGATCCCAGTTAATAATTCTTTTACCTTTATAGATAAGCCCTCTATTAAACATATCTATAAATACTTTATTAACGGCATTAACAGAATATTCATCAAGTGTAAATCTTTCTTTAGTATAATCAAGAGAACATCCCATATTAGCCCATTCTTTTCTAATATTACCGCCATATTCTCTAGTCCAATCCCAGCAAGCATCTAAGAATTTTTCTCTACCTAGTTCATATTTATTAATACCTTCACTTTTTAATTTTTTAACAACTTTTGCTTCTGTTGCAATAGCAGCATGATCAGTACCTGGTAACCATAAAACATCATAACCATCCATTCTTTTATATCTAGCTACTATATCTTGAAGTGATACATCCCATGCATGCCCTAAATGTAATTTACCTGTTACATTTGGTGGTGGAAGTATTATAGTAAATGGATCCTTATTACTTTCTGGATCACAGTTAAAATATCCTTTTTCTTTCCATATATCATATTTATTTTGTTCTACTTCTTTATGATTATATTTTGTATCTAACATAATGTCATCTCCTCTATATAATTATTTATTATATTTCTCATTTCTTCTAATTGATTTTTTAATTCATCATTATTTGTAATATCTTTATAAATATCTATTATTTTATCAAAGTATTTTCTTTCTTTTAAAATAATATAGCTTTCTTTAAAATTAAAATTAAATGCAAAACCAAAAGTAATTCCTAATTTATCAGATAAAGTTATTAAATCTTCTTTACTAATTAATTTATGTTCTAAAACTTTATCCCAAACTTCCTTAGACATAGGTTTATCTTCGATTTTTATTTTTAATTCATAAATACTACGCATATATAAAATATCAAGCATATCTGCATCTTTAATAATTTTAATGAATAATACTTCTTCTTCAGTTAAATCATTTGGCAAATCCATTTTATTATGATTTTTAACTACTCTTAAAACAGTATCTTGATTATTATCTATATATTTATCAATATAATTGTCTTTCTTTAACACTTCATATCCATAATTACCATGATCAATGCTATCAACATCATAAAACGTATGATAATTCTTCCATTGCTCAAATCTACCAATATCATGAAGTAATCCAATTACTCTAATTATTTCTATTTTATCTTCTGATAAATTTAATTTTCTTGATAAAGAAACTGCATTATCAGTGACTCGAAGTGTATGATCTATTTTATTTTGTATCATATCACCATATTCTAAATAACTATTAGTATATCTAGTAAATTCTTCTAATGCTTTATTCATATATGCTCCTTTCTAACAAAAAAATACCTATGATGTAAGGGCTCTTTCGAGTGGTACCACCTTACTTCATAGATATCTATGCTCTCTTATACTTAACGCGTATTAACGGATATTTCTGCTTAGTATGCAACCTTCAAATAAAATTATTATCTATTTTCACCATCCATAGACTCTCTTAAAATAATTATTATTTTACTCCTCACACTTATAACGCATTTATTAGATTATACTCTAAAACTATATAAAAATCAATATACTATTCTTCAGTAGGTTGTTCAGTATTTTCTTGTTTTTCTAATTCTTTTAGAATATCTTCAGCATCTACTGGTTCATTTTTCTTCTTTTTCTTTTTAGCAGCTTCTTTTTCTTTTGCTTTTCTTTCTTCTTCTAATTTCTTTTCTATTTCATCAGTATAAGATTTAAATTCATCTTGTATGTTAGATTTACCAATTATATAGAACGAATATTCATGATCTTTTACTTTTAATAAAGTATCTTCACTAATAACAAATCCTGTTTCATTTCCTTCATATATAGGTTTATTATCTTTATTAGATAGATCTACAAAATAGAATTTATAGTCGTTTTTAAGAAGAGTATTTAAATATTCATAATATATACTCTTATCTTTTTTCTTAAAGAATAATACGTAGTATTCTCCATCTTCTTTCCAGAAGATTTCTTTATAATTTATTTCACTAACTAGATCTTTTTGTTCTAGTAATACTGCATGAATCATATTAGTATGATTTAGACTATTTTTTCTTAAATTAAATAAATCTATATTATTTAAATATAATATTAATAGTATAGTTAATACCATGATCATAATACTAAAGAATGTAAGTAATTTAGAAAAATCAAATATTTTAGATAATTTACTTTCTTTTACTTCTTTAGGTACTACTACTTCTTCTTTTTTAACTTCTACAGGTTTAATTTCTATATTTAATAATTTATTTATTACTTTATCTAAATCATCATCTAATTTAGCTATTTTAAGCCCTTCTAAAGGCTTTTCTATACTAGAAGGGTTCTTATCCTTATTATATCCTCCAGATACTCCTATATAGGTTATTTCACCATTATTTATTAATTCTTGATCTACTTTAATATTTCTAAGTAAATAATCAGTCGCCGGATCAATAATTTCTTCATTATAATTAAATGGTGCTTTAAATTTATAAATATAATATTTATAATTATCTATTATTCTTTCTTCTAATAATTCAAAATCATATGGTACTTTTGTATATCCAGTTGATATACCATAATTAATATATAGATCTGATAAAGATAAATCTTTATTATTACTATATTTTTTAGGCATTAATTTTTCTAAATTATTATATTCTAAGAAAGTATATAATGGATATCTACTTAAATTATCTCTTGCTATAGAATTAAGATTCATTTTAGAGATACTCATTTCTTTTCTAGAATAACTTTCTAATATAAATAATTTTAATTGATTATCTTTAATCTTATATAACTTATCTAAATTAGATTTAGTTTCTTTACTTGAAACATAAAATTCAATATTAATTGCTACTTCAAGGAATATTCTTAAATCAATATATTCTTTCTTAGACATGAAATTTTCATTAGTATCTATTTTATATTTAATACCTTCTTTAAAAATATTAATAATTAATTTTTGTAATACTTTTTTATTCTTATTTAAATGTTCTAAAGGTACTACTCCTTGATTTATAAAATCATTTAATAATAGTAATATACTATTTCTATTATTTTTAGCTTTAAATGTTTCATATAATTCAGGGAATATTAAATCATAATTATCTTTATTAGTAGCAATTGTTCCTAAAGGATAATTATTAAATTCTTTATAATAATTTGTTAGTAATATTCTATATAATATAAGTTCAGATGGATCGTTTGAATTTGCTAATATATTTAAAAGTTCATATTTAGTGTTGGTGTTTAATTTTTTAAATATTTCTAATATATGATCAGAATATGAATCATAGTAATTCTTGAATACTAAAGAAAGTAAAGATATTTCTACATTAAAATCATCTTTATTACTATGTTTAATAGTAGTAACTTTATCAATGATAAAATGCCCATCATCTTCATTTAGTTTAATCTTTCTTAATTTATTATAAGCATCTACTTTTTGTTTAAAGTTCTGAGTTTCTATGACTTCTAATAAATAAGATATTCTATTAAGTTTTAAATCATTTAAAACATTCTTAAACACCGTCATTCACCTACACTTTTTATATTATAACATAGAAAAAAAGAAATTAATCAATTATTTCTTTTAAAATATTTGATAATATTTTTTTACCCCATTTTGTTAAATAAGATAATAAATTTTCTTCTAATTCTTCTTTATATTCTTTAGTACTATATATACCTAATAATTCTTTCTTAGCATGTTTATTAGCTTTTTCTAATTTAGTAGTATATTTATAATTATTTTTATTATATTTTAAGTCTGCTAGTCCTCTATATAAAAGTTTTTCTTGAAGTAATTCATCATCTACAAATACATATACTAAATATCTATCATATTTATCTTTTTTTTCAGAATTTTCTTCAAATTCTATCTCTATCTTTTTAGCATTTTTTAATTCATTACAAGTATATTCACTAGCTTCAGGGCCATATGCTTCTACTTTAGATGTACTTTCAGGAGCATTAACTGATAAAAATCTAAATTTAGTTGCTTCTTTCTTATATATAAAAGATGCCGTATCTCCATCAATACATTTATCTAATTTTACTTTTTCTAATGCGAATACATTAAATGGTATTAATAAAAGAAAAAATAATGATATTTTTTTAATCATTATTAATCCTTATAGTGTAATTAATTTCATATGCTTCAGATAGATCTTCTTTACATTCAATTGTTATATCTTTTCTAGATAAATTATCTATATCTCCAATATATCCTGTTAATGTTTCTAACCTATTCCCTTTTTTATCATATACAGTTGCATCAAAATCAATTACTTTAACTGCTTCCTTACTAGTAGTAACAGTTACATTAAAAATATATTTATCAGATAATTTAGTTAATTTTGCATTACTAAATTTAATTCCTTGTACTGTTTTTTCTTTACTTATTAAGTCTTTTGTTTTAGTAACATTATAAATAACTATAATACCTACTATAAACAAAACTATGACTCCTAAAAATATCCATGTTTTCTTATTCATAATATCATACCTCTATTATTAATATTATCAATTTATATTAAAAAAAGCAATAAAAAAGAAGTCAATTTGACTTCTATTTAAATAATTCTTTATATATATCTTTATAGTTATCTACTAAATATATTTTTATATTTTCAGTTATCTCTTTTGGTAATTCTTCTAAGTCTTTTTCATTAGCTTTAGGTATAAAGATTTTTTTAACATTAGAGTTATATGCTCCAATAGTTTTTTCTTTTAAACCTCCTATTTCTAAGATACTACCCATAAGAGTTATTTCACCAGTCATCGCTATTTCATTAGAAATAGTTTTATTCTTTAATGAAGATATAATTGCAGTAGTTAAAGCTACTCCTGCAGAAGGTCCTTCTTTTTTAACTGCAGCTTCAGTTACATTTATATGAATATCATGTGTTTCAAAGAAATCTTCTTTTACTTTTAGATCTTTCAAAATAGTCTTAACATATCCAATAGATATATTAGCACTTTCTTTCATTACTTCTCCAAGAGAACCAGTAAGTATTATATTACCTCTACCCTTATAGAAACATACTTCTATAGGAAGAGTTACTCCTCCAAATGGAGTATATGCAAGACCATTTACTACTCCAGGTAAATTCTTTATGTTCTTTTTAGAAGAATACTTTTCTTTACCTATAAATTCAGATAAGTTTTTATTATTTATTTCTATTTCTTTGATTTCTTTATTTAATATTTTAACTGCTAATTTTCTTAGAATTTTACTAATAATTCTTTCAAGTTCTCTTACTCCTGCTTCTTTAGAATAATTTTCTATAATAGAGTTAATTCCTTCATCTGTAAATGTAATTTTATACTTATTTAATCCATGATCTTTTAATAATTTAGGAAGCATATATTTCTTAACAATATCTAATTTTTCAAATCTAGTATAACTAGATAATTCTATTATTTCTAATCTATCTAAAAGTGGTCCTGGTATAGAAGAAATATCATTTGCTGTTAATACAAACATTACTTTAGATAAATCATATTTTTCTTCTAAGAAGTTATCAGTAAAGTATTTATTTTGCTCTCTATCAAGAACTTCAAGCATTGCAGATTCTGGGTCTCCATTAAATCCTTGAGTCATTTTATCTATCTCATCGATTAAGAATAATGGATTAGATGATTTAGCTTTAATCATACCATTAATAATTCTACCAGGTTCTGCTCCTACATAAGTTCTTCTATGCCCTACTATTTCGGCTTGATCAGAAACACCGCCTACAGATATTTTAACAAAGTTTTTATTAAGAGCTTTAGCTATAGAGAATGCTAGAGTTGTTTTACCTACTCCAGGAGGTCCAACTAAACAAAGTATTGGAGCATTTTCTTCATTAGATAATTTCTTAACTGCTATATATTCAAGTATTCTTGTTTTTATATCATTAAGGCCATAATGAGTTTCATTTAGAACTTTTTCTATCTTACTTAGATTAGTTTCATCTTTAGTTAGAATATTCCAAGGTAAAGATAACATAGTATCTAAATAATTTTTAGATATAGTTAATTCTGGTGAAGATATAGGAATATTTTCATACTTCTTAACTTCTTTATATAATCTTTCTTTTATATCTTCATCGATCTTTAGAGATGCTATTTTCTTATTTAAAGAATCTATTTCATCTTCTTTAGATGTATCTTCATGTAATTCTTTCTTTATTACTTTTAATTTTTCTCTTAATACAAATTCTTTTTGAGATTCATCTAAATTAATTTTTAATTTAGTTTCTATATCATTTTCTAAAGCAGATATATTTCTTTCTTTTTGAAGAAGAGATATTAAATAATCTGCTCTTGTATTAGCATTAGGATCTTCTAAAAATTTATATTTTTCTTCAAAAGATATTGGTAATATATTAATTATAGAATCAGTTATATTTTCTAAAGATTTTTCTTCATTAATTTTATTAACATAGTAATTAGATATAGAAGGCATAACTGCTACATATTTAGAGAATTCTTCTTTTATTAATCTTATTTTAGCGTTAGATATATCACTATCTTCAGGTTCTACTTTTTGAGGCCCAATAATAGCATCTTTAACTAGATCTCCATCTTGTATATAATCATATATAAATGCCCTATTTATACCTGCTATACTAATTCTTACATTTGTATTAGGCAATTCAAAATTACTTGTTATTTTACCTATTATACCTATTTTAGGAAGATCTTCTTTTGTTAATACATCATTAGTAGCGTATTTAGGAGATACAAGTAAAACATATCCGTTATGTTCATTAATCGCGTTATAAATAATCTCTTTATCTAGAACTTCCTCTACTTCAAGTTTAATCTCACCGAGAGGTAATAAGACTATGTTTCTTAGAACTATAACTGGTAATTTAGTCTTTAACATAATCCACCTCCTGATGTTTAATAAAAACGATATTTATTATAATTAAAAATATAAAATAGTCAATTGTTTTTAAATAAAAAAGAAATAAATAAATATATTTATTTCTAATATTCCATTTCCCCTGGTTTATACTTCTTACCTAGAGCTTTTGATTTTTTATAAGTTGTCTTCCCTGTATATCCAAGAGTATTACTTAAAATATCAAAAGATGCTTCATATCCAAGTAAATAATCCTTTTTAATTATATTAGTTCTTTCACTAATTTCAATTATTAATTTCTCTTTTCTTGGTTCTTGTTCCTCTTCATCATATTCTTCTTCATAATCTCTTAGAGAGCATTCAAAATCTGAAGTATTAAGTGATTGTTCATTTTTATTAGTTAACTTTGTATATAGTCTAGCTAAATCATTAATTAATTGAATTCTAAGACTAGTTTTAGCAGTTCTATAATCATATTTTTCTATAGAATTAAGTAATAAAATTGTACCTTCTGAAATTAAATCTTCTCTATAACTTGTTTTATTATTACAAGTATCAAATACATATCTTAGATAACACTTAGTTATAACTTCTTTATAAGAATCATCTCCAGTTTTATGATAAAGATAGAATAATAATTTTTCTTCTCCATTAGTTAATACTGGATAATTTCTTATTAAATCCTCATATTGGCCACTATATTTACTTTCACAATTACTAATTTCTTCCTTTAATATTTCTGATGTTCTTGTCATAATCATCCCTCGTATAGGAAAGATAATAACACCTTAAATAAAAAATGTAAATAAAAAAATAACCATTAGGTTATTTTTTAATTACATCAATAGCTTTACCTATTCTTAAATCTGATTTAAGAACTTCAAGACCACCTATATGAGCTATAAATTCATCTTTAGATATATTATATCTCTTAGCCATCTTTTCTGCTTCTTCATTAGCTTCTTTATCAGATATTTCTATCTTTTCTAAATTAGCTATTTCATCAAGCATAAATCTATATTTAACTCTAGTTTCAGCATCATTTCTCATTTGTTCTCTTAGAGCATTTTCATCGCTATTAGTATATTTAAAGAACATATCTAAACTAATACCTTGATGTTCTAAGTTATGAGCATATTCATGAATCATATGATCAATTTCTTCTTCTACTAATTCATTTGGAATATCTACTGTAGTATTCTTAGCTACTTCTGCTAGTAATTCATCAATATATTTATTTTCTATATCATATTCTTTTCTAGCTTTAATTTGATCTTCAGTAACTTTTTCTAAATCTTTTTTAGTTTTAACTCCATCCATTTCTAAATCTAGGAAGAAATCTTCATTAAGTTCTGGAAGAACTTTAGTTTTAACTTCATGAATAGTTACTTTAAATACTGCTTTTTGACCTTTTAATTCTTCTGATTGATAATCTTTAGGGAATGTAACTTTAACATCTACATTTTCACCAGATTTATGACCAATTAAAGCATCTTCAAATCCAGGTATAAAAGTATTACTTCCAATAGTTAAAGAATAATTTTCACCTTTACCACCTTCGAAAGCTACTCCATCTTTAAATCCTTCAAAGTCTATGACAGCGATATCTCCAGATTCAATCTTACCTTCTTTGATTTCTAAGTCAGCATATCTCATTCTTAGATTTTCAATTTCATCTTCTACTTCTTTTTTAGTTACTTTAGCTTCTTCTTTTTTAACTCCTAAAGATTTATATTTTTTAATTTTTACTTCAGGTTTAGTAGTAACTATAAATTTAACTTTACATAAATCATCATTTATATCTAAGATTTCAATCTTTGGATCAATTATTGGTTCTAAATCATTACCTTTTAATACTTTAGAATACATTTCTGGTAATTTAGCATTAATAGCATCATAAAATAAAGATACTTTACCATATTTCTTTTCAAATACTGCTCTTGGTGCTTTACCTTGTCTAAATCCATCTATTTTAGCAGTCTTAACAGCTTTATTAAAAGCTTCATCTACTGCAGTAGTCCATTCTTTACCTTTTAATTCAACTTCTATTTCATGTATATTCTTACTCATATTTTCCTCCTACTTTAAAGATACTATTTCTATATCATAATTTCCATTAGGGCTTTCAATAGTAACAATAGTTCCTTTTTTCTTACCCATAATACCTTTAGCAATTGGTGATTCATTAGAAATTTTATTTTCAAATGGATCAGCTTCTGTACTACCAACTATATAGTAAGTTTCTACTTCATTATCAGCTATATACTTAATTTCTACTGTAGATCCAACTTGAACTACGTTAGATTTAGTATCTTCAATAATAGTAGCATTATCTATTAAGTATTCTAATTCTTTTATTCTAGCTTCAACTTGACCTTGTCTATCTCTAGCAGCATGATATTCAGCATTTTCAGATAGATCTCCTTGAGCTCTTGCTTCCTTAATTTGCCCTATAACTTCTGGTCTAACATTTTGTTTTAAATCATCAAGTTCTTCTTGTAATTCTGCAAGACCTTCTTTAGTTAAAAATATTTCTTTTTTTTCGTTTTTCATTAATGGTCACCTCGCCAATACTCAACGATTAAAATAATACTAAAAAAAGTTGATTTTGTCAACAAAAAATAGATAGTATTTACTATCTATTTAAAAAGCTTACTCTAATTAAATCATATTTAGATACTTCTATGTCTGAAGGTATCCTAATTATCTCTTGTGCATGTCTTGCTGCATCCACTAGCTCATTATCTTCATTTTTAATATATTTTACCACTAAATTAAATGATTTTTTACCTGGTCCAAATATATTAATAGTATCTCCAACTTTAAAATGATTTCTTTGTTCAATTACTATTTCTTTATTATTTTTATCATAATCAAGAACTACTCCAAGGAAATCTTGATTAGAGTTTTCTTCTCTTCCTATATAATATTGTTCATTAACACTAGGTTTTTTATCAAAATATTGAGGAAGAGAATCTCTATTAGCTACTCTTTCTAATATTAATTCATCTTCTTTATTATATTCATAAGTTCCATTATAACAATCATCAATTACTTTTCTATATACTGAAAGAAGTGTTGCTAAATAATATATAGATTTCATTCTACCTTCTATTTTTAAAGATGTTACTCCTATATTAATTAGATCTGGTATAAACTTTAACATTGATAAATCTTTTGGTGAAAAAGAAAAATCTGTTTTATCATTTATTTTTTCTTTTTCATCATATAAATCAAATACCCATCTACATATTTGAGCACATGCTCCTCTATTAGAATCTCTATTAGTCATATAATTAGATAAAGTACATCTTCCTGAATATGCCATACACATAGCACCATGTATAAATACTTCCGTATCTATACCAGTAGATTTAATTATATCTACTATATCATTCTTAGAACATTCTCTAGCAAGTACTACTCTTTTTACTCCTTCTTTTTTAAAGAATGAAGCTGATTCTTTATTTAAACAAGAACTTTGAGTACTTAAATGAAATTCTAAATTAATATTATTTTCTTTTAACAAATCTAATATAAACATATCTGATGCAATTATTGCATCTACTTTATATTCTTCTAATTTCTTTAAATAATCTACTAGATCTTCTATATCATCTTCATGAAATACTATATTTACTGTTACATATACTTTTTTATTTAAATTATGAGCAAATTCTACTCCTTCTTTTATTTCGTCTAGAGTAAAATTCTTAGCCATACTTCTTAGAGAAAATTTTTCTCCTCCTAGATATACAGCATCTGCTCCATATCTAAAAGCCCATTTTAATCTTTCTAAATCTCCTGCTGGAGCAAGTAATTCTATCTTATTCATAATCTTCCACCTTATATACAGTTTTCTTTTCTAAGAATCCTAAATAATCAGAATCCATTACTTCATTAGATTTAAATGCTTTTACTATATTTATAAAATCTTTAGAATCAATCATATAATCATCTAAGTATATAAAATCAATTATATTACTTAATTCATTATAATATTTAATGCCATTTAATATTCTTTTAGTATAAAAATCAGTATTAAATCCTTCAGTAACTATATATTCTTCATCTTTAATTTTATCTTTAATAGTATATGTATCTTTTTCTTTAGATTTATTTATAAATTCAAAATAATTAGTTAATAATTTTCTAGAAGATGTAGCCATATTTAAATGTCCATATAAAGTACATCCTACTAATTCATTAGAATTATTTTTAATTTTTATTATTTCATCTTTAGTTATTTCGTTTGATAATAAGAATAAATCTACATTTCTTTTACTTAAGAATTTAATTGTTCTTGAATTAGTACCTAAATGATTAGAAAACCATAGTATTTTTCCATTATAATTTAATTCATTTAATATATTTAAAACTCCAATATCACTAAAACCTATACCAGTAATATTAAGTTTAATTAATTCACTTATTAATTTCTTTAAATCCTCTATTTCATTATTATAGTAAAGACGATTAAAAGTAATAAAGATTTCTTTATTACTTTTATTAATATAATCATTTAATTCATCTAAACTAATTAAATTATTAAATCCATAACTATAATTTTTTATTCCTATAAAGAATCCATCTACATCATATAGATCTATATCTTCTTTTTTAGGAAGAGGAATATATATTTTACTCATTTAATCCTCCTTTTTTATAGAAACTGCTATACCGTCTCCTACTTTATAAAATTTAGTTTTAAATTCTTTATTATTTTCTAAGAATTCAATATATTTCTTTATTTTACCTACTAATTGTCTTAGATTTCTACTCTCAATTCTTTCTTTTTGTTCTACTAAACCATGAAAGCTTAAATTATCAGATATTATTACTCCTCCAGGATTTAAATTCTTCTTAAATTTTTCAAAGAATTTAATATATTGTCCTTTAGCAGCATCAATAAATATTAAGTCATATTTATCAGATAATTCTATATCTAAGGCATCAGTGAATATTACATTAATTCTCTCGTCTAATTTAGCCTTTTTTATATTCTTTAACGCTAAAATATATCTATCTTGATCTCTTTCTATACTAGTAACATTTATATCATCATTGACAAGTGCCATTTTAATTGCAGAATATCCAATAGCAGTACCTATTTCTAAGATATTCTTTGAATTACTTTTAGAAATTATTTTGCATAAAAAATCTATTCCTTTTTTTTGCATTATAGGAATATTTTTTTCTTCTGCATAAACTTCCATTTCTTTAATAAGATTATCCATTATTTTTTTCTTTAGTAAGAGTATTTAATATACCCTCGACTAATTTCCATTCTTTTTCTGTTTCTATTGGCATTAAATCACTAGTTTTCTTATTTGGATTATAACAAGATGCATATACTTTAATAAGACCATTTTCATCTTTAGTATCATCAGTATAAACAATATAATTCTTACCTGTTTCTACTAAATCAAATGTATAAAGTACTCTCATCTTTTTTTCATTACCATCATTATCTATTAATGTAAAATAATTTTCTTTCATTATTTACTCCTATCTAAGTATCTTTGAAGTATTATACTTGCTGCTACTGAGTCAACTTTCCCTTTTCTTTTCTTTCTAGACATATCGGATCCTATTAAAGCATTATTAGCTTCTACTGAAGATAATCTTTCATCTTCTAAGATTACTTCTACATCTAATTCTTTTTCTAATAATTCTTTAAAATTAATACTTCTTTCTGAAGCAAAACCTAAAGTATTATTCATATTCTTAGGTAAACCTAATACTATTTTATTAGTATCAAATTCATTCATTAAATCTTTTACTATAGGAACTAAAGAATTATAATCTTCATCTTTAAAAAAGTAAGTCTTATAAAAGGAAGCGATAATACCTAATTTATCGCTTACTGCTACTCCTAAAGTTTTAGTTCCTAAATCTAAACCTATTATTCTCATATTATTTTCTACTCAAATAACTACGAAGTAATACTTCAATAATATCAGTTCTATCTATTTTTGATAATTTCTTTCTTGTTTCTTTATAGTTAGAAATATATCCTGGATCACCACTAATTAAGTATCCTACTAATTGATTAATTGAGTTATAACCTCTTTCTTCTAGAGATTCTACTGCTTCATTTAATGTATCACTAACTAATGTGTTATTTATATCCTTTGCATCAAAAATATTTGTTGAATTATTATCCATAATTTCACCTCATAAATGATATTATACCATATATTTAAAAAGAAAAAAAGACCATTGGTCTTTTAATCATCTATATCACCAAAATGTGCACAAAGGTTATTAACTTTTTCTTGTACTTCTCTTTCTTGTTCTGGTGTTAATTTATATTTTTTAGGTCCTTTTGATGGTAATATAAATCTGTTTTCAGATTCTCTATGTTCCATTTCTAATGATGGTATTTGTGAATCAATCATACTGATTGTTTCTTCTATTATTGCATCAATTCCAGTATCTTTCTTTTCTCTTGGTTTAACTTCTTTAATCTTTTCTAATGCTGTTTTAAGATTCATGCCTTTAATAGTACATCCTCTTAATTTGCCCGCTTTATATTGTTTTGCTATATATTCTTCCACTTGAACAGATATTGTTTCATGAAAACGCCCAAATTTACCTTTTTGAATATCTGTCTTTAAAGTTTTATCTGTAACATTAATTATAGCTCCTGTATTAGATAAATTACAGTTTTGAACACCAACATTATAACTTCTTACATCACCATTAGTCATAAGAATATGTCTATCACTTCTAAGAGATTTACATTCAAATTTAACTCCATTAAAATTTAACCCATCTAAATTACAACCTCTAAATAAAAAACTATGTGTCTTAGTTTTTAAGCCTGTATTAGAAAAATCACAATTTTCAAAATTAAATGTTAATTCCCATTGATCATTACATATACCAAAGCTATTTGATAAGTCTACACCAGAGAAATCAACGTTTTGAATTGTATAAGTTTGCCCTAGTATATTACCACTATAAAATAATTCAGTAAAAACAATATTTACATTTGTATTACTTAAGTCTACAGTTTTTGCAGGTTGAAGAATAGCATTAGTAAAATCTGCTTCGCTTAAATCTATCTTGCATAATCCTTCTATAGTACACGCTAAGCATTTATAACCATCTTTATAATCAAATAATAATTCATCTATCTTTTCTTTTGGCAAATGTATTCTTCTTTCAGGATTAAATTTAACTTCTTTTATTCTTTCAGCCACTGCTTCTCTTAGTAATCTTCTATCCGAATTACTCATTTTTGTTCCCATAACATCACCCTTAGTTAATTATATTACTATAATTATATCATAAATGCAATTAAAAAAATGTCTTACGACATTTTTAATATGTATACCATAAACCTTGTTCCATTAAATCTGAAATAATTTGGTTATGCTCTTCGAATGTTTTACTAAAATATATATTATTTCTTTTATCTGCAACAAAGTAGAAGTAATCATTTGGTAAATAATTTACTGCAGCATCAATAGATTCTTTTGATGGATTAGATATAGGTCCAACAGGTATCATACCACCTGCAGCAGAACTTCTTGTATTATATGCATTTATATCATCAATTTCACTTTGATATAAATCTCTTTCTGACATATCGACACCAATAGCATAGTAAGTAGTAACATCAGATCCAAGGCTCATACCATTATTTAATCTATTCATGAATACACCCATTATTTGTTTCCTATTATTTATATTATTACCTTCAAGTTCAAGAATAGATGCTAATGTCATAATTTTATGAAGTGATAAACTACTCTTTTCTATTGAATCTTTATAAGTATTAAGTACATCTCCTTCTTGATCTAACATTTTTTCAAATATATCTTCAATAGTAGCATCTTTCTTAAATTCATAAGTATCTGGGGCTAAATAACCTTCTAGTGGATAATAAATATTTGGATCTAATATTTCTTCGGTTAAGAACCAATATTTTTTTATTAAAGAATTAATATATTCAGTATCTTTTAATTTATTTAATATTTCTTCTTCAGTAATTTTAGTATTACTTGTAATAGTATTAATAATACCTCTCATATTATAACCTTCTTTAAAAGTTATAGTAATAGTATCTGCTTTTGCATTACTTGAATTAGATATTTTTTCAAATATTTCTCTTAAACTCATATTAGGATGAAGAATATAAGTACCTGCTTCTACATCAAATTTATTTAATCTTACATAGTAATAAGTAAACGATTCATTTCTAACTAAACCATCTTTCTTTAAATCACTAATAAGGGATTTCATACCATAATCTTCATTGAAGTTCTTTACTTCAAATACAACCTTTTTATCACTTTTAGATACAGGACTAACCATATAAAAGCATAATCCTACTAAACATCCCATTAATAATACAATTATAATTGGAATAATAATTTTTATCTTTTTCATATACACCTCTAATATAATAATTATAACAAAAAATATTTGTAAAATATATAAATAAAAATATAAAGTGTAAATAAAAAAGCAATTATTCAATAATTGCTTTTATTCTTCTTATACCTGAAGATACACTTTCTTCTTTAGTAATCTTAAATTTACCTATTTCTTTAGTATGAGATACATGTGGACCACCACATAATTCTTTAGAAACATCTCCTATAGAGTATACAGTAACTATATCTGGATATTTTTCTATAAACATACATTCTGCTCCAGAATTAATAGCTTCTTCTTTAGTCATTTCTTGTTTAGTGACAGTTAAATCTTCATTTATCCATTTATTAACTAAATCTTCAGTATTTTTTATTTCTTCATCAGTTAATTTATGATCACAGTTAAAGTCAAATCTCATTCTTTCTTCATTAATATTTGATCCTCTTTGATGAACATCCTTTGAAACAGTAATTTTAAGGGCTGCATTAAGTAAATGTGTTGCAGTATGATATCTTGTTTCAATTTCAGAATTACCTGCTAAACCACCCTTAAATTTACCTTCAGAATTAGTTCTAGATAATTCTTGATGTGCCTTAAATTTAGCTTTAAATCCCTCTAAATCTACTTTAATACCTTTTTCTTCTGCTAATTCCATAGTAAGTTCTATTGGGAATCCAAAAGTATCATATAAATGGAATGCAGTATCTGCATCTATATCAGTATTAGATACTTTTTCAAATTCTTTTAGACCTTTTTCTAATGTTCTATTAAACTTAATCTTTTCATTAGTAAGAACTTCAAATACTATTTCTTTATTCTTATCTAATTCTTCATAGTAAGATTTATATTTATCAATAATTAATTTAGCAAGTTCTATATCAAAATCGCTATTAACATCAATATCTAACTTCTTAGCATATCTAATCATTCTTCTTATTAATCTTCTTAAAATATATCCTTGGTCTTTATTAGATGGTTTAATACCAGCATTATCTGCACTTATAAATGTAGCAGTTCTAATATGATCTGCAATTATTCTAAATGCTTTTTCATTACCTTCATATGGTTTACCAGATATTTCTTCAATCTTTTTAATTACATCTATCCAAAGTGAAGAAGTATAGTTATCAGTTTTGCCTTCTAAGACTGCTACTACTCTTTCTACACCCATACCTGTATCTATATTCTTTTTAGGAAGATATGAAATATTACCATTTTCATCTCTATTAAATTCCATGAATACATTATTCCAGATTTCTACCCATCTTTCATCTTCAGTATCAAATATTTCAGGTACTTCTTCATCTGATCTAAAATAGAATATTTCAGTATCTGTACCGCATGGGCCAGTATCTCCAGCTGCCCAGAAATTATCTTCTACAGTGGATGCTATATGTCCTTCACTTATACCTAAATTAAGCCATAAATCATGTGCTTCTTTATCAAAAGGAACTTTATCATCTCCACCAAATACAGTAACACCTAATCTATTAGTTGGTATTTCTAATACTTTAGTTAAAAATTCAAAACTCCAAGTTATACTTTCTTTTTTGAAATATGCTCCTAAAGACCAGTTACCAAGCATTTCAAAGAATGTATGATGTGTTTTATCACCAACTTCATCAAGATCTGTAGTTCTCATACATTTTTGATAATCACAAAGCATATCTCCAAGTGGATGCTTTTGCCCCATTAAATAAGGAATTAATGGTTGCATACCTGCAGTATTGAATAATACTGATGGATCATTTTCAGGCACTATTGGAGCACTTGGAATTTGTACATGTCCTTTACTTACAAAAAATTCTATATATTTATCTTTTAAATTCATTATTCTTCACCTACTATCTTTAATATTTCATCTACTGATTCTTCTTTTGTATTTTTACTATTATCTATATAATGTTGATCATCAGTTCTTTTTAGGGCTCCTAAAGGTCTATTCATATCATCATAATCTCTTTGTTTTAAACTATTATATACTTCTTCATATGTTGATTCTATACCTTTTTCTTTATTTTGTTCTAATCTTCTTTTTGCTCTTTCTTCTAAAGAACAATCTATATAAAACTTATATTTAGCATCAGGAAATATAACAGTAGTTATATCTCTACCTTCCATAACTATATTAGATTTTTTAGCCATTTCTCTTTGTTTTTCTTCCATGACTAATCTAAGAGGTACTATACATGATATTTTAGATACTCTAGAAGTTACTTCCATAGTTCTAATCTTATCAGACACATCAATATCATCCATATAAGTTTTACCATCATTAGTTAATCTTATATCCATATTCTTAAGAAGTTCTACTATTTTTTCTTCTTCATCTTCATTAATATTAAGCTCTAATGATTTTAATGCCACACATCTATACATAGCGCCTGTATCTATATATGTATAATTTAATCTTCTAGCTACTTCTTTAGCTATTGTTCCTTTCCCTGAACCACTAGGTCCATCAATTGCTATTATATTAAACATAAATCCTCCTAAACAAAACAAAAGGATAGTACACTAAGGAGCCATAATGGCGGTACCATCCTTTATTTAACTTAATTCAATAACGGTTTTAACCGGTGATTTCTCACATCTAGAATGGTAGCTTTCAATAATTTATTTATCTTAGTATTTCACCATCACTAAGTCTCTATAATAAATATAATTATTTACTCTTCATTCTTTTGATTTTTACTAAACATCTGTGTTATTTTAAATTTATCATTTAAGAATAACCATATAGTTTTAATTATTGCAGTAAGCGGTGTTGCAATAACCATACCAATTATACCAAAGAAATGTCCAAATATCAATAATCCTAAAATAATTGTTACTGGATGTAATTTCATTGTCTTACTCATAACAATTGGATGTAATATATAACTTTCAATTAATTGAATTGCAATTACTACTACTGTAATAATAATACCTAATCTATAATCTGTAGCAAATGCTACTGCTATTATAGGAATACCACCAATATATGGTCCAACATATGGAATAATATTAGTTACTGCATTCCATAATGCAAAGAATACTGCTGCTTTTAAACCAGATATTCCAAAACAAATAGCAGATACTGCAAATACAAGTATTGCAATTAAACCTGTACCTTTAACAAATGAGAATATTTGTTCAGAAATATCTTTAAATAAAGCATGTGTACTTGCTCTATATTTCTTAGGAATAAATATATATAAGAATTCTGATGCTCTATCAAAATCTAAGCATAAATAGAATCCTATAATTAAACTAAGTAATAATGTACCTGTTTTAGATACAAATGATGTTGCTAATGCTAATAATTTTGTTGGCATATTAGAAGTATATGTATTTAATAAACCATTTAGAATATTATTTACATTTAATGTATTAGTTTCATTTAATTCGCTCATATTTAATTTAGTTAATAATCCATTTATAAATCCATTAACTGAATCAAATACTGTTGGTAGATATTTAATTAATTCATTAACTTCTCTTACTACTAATGGTATTAAATATTGAAGTAATAAATATACTACTAATATAAATACCACAAATATAATTATAGTAGCTGCTAATCTATTTAATTTCTTTTTAGCAGTCATTCTGGTAATTAATGGATTAAGTAAATATGCAATAGTTATTCCTATAAATATTGGAGAAATAACTTTTATAAAACTCCATATAAAACCAAATATTTTCCATTCTTTATTTATTAATGTTAATGCATAAATACCAAGTACTATTAATAAAATATAAAGTATCTTTAAAATCTTTTTACCAATAGATGCCATTTCATTAACATCATCATAATTAATCTTATCTTTTTTCATAAGAACACCTCATAAGTATTATATCATTTTTTTATTTATTTATTTCATTTTTTATTATATTTTCAAGTGATTTTACAGCACTATCTAGGTTATCATTTATTATTTTATAATCGTAAAAAGTATTTTCTCTTATTTCTCTTTCTGCGATTTCTAATCTTTCATTAATAACTTCCATAGAATCAGTGCCCCTATTAAGTAGTCTTTCTTTTAAAGCTTCTATTGATGGTGGTAAAACAAATATTAATAATGCATCTTTACCAAGCATATTCTTAATATTTCTAGCACCTTGTACTTCTATAACAAGAATAACATTTATTCCATCTTCTAGTCTCTTGATAACTTCGCTTTTAGGAGTACCATAATAATTACCATTATATAAAGCATATTCAAGTAAATTACCTTGTGCTACCTCTTCTTCAAAACCTTCTTTAGTTCTAAAATAATAATGTACTCCATCTACTTCATAATCTCTTTTTGGCCTACTAGTCATTGAGATAGACAATACATCCTCTGGGTGTAATTTTAAATATTCAGATACTACAGTATCTTTCCCTACACCACTAGGTCCAGATACTACAATTAATTTTCCTTTTTTCATTTTTTACCTCTTAAAATAATTATATATCATAAATATGATATATAAATATTAAATATTTTTCATTGTCAAAAAAGAGTCAAAATTATTTTGACTCTTTTTTAGTTGTTTTTTTAGCTTTAGTAGTTTTTTCTACCTTTTTTGTTTCTTTCTTTGGAGTAGCCTTTTTAGTTTCTTCTTTTTTAGTTTCTGCTACTACTTTTTCAGTAACATTTTTACCTTTATAGAAACCACATTCTGGGCAAACTCTATGAGGTCTAATAGCTGCACCACAATTTGAACACTTAACTGTACCGTTAGCTTCAATTTTGTAATGAGTTCTTCTCATTCTACCTCTAGTTTTTGATATTTTTCTAAATGGAACTGCCATACTATCACTCCTTCCCTCTATTCATCTAAATAATCCTTTAATTTAGATAATCTAGGATCTATTTCATTATCCTCTTCTTCATCAGTTATAAATTTCCATCCATCTCCGTAAATATTTTTTTCTTCGATATCTGGACTTACAACTTTGATTGGAATTTCCATTAATATATTTTGCCATATAATTGGAAGTAAATCAATAGAATTGTTTAAAATTTTCATATTTTCGTCGTTTTCTTCACTAATTTCTTCATCAATATCTATATCTATGTCATATTTAACGTCTTTTAGTGAAATACTGCATATTAATGTTAATACACATTTAATATTTAAATTTAAACTAATCATGTACCCATCACTAGTAATATTACCAGTAACACTTACCTTAGATATATCTCTTATATCATCATTTAAGTATTCTTTTGGGATATCTATTTCTTCATTAATTACTATTTCATCTGTTTGATTACATAATAATTTACTTAGATTAATATTCATATTTCCTCCGGCATATAAAGTATACTATAAAAACTTTATAAAATCAATTAAAATTTAATTACTTTTGGTTCTTCTGTAAATGAATAGATAGTAGCAGTAGCATCTTTAAAATATAATACTTCTGTATTATCATCGTTTTCATTATACATACTTCTAAGTGATGGATTAGCATCTAACATACTCTTTTTAGCTTCTATTCTATCATCAGATATAAGTTTGCCTTCTAATCTTATCCATTTGCCATTTAAAAATGTGCAAATTTCTACATTATTATTTATTTCTATTTGTTTAGATACATTTTTTCTCTTACCAGTTTGAATATATAATTTATCTTCAAATATATTTACTACTCCAAATGGTCTAACTCTTGGTTTATCCCCATCAATTGTAGCAATATAAAATGTTCCTGCTTCTTTTAAAAATTCATATACTTCTTTCACAAATCCTCCTATTTCCAAATAATTTTTCTACCTGCGCCAAGTTCAAAATGATATTTAACAATACCAATATCTATCTTAGATTTTGGCCCAGTAAGAGTAATTGCTTCTACTACATTGTCTCCCAAATAATTTAATTTAAATTTTTGTTGATTAAGTGCTGTAGGTGCAAGTAATGCATATTCAAGTCCTTTTTCAAACCAATCTGGATATTCTTTTGAATCAGTCACTTCTTCAATGGATTTACTCTTTCTTACATTTCCATTTGTTTCACCATACCCAAGTGCAATTACACATACTAATTCCTCATCTTCGGATATATTAGCAGTAACATATTTCTTTTTATATGTACCTGCTACAAAACATGTATTAAGACCTAATCCGGTAGCTTTTAATACTAGTTTTTCGCCATTATATCCACACTTTTCTTCAAGTAAATTATCATCTTTTTTACCTATTAAAGCTATATAATTCTTACAATTATGTAATTTACCATATTGAAGAATAAACCCTCCATATTTATCAAATACATCTGGATCATTTATTATCAATTGAATATGTAGATTTTCTTTAGGATTAATATCATTTATTAATTCATTCAATATATCTATTTTTTCTTTTTCTATCTCTTTAGAAGTATAACTTCTAACAGAATGTCTTTTCTTTATTATTTCTTCTATATTCATATTAAACTCCTATAAATATTATAACACATAAAAAGATTGCATTTGCAATCTAATTATAGGTTGGATTCTCCTTAACTTCTGTTTTTTGTAATTCTTCAAGCATTTGTTGTAATTCAGGTGTAGTTTTCTTATCAAGATTATTTTTTGTTTCAATAAGTTTTTTAAGTTCTACTCCATCAGGATACATTGCTGTTATTATTTCATTCATTAAATCATCTTTAAGTTGTTCATCTTCTACATTTAATGTAGGATCAAGAGGTTTATTATTTGGATTTTGATTACTCATTTTATTATATTCTTCAAGTGATTCTTGTAATTCTTCTATTGATTTACTTTCTAGATTTCTCTTTATATCAGGAAGCATCGTATAATCTGTTCCTTCTGGGAACATTGCTTTAATTAATCTATCTATTATTTCTTCTTTAGATAATTTATCATCTTCAAGTTCGTTTGTTTCTTTTACTTCTTCATCTTTATCTTTATTTTCTTTTTCATAATCATGTATTTTAATATCTTCTGGATAACTATTAAAATATTCACTTAATAAATCATAATCTTTTTTATTAAGAGTTACTTGTGATACTAAACCATCTCTATTTAATACAGATACATATGCTACTTTACTAAATGAATCATAATAGAATCCTTTAGAACGTATTTCAGAAACACCTGGTACTTGTCTTTTTATTTCTTCAATAGCAGGTGCTATATAGTTTATATCTATATGAGCTGGTATATCTTTCTTTTCTGTTAATTCTTCTCTTTCTTTATTTAATCTAGCCATATTATCTGCATGTAGTTTTATTTCTTCATTAAGTGCTTTTTGCAAATCTTCAATTTGTTTTGCATATGGATTAAGGTTACTTCTTGTTTCTCCATATTGAATTATAGTATTTGGATCTATACCTGCGTTAATAGCTTGGTCCATATTTCTTTCAACATAATAATTTTCATTATTTTGTTGATACATTTTTAGTAAATCTCTTAGTTGTTGTACTCTTTCTTTATGTCTTTCAATTTCTTTATCAATTTGATAATCTATTGTCATATATATACCTCTCTATAATATAATTATAACATAAAAAAGAAGCATATAATTATGCTTCTTATTTATGCTTTACACTATTTTCTTTCTACTTTTAATTTAACTTCTCTACCATTAATATCATAAGATTCACTATCTAAAGTAGTTTTAATTATATCAAGAGATAATGTTTCTTTTTTGATATAATCAGTAAATTTACTAAGTACATCATCAAGATCTCCATCATAATATAAATCAATTCTATTTTCTACTTCAAAGCCAGAATCTTTTCTTAGATTTTGAACTTTAGATACTATTTCTCTTGCAATACCTTCTAATATTAAATCTTCATTTAAAGTAGTGTCTATAACTATAAAATTATCATTTAAGTATGCAGCATCATATCCTTCTTTAGAATTAACTCTAATATCAACCATATCTGGTGTTATTTCTAAGTCTTCTTCCATGAATCTAACTTTAACACTATTACCTTTAGATAAATTATTTATATCTTCTTGATTAAGTTCCAGTAATTTATTTGCATAATCATTTATATTTTTACCAAACATCTTACCACATACTTTAAAGTTAGGTTTAATTTCTAAAGTCATAAATTTAGTTAAATCTTTTTCGAATACTACTTCTTTAACATTTAATTCTTCTTTTATTAAGTCTACTAGATCTGAAATTAATTCTTCATTCTTACCATCAAGAATAGCTTTAGATATAGGTTGTCTAACTTTTATCTTAGCTTCTTCTCTAGCATTTCTACCTAAAGAAATTAAATCTCTTACAAGGTCCATTCTAGTTTCTATTTTTTCATTTACTTTAGTTTCATCATATTTAGGGAAATCACTTAAATGAATTGATTCTTCGTTAGTAAGTTTGGTATATATATCATCTGTTATAAATGGTGCAATTGGAGCTACTAACTTAAGGAATCCAATTAATACATCATAAGTAGTTTTATATACTGCTTTTTTAGAAGTATCAAGTTCTGATCCCCAGAATCTTCTTCTATTTCTTCTAATATACCAGTTAGATAAATCATCATTTAAGAATGTTATTAAGTATTTAACTACTTTATTTAAATCATATTCTTCATATGAATCAGTTACATTCTTAACTAATGTATTATATTTTGATAATAACCATTTATCTATTTCATCAAGTTCTTCATATTTAACATCATAAGTTCTAGGATCTACATTATCAGTATTAGCATATAATTCAAAGAATGTATATGTATTTTTTAATGTGTTATAGAACTTAGATACTACTTCATCAAGTGCTTTATGATCAAATTTAATTGGTGTCCATACAGGTCCAATATTCATTAAATAGAATCTTACAGAATCTGCTCCATAGTTTTCTATTGTAGTAAATGGTTCTACTATATTACCAAGAGATTTACTCATCTTTTTACCATTAGCATCAAGCATCAAGTCATTAACAAGTACATTCTTATAAGAACTTTCTCCTGAAATAATTGTAGATATTACAAGAAGTACATAGAACCAACCTCTTGTTTGATCTATACCTTCAGCGATAAAATCTGCTGGAAATTGTTTTTCAAATAATTCTTTATTTTCAAACGGATAATGATATTGAGCATATGGCATTGATCCAGAATCAAACCAAACGTCCATAACATCTTTTTCACGTGTCATTACTTTACCACACTTAGAACATCTTATATGAATATTATCTACATATGGTCTATGTAAATCTAATTCTTCATCTTTTATTTCTTCAAGTGCTTTTTCTTTTAATTCTGCGATTGAACCAATTACATCAAAATGCCCACATTCACATTTCCAAATAGGTAGTGGGCATCCCCAATATCTATTTCTTCCAATACCCCAGTCAACCATATTTTCAAGCCAGTTATTAAATCTCTTTTCACCAACAAATGATGGATGCCAATTAATTTTACTATTAGCTTCAATTATCTTATCTTTCATTGAGGTATTATTTAAATACCATGCTGGTTTAGCAAAATAGATAAGTGGTTGTTTACATCTCCAACAATGTGGATATTCATGGTTAATCTTTATTTTCTTAAATAATTTATCATTTTCCTTTAACCATCTAATTATATCTATTTCAAGTTCTGGATCAGTTACTAATCTACCTGCCCATGGTCCTTCAGTATATTTACCATCAAGACCTACTGGATTAACAAAAGTAATACCATTATCTTTAGCTATTCTATTATCATCAGCGCCATATGCTGGAGCAATATGTACTATACCAGTACCATCTTCCATAGTTACATAAGAATCTGCTACTACTTCAAATGCTTTACCATCTACTTTAACAAATGGCATTAATTGTTCATATTTAGTTCCTACTAAGTCTTTACCTTTACATGTTTCAAGTATGCAGTAATCTTCTCCTAGAACTGAATCTGCTAAAGCTTTAGCTAAGATAAATTTATATCCCATACTTTCTACTTTAACATAGTCTTCATCTGGATTAACACAAAGAGCTAAGTTAGCCATTAAAGTCCATGGTGTTGTTGTCCAAGCTAAGAAATATTCATCTTTATCAACTACTTTAAATGGTGCTATAACAGTATTTACAGATACATCTTTATATCCTTGCGCCACTTCAAAGTTAGAAAGTTCTGTACCACATCTAGGGCAATATGGAAGTACTCTATTTCCTTCATATATTAATCCTTTTTTATGCATTTCATTTATTATCCACCATTCAGATTCAATAAATTTATTATCACATGTAACATAAGGATCATCAAAGTCAATAAATTGACCCATCATATTAGTTAATTTTTTAACATCATCAATACATGTATCTGTAGTATTCCTACATTCATTTATAAAGTTTTGAATCCCAAATTTTTCAATATCATCTTTACCATTAAAACCAAGTTTCTTTTCAACGTTAACTTCAACAGGTAATCCATGAGTATCTAATCCTATTTTCCTAAGTACTTTATAACCTTTCATAGTTTTATATCTACAGAATGCATCTTTTATTTCTTTTGCATACATGTGATGTAAACCAGGTTTTGCATTAGCATAAATTGGCCCATCATAAAAGACAAATCTATTATCATCTGGTCTATTTTCAATAGATTTTTTAAATATTTCATTGTCTTTCCAATTTTTTCCTACCCTTTGATTCATTTCAAAAGGTGTTTCATTTTTTAATTTTTCGAATACCATATATATTCCTCCTTTAAATATAAAAAAAGTCTATGATGTAAGGACCCATTAGGCGGTACCACCTTACTTCATAGACTTTCTATGCTCTTATACTATAACGTTAGTTAAACGCCTTATTCTAATTATTCAAATAAGGATATCAAGAGTGATCTAATATTTATAACTTATTAACTTACACCAACCGTTAACTCTCTTAAAAGTATTTAAATATTCGTCTCTATCATTTATTATTAATAACTTTATCAAAATTGTCTTTTAATTCATCATATTTAGCTTTAGTTTCCTCTAATTCTTTACTAAGTCTAATTATTTCATTATTCTTTTCTTTATTAGATGCTACTACTTTTTCAACTAAACTGATAATTTCATCCAGGTAAGTTTTAACTTCTACTGGATCATAGCCATAAATGGTCTTATTAAACTTATCCATAAACCACCCTCAACTAATGGTTAGTTATTATAATACTAATTTATTATAAAATCAAGTATTATAAATCTAAATCATCGTTTTTAGTTTTAGCCTTTTTATCTTCTTCATCAGTCATTTTACCTTGTACATTAATATTTTTTGGTGTACAAAGGAAAATCCCTGAACCTAATTTTTGTAAATCTCCACCAATAGCATATAAAGTTCCACTTAAGAAATCTACTATTCTCTTAGCTTGCTCTGGAGTTACTCTTTTTAAATTAACAACAACAGCATTTCTTTTCTTTAAATGATCAGCTATTTGTTGGCTTTCAGAATATGCTCTTGGTTCAAGTAATATCATTTTATTACCTTCACTATTAGTATCTTTATAAGCTTCATCTGGAGTTAATGTGTAGAATTCATCTTCTACAGTCTTAGTCTCATCTTCTTTTCCTAAAATTTTATCAAACATTCCCATGAATATCCCTCCATATCATATAGATAATTCTATCATAAATCTTATAAAAAGAAAAGATTTTTCTTATAACTTAACAATATTTTCCAAAAACATATTATGCTAAAAGAATTGTATATATTACTATTTTATGCTATAATTTATTTAGAGGAGCATTTAGTTTATAACTAAGTGTCTACCTTTTTGGTTTGAACACTTAAGCTATAAGCTTAAGTGTCTTTTTTTTACATTGCTTCTATTATTAGTAATAGGAGATATAAAATTATGGATGAAAAGAGTAAGATACTCAATACGTATAAACGTTTTCTCATCTATATCACCTCCTTTCTAGAAAAGTCGGTAGACACTAAGCTTTAAATGCTCCATATATTATATTCGCGTTAAATTTAAAAATTCCCCCTATGAAAATAAAAAAGATAGCATTAGCTATCTTTTTATGAATTTAAAGATTCAGTTTCATATAGATTTTTATAAATCTTATTTGTTTTTAATAAGTATTCATGTGTTCCTTCACCCACGATTTTACCACCATCTACTACATAAATAACATCTGCATCTATGATAGTAGATAATCTATGAGCTACTATTACTACTGTATGATCTTTAACTAAATTATTAATAGTTTTCTTAATATATTCTTGCGAATTGTTATCAAGTGCAGAAGTAGCTTCATCAAATAGAATTACTTTAGTATCTTTTGTTAAAGTTCTTGCAATTGATAATCTTTGTTTTTGACCTCCAGATAGATTTACTCCACCTTCACCAAGTAATGTATTATATTTATCTGGTAAAGATTCTATATAATCATCTAGATAAGCTTTTTTATTATATTCTTTTATTTCATCTAGTTTAATATTCTTATTTACTACTTTAAAGTTATCTTTAATAGTTCTATTAAATATAAATGGTTCTTGTCTAATAATAGATATATTCTTTCTAATAGTTTTTTCATCTAAATCTTTTATATCTATACCATCAAGTGTAATAGATCCTTTTCTTACATCAAATACTCTTGTTAATAGATTAAATAATGTAGATTTACCTTGACCAGATCTGCCTACTATAGCTATCTTTTTATTAGGTTCAAGTTTTAAATTAAAATTCTTTAAGATATCTTGTTCATCTGGGTATCCAAAGTATACATTCTTAAATTCTATAA
>JAEEVN010000043.1 GCA_016290885.1 Caryophanales bacterium | reverse complement strand
TATGAGATTGTCTTTCATTTAGCAATTCTTTTAATTCTAATATCTTTGATTTTATATTAGAAACAAGAATCTTTTTTTGTTCATCATCTACTAAATACATTGGTTTAGCACTCTCATAAGGAATAGATTCTTGCATATTATATTTTTTATTACTGTCAACTATTTTAACAAGTAATCTATCATCATAAATACCACCAAATAATAATCCATTATAGTAAAGTAAATATTCTCCCATCATAGATTTACAAGTTATATTATCTAATAAGATTAATTGTTCTAAAATAAAATCTCTATAATCTTTTGTAGTAGCCATTCTATCAGCTCCTATAATTAATTATAACATAAGAAAAACAGATTTTTACATCTGTTTTATAGTACGGGAATATCTTATTCTTTAGATATATTTCTTTTTTTAGAGAATTTTACGTATCATAATTATAAAAAGCAAAAGGATTAAACCAATCCTTTTGCAATTCATTATTTGATTTCGATATACTTTTTATTTTTGATTTGTTTGTTTTCTTTTTTAGGAACTTCAATCTTTAATGTTCCATCTTCAAATTTAGCTTTGATATCTTCTTCTGTAACTTCATCTCCAACATAGAAACTACGGGATGCTTCACCATAATATCTTTCGCGTCTAATATACTTACCATGTTTATCCTTTTCATCATTTTTACTTTCTTGTTTAGCATGAATTGTTAAATACCCATCTTCTAAACTTATTTTAACATTGTCTTTCTTCATTCCTGGTAAATCAATGGCAAGTTCATAGTTATTATCCTTTTCCTCAATATCTGTTCTCATCATCTTGTTGTCATTTTTTGGCATAAAGAATGAATCATCAAAGATATCATCAAACAAATCAAAATTTCTTCTTGGTACTAACATCATATCCATCAACTTCCTTTCCTAAATGTGTTGAGCCATTTGAGGTAAGCACATATCAAATATATAATTTTAATACCATAGTGAGTATCTTTTTCTCACTACAATTATAATTATACTCAAAAATTAGCAGTTGTCAATACAGAGTGCTAATTCTTATTCTTTTGGATATAGATTTAGAAATATTTAAATCCTAATATCTTAAAATTCAAAGCAATGAAAAAGATGAAATTTCTCTCATCTTAATATACGTGAATATCTTAATCTTCCGATTACCCACTTATAAATGGTATCCTTATTAAAAACGCTAATATTAATCCTATTATTAAACTAATTCCTATATTCATTGGCTTCTTATATAAAACTATACAAGTAGCAATAAATGTAAGTGTATACAAAACTCCTTTAAAACCAAAATACCACATTCCTATGCTGAAACAACTTGTAATCATAACAAACATTATTAAACAACAAATAATAATTGATATTTTATTTTTACTTTTACTATACCAACATATAAATGCAAGTATTGGAGATATTAAAGTAAATCCATACCATATCATCATATAATTTTTAGGATTAAATCCACTAAACATAATTGTATATAAATGGTAACTAATACACATTCCTGCAAAGAACAAGAATACATTAATACTTGCTCTTATAGGTGATTTACTAAATACTGAAATAGTAATAGCTATAAATAACCAAATTGCCATTTCAGAGAAGAAATTATTTAAATCCAATTTTTCAATAATGTGCATCCACCATATATTATTATCAATAACTAAGTTATCTAACCATTTAGAAAGCATTCCTAAAACTAGTCCAAGTAAAAAGATTAATATAGTGTTAATTATTTTATTTTTTAGTTTTAAACTTTTATCTTCTTTTCTAATATTATCCAAAAACTCTCTCATATTCACCACTCTTATAACGATTATATTAAATATTATTTATCTAATTTAATATATTCTTCTCCTGTATAATAATAAATACTTTTATCAGCCAAATCAGAATAGTATTCTTTTACTTCTTTAATTAATTTATCGTCTTTCCATCTATAATTAATTGCTTCATTTTCTATATCATCAGGGTACATTTCTTTTATAGATGATGTATATTCATTACCATCTTTTGGAATATCATACTTAACTACTTTGTCTTTATTTAATTCAAGAGTAAACTTATAAGGCATTGAACTACCAGAACCACTAACTATTTTATTATCAACTACATAATAAGATTCTTCTGCAATCCACATATAAACATATCTATATTCACTGTCTTTCGTTATTCCAAATCCATTGTAATCAACAAACATTTTATATCCATCTTTATTTTGTTCAGGATCATCATTGTTATCAATTAAATATTGAACTGATATATCATATAGATTTTCATTATCAGTAGAATGATTTTCTTCTAGTTTCTCCATATTATTGTCATTTTCAATATTTAAAGCATTCCTAGAATAACCTTCCCAGTCTTGCGTATCAAAAAATGTGCAATCCTTAATATATTCTTTTTCAACTTCTGCCATCAATAACCATCCTACCATATCATCTGTACATACTTCTGGATTATTCAATTTATCTACCATTAAATTTAAAGTTCCATTTTCTTTCTTAACATCTGTAATTCCATATCTAAAAGAACCACTACTAACTTCTTTATAAGTAAGAATCAAAGAATAGTTATTAAAAAATTCATCATCATAATTTGCAGTCACCTCGTTAAAAGAAGCAACCTCATTATATCCTTGATTCATTGTGAATACATCTTTATATTTATTTTTAAATTCATCCAACTCTAATTTTGTATCAAATTTGAAGGTTGGCAGACGAGGAAAATCACTAAAAACATACTTATCAGTATTTAAGCAATTCTCATCGCTTTCAAAAGCTACTTCACTATCTATCCAATTTGCATAAGCAATTGTTGTAGGAATCTCATTTTGAGGTATTGATGG
>JAEEVN010000042.1 GCA_016290885.1 Caryophanales bacterium | reverse complement strand
AAGATGAAGATTATACTGTAGATAATAAAACTAAGAGTGTTATCTTAACTGAAGAAGGATCTTCTAAGATTGAAAAATACTTTAAGTTAGATAACTTATATGACGTTGATAATTCAGCATTAGTACACCATGTTAACCAAGCTTTAAAAGCTAATTATGGTATGACTTTAGATGTAGATTATATCGTAGATGGTGAACAAAACGTAGTTATCGTTGACCAATTTACTGGACGTTTAATGCCAGGAAGACAATTCTCTGATGGATTACATCAAGCACTAGAAGCTAAAGAAGGAGTTAAGATTAACGAAGAAACTCGTACTATGGCTACTATTACATTCCAAAATTTATTCAGAATGTATGCTAAGATTTCTGGTATGACAGGTACTGCTAAAACTGAAGAAGAAGAATTTAGAGAAATATATAACATGTATGTTATTGAAATTCCTACTAATAAACCATGTATTCGTACAGATATGAGTGATTTAATATATGCTACTGAAAGTGGTAAATATAAAGCTTTAGTAGAATTTATTAAACAAGTACATGAAACAGGACAACCTATTCTAGTTGGTACTATTTCAGTAGAATCAAATGAAAGAGTATCTAGATTATTAGATAAGGTTCATATTAAACATGAAGTATTAAATGCTAAGAATCATGCAAGAGAAGCTGAAATAATTTCTCATGCAGGTGAAAAGAATGCAGTAACAATTGCAACTAATATGGCAGGTCGTGGAACCGATATTAAGTTAACTGATGAAACTAAAGCATTAGGCGGACTTTATGTAATTGGTACTGAAAGACATGAATCACGTCGTATTGATAATCAGTTAAGAGGTCGTTCTGGTCGTCAAGGAGACCCAGGAGCAAGTCAATTCTATGTATCAATGGAAGATGATTTAATGGTACGATTTGGTACTGATCGAGTAAAAGCAATGTTACAAGCAATAGGTATGTCAGATGATCAAGCAATAAGAAGTAAGACATTTACTAAATCTATTGGAACAGCTCAAGCTAAAGTAGAAGGTAATAACTTTGATATAAGAAAACAATTACTAGAATATGATGATGTAATGAATCAACAAAGAGAAGATATTTATAGAAGACGTAATGAGATACTTGATAATGAATCTATTCATCAAACAGTATTAAATAATATGTATAATCATATATCAGATATCGTTAATGATCATATTCCACCAGAAAATTACTTAACAGATAATGACTTATCAGATATCGTTAATTATGCAAACCAAAATTTACTACGTAAACATATTAAATTTGATGATATTAAAGGTAAAGAACCTAATGATGTAATTGAATTTATTTATCAAAAAGTTACTGAAGAATATGAAAAGAAACTAAAAGAATTACCAAAAGAAATTCAAGATGAATTTGAAAAAGCTATTAGTTTAAATGTTATTGATAAATATTGGATGGAAAATATTAATGCATTAGCTCATCTAAGAGAAGCAGTTATGATGCGTGGTTATGGTGGGCAAGATCCATTAAGAGCATATTCTATGGATGGTGTAGAAATGTATGATAATATGTTAATCAATATTGATAAAGACATAACACTATTCTTATTAAAAGCTGAAGTAAAACAAAATCTTGAAAGAAAAGAAGTAGTTAAAAATAAAATGACTAATGATAAAGATGATACAACAACAAGAACACAAGCAAAAAGTAAGAAAATAGGTCGTAATGATCCGTGTCCATGTGGATCCGGCAAGAAGTATAAAAATTGCTGTGGAAGATAACTCGCTATGGCGAGTTTTTCTTTTTCTAAAAGTTGCAAAAATTGTAAAAAATACAACACTATCTACACTGTATCTACACTTTTTTTGATAAAAAAAAAGACTTTGAAATATGATATAATATAATTGTGAGGAGTAGATAAAATGAATGAGTACATTAATTTAGATGAAAAGAATATTGAAGAAGAACATATATGCTGTGCAATTGGTGATCCTAAACATCAAGATGGTGTTGATAAAAAGAAAGAATGGATTAAAAGTAAATTAAAGGATGGTCATGTATTTAGAAAATTAAATGCAAGAGGTAAAATCTTTATTGAATATGAACCAATAGAAACAGCTTGGGTTCCTATTAACGGAAAGAATTATATGCATATTTATTGCTTATGGGTAGCAGGTAGTTTTAAAGGAAAAGGTATTGGTAAAGAATTATTAGAATATGCTATTGAAGATGCTAAATCTAAAAAAATGAGTGGTGTTTGTACATTAGTATCACAAAAGAAGAAACCATTTATTGGAGATAAGAAATTCTTTGAACATTATGGATTTAAAGTTGTAGATACAATTAATGATTATGAATTAATGGCACTTTCTTTTGATGATAAAGAAACACCTAAATTTAGTGATAGTGCTAGAAAGATGGAAATTAATAGTCAAGATTTTACTATTTATTATTCTAATGAATGTCCTTATGTAGAATATGAAGTAAAAGAATTATCTGATTATGCCAAAGATAAAGGAATAAAATTAGATTTTATAAAAATAGACTCATTAGAGAAAGCAAAGAATGCTCCATGTGTATTTAATAACTGGGCAAACTTTTATAAAGGAAAATTTGTTTCAAATACAATATTAAATGCAAATGCCTTTGAGAAGTTAATTAAGTAATATGGAATTTGTAAAAGCAAAAACTATACTATCAAAAGTTAAATATGGTTCTGATTGGTATGGTATAGATTATAACATGAACCTATATAGAGGTTGTTCTCATGGGTGTATATATTGTGATAGTAGAAGTAATTGCTATCATATAGATAATTTTGATATTCCTAAAGGAAAAGAAAATGCACTTGCAATATTAGAAAGTGAATTATCTAAAAAGAAAGAGAAAGGTGTTGTAGGTATTGGCTCAATGTCTGATACTTATAATCCGCTTG
>JAEEVN010000041.1 GCA_016290885.1 Caryophanales bacterium | reverse complement strand
ACTTTATACTCTAGTCTTTTAATCATTTTATATTAGTTCTTTTTTGCTTTAATTGCAGCTTGTCAAACTAGATAATTAACTTATCCAATATGGACGCTTAAATGTATGATTTTTAAGACTAAAATGACTTTTTATCTATTTTTCGTGTTCTACGATAAAATAATCTTGTTTTTTTCCTTTAACTTCTAAATTAATTGGTTCATTTAAAAATACTAATTTCCATTCGAACCAATCTTTATGTACTGTTATTTTTTCTACTACCTCCTCTATTAATAAATCATTAATTCCATTGTAATTAAAATCTAATAATCTTCTAACACTTTGTTTAGCTTTTTCAATTTTAACTTCAGGTGGATCTAATCTTTTTAATTCTTTTTCTAAATCTTCTATTTCTAATTTATATAATTCTATTTTATCAGATAGTTTCTTTTGAAATGATTCATAATCATTTGGATTAACTTTCTTATCTAAATATAAATTTAATAATCTATCTAACTTAGTAGATTCTTCTTTTATTAATTTATTATATCTTTTTATTTCACTATTTAATTCATCAGCTTCATGTGTATCTATTTTTATACCATTTAGTAGTATTAATTCTAATTCTATTCTATTGTGGTCATCTTCTACAAGATTTCTAAATATGAACTCGGCCATTTTTTCAAGTTTCCATTCCTGTACTTCTTTAACTTCACAATATTTATAACCATATTCATATTTTCCACCTTTAGGATGAGTTTTTCTATTATAGCATGCATAAGCATAAGTTTTACCTTTGTTAGTTGTATGATCTTTTCTTCTATTAAAAGTTGAACCACATTCACATATCATTTTCTTACTCCATACATATTTAGGTACGCCAATTGCTGTTCTATCACCTGTTACAGATGGTTTAGAGTGTCTATCTAATATAGCTTGTACTTTATCAAAATCTTCTTTTGAAATAATAGGTTCATGTGTGCCTTCAACAACTATCTGTTCTATCTCTCCTCTATTCTTCCTTGCTTTTTGTTCAAGATAATCTGGAATATATTGCTTGTTATAAACTATCGTTCCAGCATAGAATTGATTTCTTAATACACGCGTTATATAAGCAGCATTCCATCTATTTAATCCAGTTGATGTCTTATAACCCTTCCTTTCTAAATCTTTAGCTATAGTAGTAGTCCCTACACCATTTAAATATTCTTTAAATATATATCTAACTATTTCTGCTTGTTCTTCATTAACTACCATAGTATTCTTATTTACCTTGTCATATCCTAAAATATTACCTGAGCCCATGAAAATTCCATTTTGAAACGCTATTCTTAAACCAGCTTTTACTCTTTGAGAAGTTTTCTTACTTTCATTTTGAGCAAGTGTAGCCATTATAGTTAGTTTTAATTCTCCATCATCATCCTTAAATGTCCAAATGTTATCTTCAGTAAAATATACTTCAACACCTATCTTTTTTAGTTTTCTAGTTTCTTGAAGTGTATCAACTGTATTTCTAGCAAATCTTGATACTTCACGAGTAATTATTAAATCAAATTTACCTTCATGAGCATCTTTCATCATTCTTATAAAATTCTTTCTTTTCTTAATAGAAGTTCCTGTAATACCCTCATCTATATATCTATCATATAGAATCCAATTAGGATGCTTTTCTAATATATCATCATAGTACTGAACTTGATTATCTAATGCCGATAATTGTGCTTCATGTTCAGTAGATACTCTAGCATATATAGCAACCTTTCTATTCATTTTCATCACCTCTACTAAAAATTAACATTTTTATAAGAATTTGTTTACTGTGCGATTTTTAACACAAGAAAAAGAAGTATTTCTACTTCTTGGAATTGCAAACAGAACATTTTTTATATCCGTTTGCTCTTATTGTTATAACTGCTTGCCACTCATGACCTTTATCACACTTCCACCATACATTTTTATTGCTTCCTGCTTTAATATCTGTTGGTTTAAGATTACCATTCTTCTCATAGTTCCATTCCTTTGCTATTTCTGGGTGAGTAGTTGCTAAATCATTAAATCCAAATAATACTTTCCTTCCATAACAAAACGGACATTTTATTTCTTTTTTTATATTACTAACAATTTTATCCCATTTATGACCTTTTGGACATTTTAAAAATACTCTTTTCATGCTTCCATGCGATATTTGTTCGGGAGTAATTAAACCATTCTTGCTAGAATCCCAATATTTATTAATACTTGGACAATACTTTGCAATAGAATTATCTTTTTCAGATAAATTCATTAATTCAAGAATTTTAACTCTATCTCTTTCAACATCTATATCAGCATTAATTTTTTGTTTATATTTTTTATTGATGTAGTCAAAAATTGATTTAATTGCCTCATTTAATTCTTTTGTATCATATGGATTTATATATTTTTTTATTGAGCTACTTTCATATTCAAAACATCCAATTTCTCTAACCCTAAATAATGTAATATCATTTTTTAAGCAAATATTATCTTTTTCTATATCTCTAGTATATTTTTTATGCCATGCTCTACCATCGTATTCTATTCCAAAATTGAATGTTGGTAAAAATATATCAATTTCTTTTCTTCCAATTTTTTTATTATGATAACTATCAATTACGTCATTAAAGTATTTTTTCATGTAATAATAAATTGATCTTTCTGGAATGGATGTATGCTTTTCAATATTACATTGAGGACAATTAGTTCCTCTTTTTCTTCCTAAGACAGTAGTATGATAACTATGACCTTTTGGGCAAAGAAACCAGTATTTATCTATATTACTTCCGGCCATTACTTCATCTGGTCCAACTTTATTTTTTTTATAATCCCATTCTTTTGCTATTTCAGGATGAGTTGTTAGTAAATCATTTACACCTTTTACAGGAATATTATGGCTGCAAATCCCACAACCAGATCCCCTCATGACGCT
>JAEEVN010000040.1 GCA_016290885.1 Caryophanales bacterium | reverse complement strand
CTGAATTTGATTATTGTTTAATCGCTGAACCACAAGTATCAAAGTTAAAGAATAATGGAGCAAATATTAGAACTCTAGATTTATCTACATATATGTCAACAACAATCTATCAAGCTGGTATATTTGTAAATCCTAGTGCAAATCAAACTAGATGTAATGAAGTAATTGAAGATATTAAGACTAACATAACATATTTAAATGCTAATCCAACTGAATATGCTACAAAAGTAGAAAGTAAGAATACATTCTTTACTAACATGACAAAAGAAGTATTAGCTTTAAGTATTCCACATGCAAACATTAGCTTTATCAAAGCTAGCGATAATAAAGATAACATAAAAGCCTATTTCACAGAAGTAAACAATTATAATGCAAATATTTTAAACGGAATGGTAACTGATGAATTCTTTAGATAAAAAGAATGATACTATATTCTTTATATTAGGAATTGTATCTATCTTTATTATCTGGTTAGTATTAAGTTTAGCTATTAATAATGAATTTGCTATACCTAAAATAGATAAAACATCTAAAGCACTTGCTGATTTATTCTCAACAGGCAATACATATCTAATATTAGGTAGAACTATTTTAAAGATTGCTTTAACTATTTTAATAGCTTTCGTATCATCATTATTATTAGTAATATTATCAACACTATCAAAGAAATTTAAAGCATTTATTTCACCTATTATTACATTACTTAAAACAGTTCCTGTAGTAGTAGTAATATTGTTATTCTTATTCTTATTTAGTAGAAATACTACACCTATATTTGTCGCATTATTAGTTATAATGCCTATTATGTATGAAGCTTTGTTAAATGGTATAAATAACATTGATGATTCAATCATTAATGAAACAAAAATGTTATCAAAAACAAATTTATATGTTTTAAGAAAAGTATATTTACCACTAACAAAACCATACATAATATTATCAATATTACAATCTGTAGGTTTAGGATTAAAAGCTATGGTAATGGCAGAATTAATCGCTCAAACAAAAAACAGTATAGGCAAAGAAATGTCTGATTATAGAGCTTTTTTAGACATGGAATACATATTTGCTTGGGGATTAATTATGATAACTATAGTTATTATTTCAGAAATAATAATTAGAAGAATAAAAAAGAAAATAGCTATATAAGAGATATTTCTATATCTCTTTTTTTCTTCTTGTGTTAAAATTAGTTTGAGGTGTTAATTATGAAACTAAAATTATATGAATTTATTGATAAAGATGATAACCCAACAGGTATTAAAAAATATATAGGACCATTATTTCCAATTGAAGATGAATTCTTTTATGCACCTATATCTAATGGGTTTAAATATATAACAATTGATAAGGGAGAAATAAAGGTTACTGAAAATACTAAAGGAGCAATTATTATTGCTTATAATGATGAATTCTTAGGAGCAATAGAAACAGATGAATTAGTTAAATCAAAAGTTTCTCCAAAAGAAGTTGATCTAAAGAAAATAGAAAATAAAGACTACAAAGAATTATTAGAAAAGATCTTAGAATTTGCTAATACAGATGATAATAGAATCTATATTAAGCAATATGCATATGCAAATTATAATAATAAATTAGAAAATGAAAATAAAGCATCCAACTAATGCAGTGATATATTAAAAGTAGACAGTTATAAAAAAACTGCTCTACTTTTTTTATTGTATAATTAAATCGTTAGGAGGAATAATTATGGCAAGACCAAAAGGAACAAAAAATATAATGAGAACACCTGAGGAAAAAGAAAGACTAATTAAGGAATATCTTGATTCAGGAAAAGGATACATTGTATTTGCAAGAGAGAAAAGAATAGAGCCTAAAATTTTTAGAAAATGGAAAAAACAATATGAAGAAAAAGGAATTGAAGGTTTCAAAAGAAAGATTGGATCAGGATCGCCAGGCAGACCAAAGAATCCAAAAGATAAACTAGAACAATTAGAACAAGAAATATTAAAGTTAAGAATCGAGAATGAACGATTAAAAAAAGGTTACTTCGTGAAAGGAGATGGGGAAAGAAAGGAATACGTTACTTCCTTAGAAAAGAATACGAAATAATAGAATTATTAAGCAAGAAACATTCAATTAATTTATTATGTAAGCTTATGGGAATAAATAGATCAGGATATTATAAATGGTTAAAAAGAAAAGAAAATCCAAGTCAAAGAGAAATAAATAGAAATTCAGATATATGGTTAATATCAATGGTTCATGATAAGCATCCATCACATGGATATAGATGGATAAATGCCTTTATTAGAGGATTATGTGGCATTTATTATAGTGATAATCATGTGCATTTGTGCTGTAAGTATGCAGGAATAATATCAAATGGGAAACATTATAATTATAGAAAGCCAGGAGATGAATTAAAAAAGTATCCAAATCTATTATTAAACAAAAAATGGTCAAGCTTAACAAGACCATATGAGGTAATAGTATCAGATATGACAGCATTTTGGGCAAACAAAAAATATTATGAACTAACATTTTATTTTGACGCATATACAAAAGAAATATTATCATATTCCTTATCTTCAAGGAAAGGAGATACGAAAACATATTATGATGGGTTGAAAACAGTATTAGATAAAATAAAAATGGAAGCAAATACAGAGGAAGTAACAATACTTCATACCGACCAAGGATCTGTATACGCATCCATTAGCTATAACAAGCTCATAGAAGATTATAACATAAAAAGATCAATGAGTCGAGCAGGAACTCCAACAGATAATCCAGTAAATGAATCTTTAAATGGTTGGATTAAAGAGGAATTATTCTGTGATTTTAAACTAAATAAATCTGACAATATATATAAAACAATAGATGAATATGTATATTATTACAATAATGAACGACCAGCATATTCATTAAAATACAAAACCCCTATACAGTTTAAAACTGAACAGGGGTTCTAGAGTTTTTTATTTAATTGTCTACTTTTACTTGACTAGTGCATTTAGAGGTTTTTTAATTAAAATAAAA
>JAEEVN010000019.1 GCA_016290885.1 Caryophanales bacterium | reverse complement strand
TGTTCACCATTTAGAGTTCCAGTTGCTAGACTTGCTGCTGCACAAGCCGCTATTAAATCTAGAGGGCAGTCAAAATAGTTAAAATATAAGTATTTCAATAGAAATGCCTATTAAATCAAACTATTAATTATTCAAATATATAAAAAATCGGAGATTAAACTTATTAAATATGTCGCACATATTTATGGTTTAATCTCTTTTTTTGTTATTCTGCGATTAGTTAATAGGAGGTATTTTTAATGAAATTAATTTATTCAAGACCAATTTTAAGAGATTTATCGCAAGGAGCTAGGATTGCTTTTGCTAGACAGTTTAGATTAAAAACTCAAGATAATGTTGCTGAATATTTACAAGTAGGAGGTAAGTGCAGAAGAAGAACAATTACTAGATATGAAACTGGAGAGAGAAATCCAGAAAAGAATAGAACTCATAAAATAGCTAATTATTTAAATGTTAATTATCATGCAATTAAAAGATATGACTTTAAAGAACCACTTGATATTATTTATTTTCTTTTATGGTTAGATGAATTAATGCCAAATTATCATTTTGATTTAACAGAAGTGAAAGATTTAGATAACGATACTTTAAAGATTATTAAAAGGTTTTTAAATGAATTAGATTCTATGAGAGCAAAAAGGAAAAAGAAAGAAATTAAGTATATTGATTATATTGAATGGAAACTTAATTATTCGTTAGGTGATAATCATGAGTGAAATAGTTAAGTTAAAAATAGGCGATATAGATCAATTCAAAAATCATCCTTATAAAGTTCAAAGTGATGAATCTTTAATTCAATTACAAGAAAGTATCAAAACAAACGGATTATTAAATCCTATAATAGTTAGAAAAAAAGATAATGGAAGATATGAAATGATATCTGGTCATAGAAGAATGAAAGCATTAGAACTAAATGGTGAAACTGAAATAGATGCTTATATTAAAGAATTAACTGATGATGAAGCAACAATATTTATGGTTGATTCTAATCTACAAAGAGAGAAGATTTTGCCTAGTGAAAAAGCATTTGCATATAAGATGAAACTAGATGCTTTAAAACATCAAGGTAAAACTTTGTCCCATGATGGAACAAAGTCACATTCAGTTGATTCAATTAAAGATACAAAAACTCAAATATATAGATATGTAAGATTGACACATTTAATTCCAGAATTATTAAAAATAGTTGATAATACTTATGAAAAAAATGATAAACATTCAATAACAATGGGATTACTTCCTGCTGTTGAATTATCATATTTAAATAAAGAAGAACAAAAATTAGTTTATATGGGAATTACATATGAAGATCTAACACCTAGTCATGGACAAGCAATTAAGATTAGGCAATTAGCTAAAGATAAAGATTTAACATTTGATTCTTTAGAAGAAATATTATGTGAGCAAAAAGGAAATCAACATGAACAAATATCATTCAATAAGAATAATATAGAAAAAGCTCTTCCAAGTGAATTATTAAAGAGAGATAAAAGATATATTGAACAATATATAATTAAAGCAATAGAGAGTTATAAAAAACAAGAACTTGAAAGGGGTGATGCATATGATCTAGATATGTAGCACCCTAGAGATCTTGTTTTACATGATATAAAATATAATTGTAAGAGGTGGAAAGGAATGAAAAAGATATTAATATCATTATCCATTGTATCTCTTATTTCTGTAAGCATTTTGTTTTTTATCTTATTGAATAATGGAAATAAGAATAAAATTACTATGAATGATGAAAACAAAAATGAACTCATAGAATCTAATAATTCTATTAAAGAAGAGGAGGAGATATTAGATGAAAGTATTACAGATATTAGCGAAAATATTGAAAGTGACAGTAGTGTTATTCATAACGATGATGTTCCTTCTAATAAGAATAATAAGAAGGTCAATAATTCAAGTAACACTAATGTCGTAAAGAAACAAGAAAAGGTTGAAGTTAAACCGGAAGAACCTATTAAAGTAGAAGAACCAAAACAAGAAGAAGTTAAAGAAGAAAAGCAAGAAGAAATACCTAAACCAAAAGAAGAAGTTAGAGATGATATAGTAGATACAAATAGTTTCTTTTATTCTATTCATCATGGAAAAATAGAAATGTCATCTCAAAACAAATGCCTATCTGCTGGTGAAGAAATAGCTTTTCTTGATACAGTTGATATAAATTACTATAGATGTTATGAAGTTACCTCAACCACAGGTAAAGTTCTAGGGTATTATTTAAATATCTTTTGCAATTCGGACAATTGTAATAGGTATAAAAATCAAATTAATATGTCCAAATATAAATAAATATTTAAGCACCTATATGGTGTTTTTTTAATGCAAAAATTTAAGGAGGAAAGTATGAATAATAAGATTAAATATTTATTGTTTGTTGTAGGCATATTATTATGTGGGTTTATAACAGCTCCAAATGTACATGCTGCAACATTACATCAAGAAAACACTCAATATTATTATGATAGATACTATCCAGATGGAAGTGAACACTCATGGTATTATAAACATTATACGATGGATAACGAAGTAGCTTATTGTATTGAACCAGGTGTTGTTGAAGGAGTAAATTATCCTCAAACAAGTTATTCTGCAACTGGATTACCAAATTCAATTAAAGAAAGAATTCTATTAATTGGTTATTATGGTTATACTTATCCTGGACACAATACTGAAAAATATCGTATGGCAACACAAGGTATGCTTTGGGATACTATCATAGGTATTGGTGATAACACAAAATTTTCTACTGCTCGTTGGGGAGGAGGAACAGTAGTTGATATTTCAGCTGAAAAAGCAGAAATAAATAGATTGATTGCTCATCATTATGATAAGCCATCTTTTAATGGTCAAGAATATACATTGCAAGTAGGAGAAACTCTTACAATTACAGATACTAATAATTTATTAGGAAATTATAATATTTCTGTGACTGGAGCAAACTATTCTGTAGATGGTAATAATCTAACAATCACTCCCACTATTAATGGAACAGTAACTGTAAAACTAACAAAACAAATGCCTTACAGTAGCGAATATAAAATATTTACTGTAGAAGGAAAGCAAAACATGATGGTTCCAGGAACTGTTGATCCTGTAGTAGCTAGTTTTAAAATAAATTCTTATCTTGGAACTCTTGAAATGACAAAAGCCGATAGAGATACAGAAGTAGCACAAGGACAAGCAACTTTAAAAGGAGCTGTATATGGAATATATAAAACAGATGGAACTGAAGTAACGAGAATTACAACAGATGAAAATGGATATGCTAAAAGTGGAAATGTATTAAGTTATGGTTCATATTATTTAAAAGAAATAACACCTTCAAATGGTTATTATTTAGATGAAAGTAAGTATGATTTTGATTCTAAAGGTCAAGCTAATGTTTCAATGAATGTAACTGAAGAAGTTGTTACTAATTATATAAGTATTTTAAAACAATATGAATATATAAATGGTAATACTGAATTTCTAACTGCTGAAAAGGATATCAAGTTTGAAATAAGCTATCCTGATAATACTTTATTAACTACCATTACAACAGATAAAAATGGTTATGCAACTTTTGATCTTCCATATGGTGTATGGAAATTTCATCAAGTAAATAGTTCTCCTAACTATGAAAAAATATATGATTTTTATGTAACAGTAGATTATGAATCTGAAAAAGAACAATACTATAATATTTTAAATAACAAATTAGCAGCTTATGTTGAAATAGTAAAAAAAGATGCTGAAACTGGAAAAGTTATTAAGTTAGCTGATACATCTTTTAAAATTATAAATACTGACACAAATCAATATGTTTCACAATATGTTGGAGGAAAAGTATTAGATACATTTACAACAGATGAATCTGGAAAAACTCAAACATATTTAAAATTAGAAGCAGGTAATTATAAGATAGTGGAAATAAAAACACCTAAAGGTTATTTAATAAATAAAGATGGTGTTAATTTCACAATTGGTGATGAATCTAATTATAAATATACAAGTTATGGATTAATTGTAACAGTAGATTTTGTAGATCAAGCTATTAAAGGACAAATTGAAATAAATAAAAAAGGTGAAAAAGCAGTAATTGAAAATAACTCAATTAAATATGAAGAAATTCCATTAAATAAAGTTAAATTTGAAATTCATGCAAGTGAGGATATTTTATCATCTGACAAGACTGTTCTTTATTATGAAAAAGGAACTTTAGTTGATACTTTAACTACAAACGAAGATGGATATGCTATATCAAAAAAATTACCACTTGGAAAATATTATGTTATTGAAATTCAAACTGGTGATAAATACATTCTTGATTCAACAAAACATGAATTAGAATTAAAAGAAAAAGATAATAAAACACCAATCGTTTATGAAAGTGTTAGTAAAATGAATTATCTTAAAAAAGGAAACCTAGAGTTTACTAAAACTGATTTATCTACTGATGAACCTTTGCCAAATACTCTAATTGAAGTATATACAGAAAATGATGAGTTGATCTTTAGTGGTAGAACTGATGAAAATGGAAAAATAATAATTAAAGACTTAGTTGTTGGTAAATATTATATATTAGAAAAAGAAGCACCAGAAGGTTATACTTTAAATGAAGAAAAGATGGTATTTGAAATATTAGAGAATGGTGAAGTGGTTAAATCTACAATGAAAGATAAAAAAATTACAGGTTCATTAGATTTTACTAAATTGGATTTTTCTACCGATGAAACATTACCAAATACTTTAATTCAAATTTATACAGAAAATGATGAATTAGTATTTGAAGGAAGAACTGATGAAAATGGAAAAATCACAATTGATGAATTAACCTATGGTAAATACTATATATTAGAAAAAGAAGCACCAGAAGGATATGAATTAAATACAGAAAAAATGTGGTTTGAAATAAGAGAAGATGGTGAAATAATCAAGTCTGTAATGAAAGATCACAAAATTATTAGAGTTCCAATAACTGATGCTACAGATTATAAAGAATTAATCTTTAGTGGAGTAACTTTAATAATTGCTGGTGTAGGTCTTATTGTATTAAGTAAGAAAAAAAATAAAGGTGATTCAGATGAAAAGAAATAAGAGCTGGTTAATTATAATCGGCTCTTTTCTAATTCTTGGAGGAGCTGGTTTAATTGGATATGACTATTATTCAAATAAGTTAATGGATAATGAAGAGAATAAAGCTATAGAAGAATTTTATCAAGTTGAAGAAGTAGAAGAAATAATTGAAGAACCAAAACAAGAAGAAGTTAAAGAAGAAAAGCAAGAAGAAAAAATTAATTATATTGCAGTTTTAAAAATACCTAAGATTAAATTAGTCAGAGGTTTAGTTGATCGAAATAGTTATTTAAATAATGTTAAATATAATGTTGAAATATTAAAAGATTCAGCGAGTCCAGAAGAACAAAATGGGAATGTAATTTTAGCAGCTCATTCTGGCAATGCTAGAATATCATATTTTAGAAATTTAGATAAACTTGTTTTAGGAGATGATATCTCATTAGAATATAAATCTAAAATATATAAATACAAGATAGTAGATATTTATTTAATTGATAAAACTGGAACAGCTGAAATAATTAGAAATAAAAACAAAAATACTTTAACTTTAATAACTTGTAAGCATAATACAAATAAACAAATTATTATAATTGCAGAGTTGCAAGCATAAGAGTAGGTATTATAATTTTCTTTGAAGGAGGAAATTACATGCCAAAATATGATTATACTAACTCAACAATTGATAGATCTGACAAAAAAAGACTACACTTTTATGAAGAACTATATACTATTTTAGAACTACATGAAAGTGTTAATGAAGAAGTAAATGAATTGATTGGCTGGCTAGGTGTTGTTCTTGGATATTATACAAGACTTCCAAAATCTATTAGCGAAAAGACTTTAGATAATTATTTAAAGCCAGATAAAAAAATAGATGATTATACATATATTAGAAATGTATCAATTCAAGATATTAGATTATATAGTATCATTTCATCAATAATAGAATGTTCAGCATATCATTCTGATGATTCATTGTCAGATATTACAGAAAAAATGTATTACTTATTAGACAAAGTAGTACATCCATATCATAGAAAGAATTTAGATTTAGAAGATGTTAGATTCTATGTAGAATTAGAATATATTTCTAAAGAACAACAGAAAGAACTAGAAGAAAAACATAATATTAAATTTGATGATATGGAAATATAAGAGCTTAAAGCTCTTTTTATTATGCCTAAAGATAGGAGGAAATTAGATGCCAATATTAAGGAAACAAAAAGTCAGAGAATATACTACTGTAGATAATTATTTTGTTAATGATTCTAATTTATCTCTTAAAGGTAAAGGAATGTTATTGTTTATGTTAAGTAAACCAGATGATTGGAAATTTAATTATAAAAATTTTGATAAGACTTTACCAGAAGGTAGAAGAAGTATTCAAAGTGCTATTAAAGAACTTAGAGAGCTTAAATACCTCAAAATGGAGCGAATTAAGGATGAAAACAATAAGTATGATTGGATTTACTATGTTTATGAGAAACCGTTTGATATGGTGCTTAAAATGGATAATTTTGAACAACCACATTTTGAACCTATTCAAAGTGAATCAATTCAAAACAGCTCTATAATACTAAATACTAATAATAATAAAGATAAAGAAGATAAACCTTTAAAGGAATATACATCTTCTTTTTTTAATCGTGAAGAACACAATAGATTAACTTTAGAATTAATAGATTCTGGTTACATAGATAAGGAAGATCTACAGCTTTATTATTATGATGATTTTTTTGAAGATTTAATAAATCAAGGAAATTCATATAGGGATTTGATAACTGTTTTAAATTATGTTGTTACAAGAGTTATTAAAAGGAATTTTATAGATGAAGAAGGTTATGAAATAAAAAATAAATTAGGTTATTTAAAAAATGCAATAAATTCAAATTTAAACAGAATTAAAAATATGCCAGATGATTTATATTCGGATGATGAATATGATTGGTTAAATGATGAGGAGGATTTTGAACTATGAAAAATAGTAAATTTGAAGATCTAAAAATAGCTGAAGTCGAAGCACTTAGTGATTTTAGTGATCAAATAGGTGAATTAATGAAAAGTATGGATGAGTATAGAGTCTTTTTAGATAAAGAAGATTTAAGAAAATTTGATAAGACTTATAAATACTTAGGATACTTTTGGGATAAAATCCAAAATCAATTAATTTATCTATGGGATGCAGATGAAAGAAACAAAAATTAATATAAATCACTAAAGGAGGTGGTGCTTATAGATAAGAACATTCAGTTATAGATAACCTGAATTAAAACAAAACTAAATAATTAGATAAGGAGGTAATTTATGTTGAATCAATTTGTCGGTGTTGGAAGATTAGTAGCTGAACCATCTGCAAAAGAAATGGAAGATGGAAAAAAAGTATCTAATATTACAATTGCTGTTCCAAGAAGTTACAAAAATGAAAACGGAGAATATGATACTGATTTCGTTGATGTAGTTCTATGGAATGGTATAGCTGAAAATACAGCTGAATATTGTCATAAAGGCGACATAATTGGAGTTAAAGGAAGAATCCAAACTTCAACTTATGAAACTGAAGATGGCGAAAAAAGAAAATCTACACAAATTGTTGCCGAGAAAATAACATTTCTATCATCATCAAAAGAAAAAAATGATGAAGTAGAAAAAGATGACGACATGGATATGTAGTTTATTATGAATAAAAAGCAAAGAAAAAGAGTTAAATCGCCAGCCAGCAAAATAACTCTAGGTACATTATACCATTTCTTTGCTTTTTAATATTATTTTTTAAGGAGGAATGGAAAGTGAATAATTATTTACAATTATTAAAAATTGAACATCTTGAAGGTGGAGGATACAATGTAGATTCAATTATAAAAGCAATTCAAACATTTTCTACTTGGGCTTTAAGAGTTGGTATTGCAGCAGCAGGTGTTTCACTAATTGTTGGATTTATTTTGTATGCAGTAGTTGATGTAGATCAAAAACCAAGAGTTAAACAAAGAATAATTCAAACTATGTTTGGTATTGTTGGTATTATTCTTGCAATATCAATCGTAAATCTAATTATAGACTTATTCTAGGAGGTGAATAAATGTTATTAAAAGCATTAGATTTATTAAGAACATTAGGATGGGGTGTAATCCACTTCATATATAATTTAATTGATTCTCTTTTTGATATTTTAAAAGGATTAAATGCTTTTGATATTATAAATTCTGTTTCTGGTGATAATAATTTTATAACTTTCCAAAAGGGTGTTATTGCAATTGCTCTGACACTTTTAGGATTATTTGCTATTGCCAGATTTGCAAAGAAAATAATTGATCCAGAAGAAGGATTAAGTACAGAAGGAATAGTGAAAGAAATAGCTAAGTGTGGAATTATGATTTTATTAAGCACTTTTCTATTTGTTCAAGCTTCTACATTCTCAATTAAATTAGCTGGATTCACCTCAAATATTTTTTCAAGCGATAAAGTAACTATTTCAGATTCAATGCTAACTATGTTTATTGATTATTCAGATGGATATAAAGATAGTGATGAATTTAAAGGTGAAAATATTGCTAAAAATGTAGCAAATGGTAACTTTCATGGAAAAGAGATGTATAACGATAAATATGTAACATCTGCAAGATGGATTTTACCAGATAAAAAAGATTATAAATATTCAATTAATTGGATATTAGCAATAATTGTTGGAGGATTCTTCTTATACTCATTATTCTTTAGTGGAATGATGTTAGCAAGGAGACAAATAGAGTTTTTATTCTTATTTGTAATAAGTCCAGTTATATTTGCTACTTCTGTAGGTAATAAAGAAAGAAGAAGTGCAGTAATTCAACAATTAGTTTCATTAATGCTACAGGGAGCTGTAATAATGCTCATAATATCTCTTACAGCAATTGTCATGGGACAGATAAATGAAACAACATTCTTCAGCAATACATTTAAAGATATAGTAATCAAATGTATTTTATATATTGGTTGTGGTTCATTCCTTTTAACTGGATCACAAGTAGTAAATAGATTTATTGGAGGAAATGTATCAGCAAATTCTGGAAGAGAACAATTAATGGCTATGATGGGATTTGGTCAAAGTATGGGTGCTGTTGCAACAACTGGAGCATTAGGAATTGGTGGTGCTGCTCTTATGGGAGCTGGTGCTGTAACAAAAGGAGCTTCTAAAGTTGGAGGAGCTGGAAATAGTGCAGTTGGAAAAGCTGGAAAAGCAATTTCATCATTCGGTTCTAAGATGGGTGGAGATTATTCATCTGGAGGTATAGCTGGTAATTTGAAAATGGTAGGTGATTATATGCAAGCATCTTCAAATTTAAATGCTATGAAGAATCAACAAAATGGTGGAGGAAGATTATCAAGATTTGGTACTGGTATGATGAATGCTGGTAGAGAATCAATGGCTTCTGCTATGTCAAATGTAGTTCCAACTAGAAGTATGTATCGTAGAAGATATAGAGGGAGAGATGATTAATGTATATAACAATACCTAGTATTAAAAAAACATTGGGAAAATATATAGAAATGAAAGATTTATACATTGGATTACCAATGTTATTTTTATTTCTATTGTTATTCTCATTTACAAATCATAAAATCGCATCGTTAATATTTTTAACTATATGTGTTTTTTTAATGATACCAGTTAATGTTTCTAAAAAGAACAGAATGTATAAAGTAGTAATACTATTTATTAAATACATATTTAGGTGCAAAGAATTTATTTACAAAAAGAATGGAGATGATATCAATTGGAAAGAAAAACTAAAGATGAAAAAAATCTAAAGAAAATTACTAAAACTGATTCAAAGAATAAAAGAAAATATTCATCTATGTTTCAAATGAAAAAGAGAGTAAAAAATTCTAGATCATTTACGAATGTAAAAGAAATAGATGATGAAGGTCTTATTCATTTAAAAACTGGTGAGGTAGCAACTTTAATAGAAGTAAAAGCAATTGATCTTTCACTTACAGGAGATCATGAAAAAAATATCTTTTATGCAATGTTAAAAAGTTTATATCAAATACCTAATTTATCCATGAAATGTTATAAGTTAAATGAGATGTTAAACTTAAATGCAAATAAGATTAATTTAGATAAGAGAATTGAAAAATTTGCAGATGATGATAGTAAAAAACTATTACTTGAAGAATCAAGAAATCTTATTGATGAATTAGAAGAAAAGAAATTTACTATTTCAAGTGTTTATTATTGGGTATTAATTGCAAAAGATACAGCAATGTTAAATAAACAAATTGATGAATTAGAAGATATTGCTTTTAATTTAGTTCCAAGATTATATATTGAAAGCATAACTAATAAATTGCAAATTTATAAGTTTTTATCTAATTTATATTTAACATCTAATTCACTTGATGAATTAGTATGGAGTGATTTACCAAGTTTAGTTAGTCCTATGAATATTTCTGAAAGAACAGATAGATTGATTTTTGATGGTGAAGACATTCAAATGGTAACGGTTAAAACAATTCATCCGTTTGTAAATGCTTTATTTTTTGAAAAGATATTTAATTATCCAGATGTAAGAGTTTCATTAGGAATAAAAGATTGTATTACTCAAGAAGAATTAATAAGATTTGTTAATTCACAATATCAGTTCTTATTAGCTGATAGAAATACTACAAAAAAATTAAGTGATGTTACAGAATTAGATACAAGAAAAGAAACATATCAAGCATTAATGCAAGATATTAAAAATGGTAATGAAAGAATTAAAGAAGTATCGTTGGTATTAATAATTAAGGGTGATAAAAAATATAGAGAAAAAGTTTTACGAGATTTAAAACTAATTGCAAATAATGAATATATTAAATTAGATATACCTAGACTACGACAAATGGAAGCATGGCAAAGTTATGATATTAATCCTAAAACATTTGATGATTACTGTTTCTATTTACCAACTCTAACATTGAGTTCAGGATTTCCATTTACAATGTCATCTTTTAATGATCCGAATGGATATATGTTTGGTGTAGATATTAATACAGCTTTACCAATATTCTTTGATCAATTTACTTTAAATAATTTAAGAACATCACATAATATGGCAATTATTTCATCAACTGGTGGAGGTAAATCTTTCACTATGAAAAAAATGATTGTTAATGAATTTAGTAGAGGAACAAAAATATTTATATTTGATGCAGAAAATGAATATAAGAAGATTGTTGAATCAAATAATGGAGAATATATAGACTTATATTCAAAAACTGGAGGAATTATTAATCCACTTCAAATTAGATATATTCCATCAGATGATGAAAATCATGATACTAAAGAAACAGATTGTCCTTTAGCAAAGCATTTGGGATTCTTGGAAGCTTTCTTTAAAACAGCTTTTGAAAGTATATCTGAAAAAGAACTTGTAATGTTATTAGCAGTAGTTGAAAAGTTATATAACAAAAAAGGGATTTTTAAAAATACCTCAATTAATACATTGCAAAATATGAAGCCAGAAGAATATCCAAAATTTTCTGAATTATATGAATTCTTACCAGAGTATAAAAAAGATGTTAGAAGTAAAGAAAAAGAAAAAATTATTGAACAATTAGATATTTTATTATCTAGATTCTTAACTGGAACAGATGCATATTTATTTGATGGATATACAACAATCAATCTTGATAATGATTTAATTGCATTTAATCTTCAAGAATTATTGTATAGTGGAAATCAAAGATTAATTAATACTCAAACATTGAATCTATTAACATATTTAAATAACAGTATTGTTGCTAATAAAATTAATAATGATAAGTTAAATATAGAAGATAGAAAACATGTGATGATTATTGCAGATGAATTTCATTTATTTATAGATGAAAATAATTTTGAAGTTTTAAGAAATTTCGGACAACTAGCTAGAAGAATTAGAAAATATTCTGGTGCTTTAGTTGTAGCTACACAATCAGTTAAAGATTTTGTTGGTAACCAAGCAATATTAAGACATGCAACAGCAGTCTTTAATAACTGCCAGTATCAAATGATAGGTATGTTAAAAGAGGATGATTTATTAGCTTATCTTGAATTATTTAAACAAAATCCTTTAACAGAAACACAAAAGAATTTCTTGTTAGAAGCAAAAAGAGGAGAATTTTTATTAAGTGTAGATTCTAAAAACAGATTAAGAATTTGGGTTAGAGCTACAGAACTTGAAAGAGAAATGATGGGAGAAGGTGATTCAAATGGGAACACGAAGTAAAATAGGAATATTAAGAAGAGATGGATCAGTAGATCATATTTATTGTCATTGGGATGGTTATCCAGAACATAATGGTTCTATTTTATTTAATGAATATAATAATATAAACAAAATGAATCAATTAATAAAAAATGGTGATATGTCTGTCCTATGTGAACATATTTTTCCTGATCCTAATAAACCTCATAGCTTTGGTGCTACAGATGAAAAGCAAGATGATGTATGTATCTTTTATAACAGAGAAAGAAATGAAGATTGGAAACATACTTGTCCTAGAACATCTAAGAATTTAGATAGGTTTAAAATTGATTGTAAAAATAGTGATTGTGAGTATGCATATTTATATGATGAGAATAATCAAAATTGGTTATTTTCTCCAATCCCATGGTCTAAAGAATCTGATATGGATTTTACTAGTTTGAAATATGAATTAGAATCAAATAATTTTGAAGTTGATGATTCATTAAAAGAAGATTATATAATTTTCGATGGCATAGAATTAATGAAGGATTCAGATTATTATGAATTCATGGATTGCTATAATTCAGATTCGGATGCATATTTTGAAATTAAAAAGATGTTTGATGAAAAGAAATTTGATGACTATATAAACGGATTGAATTCATATAAAGAAGAAACCGATGATCTAGATTTAAAAGATAGAATGACAGTTAATATTGCTGAAGTTAAAGATTATTTCAAATTAGATCCAGAATTGGAAGTATAGTATGAAACATAAAAAAGGTAAGAGTAAAATATTAAAAATAATCATGGGAAGTACAACTGGAATGGTTGTTATGGGATTAGTAATATTAATTCCTGTTCTTATGGTATTAGACTTTTTCGGAGCGAACATAACAGATAATTATGTAGAAAATAATATGGATTATGCTGATATGTATAAAGAAACTTTAAATAAAGCAATCAAAGCTGGATATGGATATGTTCCATTAAATAGAATTTTATATTTCTATTTGGAAGATGATAAATTATCATTTTATGATATTTATAGAGATAATATAGATCTAGAAGATAATAGATTAAAAGAAATTAGTGAAGTATGTACTTTACCTAAATATAAAATTTATGATGGTTGTAAAGAGATAGATAAGGATCAAGTTGATGAAATACAAAATAAACCTTTTTCACCACCAGTAGATTTTTCAAAGGTTACAGTAACTTCTTTTTTTATGGAAGAAAGAATTGTTTTTGGAAAACAAGATGTTCATTCAGCATGGGATTTAGCAGGAGGGAATAAAACACCAGTTAAAGCTGTATGCGATGGAACAATTAAAAAAGTTAGTTTTCCATTTAAAGAAAATGTAACTGATAAAAATGGTGGAGGAGGAAATCAAATTTATTTAGAATGTCCTGTAGATGATGATGTTACATATACAGTAATATATGCACATTTATATCCAGGTACATCAAAAGTAAGAGAAGGACAATCTGTTAAAACTGGTGATGAATTAGCAGGAATTGGTACAACTGGATATTCTACAGGACCACATTTACATTACCAAGTTAAATATAATGGAGATAATGTAGATGGAATGAGTCTTATAGATTTTTCAGATAAAAAGCCACCATTTACTCCAGGATATAATCCAGGAGGATTCACACCACTTGAACCATATAATCCTAATCCAAACTTTCCTAGACCATAATTACAACCATAATTATTACTTATAAATAAAGGAATGTAATTCAATATCGACCATTTCTATGGTTTAATTTTGCAAGTGCAAAATAAGTTTGTCCCTATGAAGAACCTAGTATTTATCTAGGTTTGAATAGTTTTAAGGGACAATCTCTTATGCTCTTTAAAATTTTGTATCAAAATTTGTAGTAATTATGGTCGATATTGAACCAACATCAACCAAAAGTTAGGAGGTGAAAATATGAGAGTAGAATTAAAATTATATGTACCAGAAAGATTAAAAAATAGAATTAGAATGTTAGCAAAAGAAAAAGGAATTAGTATTAATAAACTATCTAATTTATTATTAGAAGATGGTCTTTATAAAATGTTAGAAGAGGAGGTAGAATATGGAGAAGTTGAATCTAAATAAATTAATAGCTAATGATATAGTTAATTATGGAATGGATAAAACAACTAGTTTTAATTACATAGTTAGCCTTAATGATTTCTTAGATGAGTATGATGATGAATCAAGAGATTATATTAAATCTCATATTACAGAAATTATAGATGCAGTTCATAATAATGAAAATGTAGCTCAATTAGATTATGATGATAAAAGACAAGAATTTGATATGGTATTTTATTTTGATGGATTATTTAATAAACTTGAGAAAAAAATTTATAGTACATCACAAGATATGGGAATAGATTTTGAGCCAGAAGATGTATGGCAAATATCTTATGATATTGAGAATTCTGAAGAATATGATAATTTAGTAAAAAAACAAATTAATGAAAAATATAAAGATAGTGGAAGGGAATTATAATGGCAGATCCACATATATCTTTATCAAATGAAACTGATTCTAAAGTAAGAAATTATTGCAAAGTAAATGGATTAAAATATTCTCAAGGAATTCGAAACTTAATAGAATTAGGTTTATATAATTTAGAAACGAATAGACAAATAGAGTTGAATAGTTCTTTATTATCAAAACTATATTCTAAAAGTATTTATACAATAGATCTAATTGAAAAACTATATTCTGATTTAGAAATAACAAACAATTCAAATCCAAAAGATAATATAGTGTTACAAGAATTTAAGAATAGCAGATATAGGGATAAATTTGATGACTAGTCCTAAAGTAGTTGTAATGAATAAATACACACCTAGTTATAAGAATTTAAACTTTCATTATAAGACAAAAGAAGCTGTTCATAATTCTACAATGAATATGTTTGATTATTATGCCGATAACAAAAAGAAAGCATTTTTTATGCTTGATTATTTTAGTGGAAAAATTGGAAAAGATAAAGAAATGAATATTATGTTTGAAAATGGAGAATATGCTACTAAAGAACAAATAGAACAAAGAAAGAAACAATATGAAAAGTATATTGAGAATTCAAATATTTATAAATTAGTTATTTCTTTTCCTGAAGGATACTTAGAAGAAAATGTAGATATAAAAACATTTGAGAAAAAACTAGCTAAAGAAATAATTCCTAGCTTTTTAAAAAAATGTGGTTTTGTAGATGTTAAAAAAATGAGTTATCAATTCTCATTACATACGAATACAAAACATCTACATTTTCATCTTTCCTTTGCAGAAAAACAACCTAACTATAAATCTTATGGAAGAATAGATTATAGGAATAAAGGTAAATTAACTAGAGAAGAATTAAGATATTTTAAAGACTTAATTATTCATTCAATTAATAGGGAAAAAATATATACACCTTTATTAAAAGAAACTAATAAAAATATTGATGAATTGAAAAAATTCTTTAATCCAAAAGATAAGAATTTTTTACTTAATAATAAAGATGATATTTTATTAGAAGATAAAATACTAAAATTAGGTGAATTATTAAATCAAAAAAGAGATAAAGATCAAAGAATAAAATTTAATTCAATTAAAGATAAAGAAATAATCCAATTAACTAAAGATATTAAAAAGTATATTTTTAGTAAAGATGATCCAGAATTTAAGAATCTATATAAGGAATTTCAAAATAATTTAAAAGATATTAATTCTTATTTTGAAAATATAGCAAAAGATAATCATTCTGATACAGTAGATGATTCTTTAATTAAGAACAAGAAAAAATATTTAGATAATTATATTTTAAATGCTATAGTTAATCATGCTGATTATAAATATAAGAATCCTAAGTTTAAAGAGAATGAATTATTACAAGAGGTTATATATAAAGAATATAAGAAGAGTAGAATAAAATCAAAATATGATATTGTAAGAAACATATTATCTAATACTAGTAGAGATTTACAATTTAAAAACAAATATCAAATAAGACAAGCTGTAAAAAATATAAATGATGAATTAGAAGAAGCAGAAAAGGATTTTGATAAGTTATTTCAAGTTGATAAAGAATATTCGTAATTTATGATATAATAATATTGGTGATAAAAATGAATGAAGGTTATATTTATATTTATAAATGTGTTGTTGGTTCTGGATCTGATGTTTGTAAAATTGGCATAACAAAGGATTATCACAAAAGAATGCAACAACATGTAAGAACACCTTATTATGGATTTATGCCTTATATTGAATTTACAACTGGAAATCCTATTGCAACAGTTTTTAAAATTAATGATTATTCTTCTGCTGACAAAATAATTAATAGAATATTTCATGATGTTCAATTTGGAAATTTTGAAATATATTCTATAGATTATGATGAAGCTATACGAAAACTATATAATGAATTAAATAATAATAATCAATTAGTTGAATTAATAAAAGATAATTATAGTTTATATAGTTTCTTAGATAATAATATTGAAGAATCAAATATCAATACAAATAAAAAAGAATTTGAAAGTGTTAAAAATCAATTACTAGAAAAATATAATAATATACTTCCAGATGCACTAATGACAATGTTGAAGGATAAAGATGATTTTATTGAAAATTGTCATTCACATTATTCTACTGGTAATTATATTGATTTTCCATCAAATTTAGTGTTGGATTTGAATTATAATAAAGAAAAGAGAATTGAAATATTAAATAAATTAAGGGAATTGCTATAAAATGAAAAAACAAAAAGAATTAACATCAGAAGAAAAAAACTTAACAAAAACAGTAGTTGATAAAATGGAAAATGAAGATTCTGAAAGATTAATAAATCTATTAAGAGAATGTAATATTAGTGATGGAAGTATTATGATGGCAATGTTTGGTATAGGAACACATACAGAGTATTATAATGTTTTATATAATAGAATTAATAATCAAAAAGATAAAATGAATGAAGAGTTATTTAAAAAAGAAGTATTAGATATACTTCATGAAATAGATAGAAATGAAGATGAATAACATCTTCTTTTTTTATGGAAGGAGGTATGTATGAATATAACATTAATAGTTTTATTAGTGATATCCGTTTTATTTTTATTAGGATTCATGTACATAGAACCAATTTTAATGAAACATAAAGTAAAGAATGATAATGAATATGGGTCTGCTAGATTTAGTACGGAGAAAGAAATTAAAAAGAATTTTAAAAAAGAAAATGTTAATAATATAAAAGAGGCAGGTTTTCCTGTTTCTTTTAGCAAGGATTTAAAAACGATTTATTTTGATAGAGAAACACCCCATTATGTTTATTTGGGTTCTACTGGATCTGGTAAATCAGTAACAGCCGTAATACCTTCTTGTGCTTTTATAGCTAATGCTAAAAAAAAGAGAAGTGTATTTATAACAGATCCAAAAGGTGAGATATATCAAACAACATCAAAAATGTTTCAAGATAATGGATATCGAATATTAACAATAGATTTTAGAAATCCAGAGAAGTCAAATAAGATAAATATACTTGAACCAATAATAGTTGAATATGAGGAATACATTAAATACGAAAAATTATCAAACGAATCTAAAACTGAAGAAGAAAAATTAAACT
>JAEEVN010000039.1 GCA_016290885.1 Caryophanales bacterium | reverse complement strand
AGCTTTGAATAGTAAAAAAAGCAATAAACCAATTTCAGATATCATGACAGAAGCAAATAATAATAAGGTAAAGGTATTAGATGAAAAAGAATATAAATATCTTCAATCGCTTGGAGATTTTGATTTAAAATCTTCAAGCTGGATATTAACTCCAATGGAAATTAGAAAATTAGGTGGAGCATTATTTGGAGATAAAAAATATAATAGGACTTTTATATATCATAATGGTGCTGAATCATATTATTCAAATAGAGGATTTAGAGTATTACTAAAAATATAAAATAATTTGTAAAAAGTAATCGGAATATTAAGAATTTATAATAAAAAAAGAAAATCTGAAATCGATTTTCTTTTATTTTAAATAACTATTTTCTATCATATCCATATTTGTATAATAGTCTTTTCTATTTTTAAAAATATTAGCAAGTTCTTTTGGTGATTCTTTAAAACCTCTTTTAATCCATTCATCTACAAATCCAAATATACCACCAGCAACCCAACCATTAGTATAAGCAACTTTATTTTCTAAATCTTTACTTGGACCAGAGCAATCTAAAATGTTTTGATAAAGAAGATGTGATAATCCAGCTTTATAAATAATAGATAATTTATCTCTTTCTGAATAGAAATGATTAAACATTCCTAGAATAACATCACCAGATCTATCACTAATCTGTTTTTCCCACCATTGATTTGCTTTATCATCTAAATACTTAACTATTATTTCTTCTTTATTATTATAATTTCTATAAAAAGATAATCTACTAACACCAGCTTTTTTTGAAAGTTCAGTAATAGTGATATCATTAAATTCTTTTTTAGACATTAAAGTAAATAATGCATCAGTTAAACTTTCTTTAACTATATTATTTGCAATTTCATTTTTATTCATGATGTAACAAAACACCTCCATTTGTTACAATTCCTGTTTGGAATATTGTTGGAACTAAAAATCTATAATATAATTATAACTAGATGTAACAAATGTTACAAGTGTGAGGAGTTTGATTATGAAAAAAGTTTTAAAAGTAATTGGAATAATATTTGGAATATTATTATTAATTGTAATTGGTGGTTATTTCTTTTTGATGACACATACTCAAATAATTGTTGGATTTATTCAAAAAGCATCTAGTGAAACTGTAAATACTAAAAATTCTTATGAACCATTAAGAGAACCTTATACAGGTGTTAAGAAAAATGGACAATATGTTATTGCTGAAATCAATTATTCAAAAGAGTATCCAAATAGTTTTTTAGATATTACATATACAAATGAAAATACTGAAGAAGATAGACCTACATTATTTTACTTTCATGGTGGGGGATTCTTTGGCGGAAGCAAAAATGATGGAGATCCACTAGCAGAAAGTGATGTTACTGCTTTACTTGATGATATTTGTGCTGAGGGATTCAATATAGTAAATGTTGACTATGCTCTTGTTCCTGATTATCATTTTCCAACACCACTTATTCAAGCCAATCTTGCATTTCAATATATGATAGAACAATCCGAAGAATATCATATTAATATGGATAAAGTGATTATAATGGGTTCATCTGCTGGAGCAATAATGACAAGTCAAATTGGAAGTATTATTACTAATAGTGAATATGCAAAATTATTGAATATTACTCCTGTATTAAAACCAGAACAAGTAAAAGCGTTAGTAATTGATGATGCACCACTTGTTTATAATAAATTTAGTTTAGCAACTAAGATTTTAGTCGGTAATTATATAAAAGGTTCTATTTATATTAGTAAAGAAGAATTAAAGAAATATAATAATATTTTATCAATCGATTCAAATTATATTCCATCAGTTTTACTTGGTAGTGAATATTATGTTGACATGAGAGATATGGATGCTAAATTAAAAGAAATGAATGTAGAACATGAACTTATAGATCCACTTGCTGAAAGAGGAAAAGAAATGCAACACTGTTTTGTAGCTAATGAAAGAAATGATGAAATCTCAAAAGATGCATATGATAGAATGATTAAATTTATAAAAGAAAGAACAAATTAAAAGGTGTTAAGTAGGTATGAAAAAAGTGTTAAAAATAATTGGAATCATATTTTTAGTATTAATAATAATTCTTGGTATATTTGCAATAAAAGGATATATTGAAAGTCAACAACCAGTGTATGAAGATGATTATTATAAAGATTTTAAATCTGATTCAGAACTTGAAATGAAATATTCTAAACTTGGAGATTATGAAGTTGCTTATGAAGAACATGAGTCTGATAATAAATCTATAAAAAAGATTAGAATTTGGTATCCAAAAGAACTAGAAAGTAGTGATACTGAATATCCAATGATAGTAGTAGTTAATGCTAGTGGAGTTCCTGCTTTCAGATATGAACCATTCTTTAAAAGACTTGCGTCATGGGGATTTATAGTAGTAGGAAATGAAGATGGACAATCAGGTAAAGGAGAAACAACTTCTATTACATTAGACTATATGTTAAACATACCAAATGATAGTAAGCTTTATAATAAAATAGATAAAGAGAATATTGGAATAATAGGTTACTCTCAAGGAGGAGCAGGAGCTTTAAGAGCTGTTACTGAATTTGAAAATGGAAAATATTATAAAGCAATATTTACTGGAAGTGCAGCATATCCATTTTTAGCAAATAATATGGGATGGAGTTATGATACATCTAAAATAAAAATCCCATACTTTATGACAGCAGGTACAGGCAAATCAGATGATGCTGGAAATGATTCAAGTAAAGAATTTGGTGGAGTTGCACCTTTATCATCATTAATTGAAAATTATAATAAAATATCAGATGATGTATTTAAAGTTCGTGCAAGATCAGTAGGAACAGAACACGAAAATATGCTTGAGAAAACTGATTCTTACATGACAGCATGGATGTTATACCAACTAAAAAATGATGAAGAAGCAAGTAAAGTATTTATTGGAGAAGATGCAGAACTTTTAAACAATAAGAATTGGCAAGATGTAGAGAAAAACAAATAATCGGAAGATTAAGATATTTTGTTAAAATTAGAAAAAATTAGCACTCTCTATTGACATTTGCTAATTTTTGAGTATAATTATAATTGTAGTGAGAAAAAGATACTCACTATGGTATTAAGATTATATATTTGATATGTGCTTACCTCAAATGGCTCAACACATTTAGGAAAGGAAGTTGATAGATATGATGTTAGTACCAAGAAGAAATTTTGATTTGTTTGATGATATCTTTGATGATCCATTCTTTATGCCAAGGAATGACAACAAGATGATGAGAACAGATATTGAGGAAAAGGATAATAACTATGAACTTGCCATTGATTTGCCAGGAATGAAGAAAGACAATGTTAAAATAAGTTTAGAAGATGGTTATTTAATAGTTCATGCTA
>JAEEVN010000038.1 GCA_016290885.1 Caryophanales bacterium | reverse complement strand
AATCCATTCCTTTAATCCCATCTTGCCACCAAAATCCTTCAAGTGGTGGGACAACATATTCGAAGAAACCATCTATTTTATGTGTTCCTTTATAACTCATTTTAATTGTATAAGCAACACCATATAATAAACCAATAGTATTTTGATAATCTCCATTTTCTTCATTAGGATTTCCTGTTCCTCTTACTGCAATATAATTCATTTTAGGGATTTCTATTATGCTTGGTTTATTTTTAGGCATATAAAATTCTTTATATTCTTTTTTATAATCAAAAGCCATAGTTTCACTCTCTTTCTATTTAATAGGTATTTGTATTTCAGTTAACCATTCTTCTACATTATCCTTATTCCAAATTCCATCAATATAACATTCTCTTGGATAATCTTTAATTTCTAATTTATTATCTTCTATATATTTCATAATTTTTGCATATGATTTTCCTAATGTATCGTATGATCCTTTATGATAAATACATATACATTTTGTTTCTGGAATATCCATAAATTTAATATTATTATTTTCATTAAATGGTTTGTCCTCTTTGATAACTGCCTGAGAATATCTTATTTTGATATTCTTATCTTTATATTCTCCATCTAAATAATTAACATAACAATAATCTGGTTCAATACATTTAATGTTTGGATTCAACTCCATACATTCTTGTCCTGATTCTAAAATAAACATAGAAGCTTCGCTATAATCTTTTAATAACCCTTCTTTGTAATATACATAATAAGCAGGTACTATTTTTTCAAATATTTCTTCTTTCATATCTTTCTCCTCCAATAAATAATTTAGTCTTGAAAGCTGATTACTATATTCAAAAATAGTTTTTTCTAATTCGTTTTTCTTTGACTTAAGAATTTTTTCTAGTGATTCATTATCTATTATTATTTTCTTTATTTCATCTATTGATAATCCAATTTGTTTTAAAGAAATAATCCTTGCTACATCTAATAATTGATTACTCTCATAATATCTATATCCATTAAAAACATCAACATGTTTTGGAATCAATAATCCTTCTTTTTCATAATATCTCAATGCCTTAATAGTTACTTTAGATAATTTAGAAAAATCTCCTATTCTTAACATAATATCGCCTCCTAAATTATTTATACAGTATCCCCTAAGAGGAGAGTCAATATATATTTATTATATCATCAAATAGTAATTATTAAGCTTTAAAAGAGTTCGTAATATTCGTATACTTGGTATGTAGTTTTCTACAAAACTTATTATACTTTTAAAAATGCTATAATAAGTATCGCACTGTGGATTTGTATCTGGAATATTACGGCTATTTTTATAGACTGGTTATAGTAAACTCAGACCACAGTTTTTTATTTAAATTATTAATTAGTTAGTTAACGCTTTGACGTTTGATTATGTGCGAAACTATAAGGTAAAAATACTCGTGGCAAACAACAGTGCAAAATTATTATAAGGAGGAAAACATGAAAGAAACAATTTATATTGGTATTGATATAGCAAAATATAAACATGATTTTTGTATTATATCTAGTACTGGTGAAGTTATTGTTCAAAATAATTCTTTTGAGAACAATAAAAAAGGATTTCAACTATTTTTCAGCTACTTGAAACCCTATAACAAGGCAGATGTTCAAATATTATTCGAATCAACTGCACATTATTCAATGAATTTGGAACTTGAATTAATTGATCAAGGTTATTCATTTATGAAAATGAATGGTTTGATTATTAAACAATTTTTTAAAGCGCAGACTTTAAGAAAAACAAAAACTGATAAAGCTGATGCTTTTGCATTAACACATTATTTAATGGCTAACACATATAAACCAAATTCAAATAGATTATATCACATTTATTCATTAAAATCATTATGTAGAACTCGTGATAGATTAGTAAAGGAAAGATCTAAGTTTAAAGTTTATATTACAAATGAACTAGATAAATCATTCCCTGAAATAAAGAAATTCTTTGATAACAAAATATCAATCACACTTTTATATATATTAGAAAAATATAAAAATAAGAACAAAATTGCATTGATGAAAGATTATGATTCAATAAGAAAAGTTTCGGCAGCTAATTTTTCATTTACAAGATTTCTTTTGTTAAAACAATTGGCTAAAGAGTCTATTGGTCACCCAACTGAAACATCTGATTTTTTAATAGAATCTTATGTAAAAAGTATTAATTGTTTAAGTGAACAAATTGATAGTATTGAAAAGCAAATTATAGAAGCAGTTAGAAAATTAGATACTCATATACTTTCAATTCCAGGTATAGCAGAAATATCAGCCGGATCTATTATTGCAGAGTTTGGAGATATTAAAAACTTTGAATCTCCAGAAAAAATGTTAGCATTTGCAGGATTAGAACCAAGTATTAGACAATCAGGAACATTATCTACAGAAGGACATATGGTAAAACATGGATCAGGTTATTTAAGAAATACCATAATGAGAGTAGTCAATTCTTTAGTAATGCATGATCAAGTATTTAATGATTATTATAATAAAAAACGTGATGAAGGAAAGCATCACCTAGTCGCACAATCTCATGTAGCTAAAAAGCTAATAAGAATCATTTATACTTTAGAAATTAAAGATATAGATTACGATATTAATTTTGTTAAATAATTATTATTAAATATTTTAAAAAAATTCACTATTGTGAATCTTTTTGTCATGCATAAAAATTTTTATTTTTTATTAAAAATAGTCTTGACATAATATAGTTAGTTTACTATTTTACGAACAAAAAAGACTAGATTTCTCTAGTCTTTATTAGTAAATTACTTATTGTTTTTTGCCTTGATTGCGGCTTGTCACCATGTGAGGTTCGGACCGAATTAGACAAAAATAACTAATTTTCAAGTTTGCAATCATTGTTTTTTCGCTTTTTTGTTTTTTATTTCCTCATATATTTTTTGAATTTTATCTAATTCATCATACTCTTCATTAGAGGCATTTCTATTTGCCATGAATTGTTTAATTCTATCAATTCTTGATTCAAATGTTTCATAAGCATTCATGTTACTTTCTTCTCTTAACTGTTCTAATATATCCAAATAGTTATCACTAGGTGTAATAATCTTAAACTCATTATTAAATGGAACAACATAATTTACCTTAACTCCAAGTTCAACACAAGTAGCAATAAACTGTGGCAATAAATCATAGCATTTATTATGTGAATCTATATTAGATAATTTGGCATTTTTATTTTCTAGAACTTCTTTCTCATATCTTTCTCTGGTTGCAAGTAAGCTTGTAAGATTTCCTGTAACAAGCACATTTATTGTTATGTCGTGTTTAGATGATAATTCTTTAATTAAATCTATTAAACTATAATCTACAGGTACCTTTTCCCTTAATACAGAATATCCATTTATAGTTCCATATGAGAATAGCTCGTCACCCCATAAATGAGCATCGTAATTTGTTAATTTAGATAATAGTGTTGGATAATTCTCCATTATTTCCGGATAAAACTTAATTAATTTTCTATATTTATCATAATTAATAATAT
>JAEEVN010000037.1 GCA_016290885.1 Caryophanales bacterium | reverse complement strand
CAATTATCCACTTTTCTAATGTTTCTACTAATGCTAATTGTTGTTTGAACATTTGTTTTCCAACATTAGGAATATGTTGTCTATGAGATTGTCTTTCATTTAGCAATTCTTTTAATTCACTCATAGCAATTTTATTTTTACCACTTATATTTATTCCTCTTAACAATATTATATATCGCATTATAATCATCTCTTGTTATCTATTATACCATAAATTTCAAAATTATTTTGTTCGTAATATTAAAATTTTACGAACTCTTTGAATTACCAATCGTTACAATACAAGCATCTGCCAAAGCTTGTTTTATTATATCTGTTCGTTCTCTTTTTATTACATCTTTAATATTTAGTTGTAATGCCATTTTTATATATGCACTTTTCTTTGATATATAATAACCATTTTTATATGTCATTAATCTATCTATTAATACTTCATCTGTTTCAGGTGGATTATCAAACTCTAATGATTTAATTATAAACTTTTCTACTTCATTTAATTTATCATATGATGCTTTTACTTTCTTTAATAAATTCATACATAGTTCAATAGATTTATCATAGTTCTTTCTATCTAATGTAATCACACCAGTATTTGTTTTTGAAATATATGAATAATGTGTTTTTGGATCAAATGATATTGAATAATCTCTAACATTCTCATCTATAAAGATTTTAAACTCTAAATCTTCAGTTATTTCATACTTCAATGCTTCTTGATACATAGCATGAACTAGCATATTAGTCGATAAAATATCTACTATTTCAGCAAAATCATTTTTAAGTTCAATATAATCATATTGTTCAATTATTTTGTCAGATAATGTTCCTCTATTATCCAATAATTCTGCTTGTAATTTACCATCTTCTACTTTAATCATTCTACCACCCTTACTTCTAAATACTACAAAAAAAGGTGTCAATAGTATTAAAGTGTTTAAATACTACCGACACCTCTAAATAATTCAATATTAGATTTTATTAATTTTGATTGTTTTTTCATAGCTGTACCTCCATTTCTAGAGAATACCTCTTTCATTGGTTATATATATTATCACTTTTTAAAAATTTGTCAATTCCTTATTTAGGGAATGACTAATCTTGATATTCTATATCTTGTACTGGAGGAATATCTAAAGTATTAGCATAATCTTCAAATTTACTAACTGTTTCAGTTTCCATTTTATTTGTTACTCTAACATAAATATTATAAGTAGTCATTATTGTTGAATGTCCTAGTCTTTTAGATACTGCTTTTATATCAGCACCTTGTTCTATTAATCTAGTTGCATGTGTATCTCTAAAGTCATGAAATCTACATGGTATTCCTAATTCATAATTAATAACTTTAAATGCATGTCTTGGTGATTCAGTTCCTCTAAAATCTCCATTTGCTCTTACAAATACTAGTTTAGCTTCTGGTAAATCTACTTTTATTTCAGCTTTAGCATCTACTATTTTTATTTCAGGTCTATTTGTATATTCGTTCATTATTCTTTTTTCATAATGTTTTAAATATGATTCTCCATAATATTCTCTATTTTCTTGTTGTAGTTTCTTATAATCTTTTAATGCTTTAACTAATGTATCTCCTATATTAATAGTTCTTTGACTTTGAGGATTCTTACAAGTTCCATAACTCCATACTTCTACTGAATGACCTTTAGTTATGCAATATCTTTTAGGTAATCCATATTTATTCTTTTTAATAATATTCTTATTAATAGTTATAGTCTTTTTGTCAAAATCTATATTATCCCAAGTTAATCCATATACTTCTGATACTCTCATTCCTGTATAATATGCTGTTAAAAATGAATAATAGATATAAGGAACATCTTTAAATCTATCTAATATCTTTTCTATTTCTTCTTGAGTAAATATATGTGCTGGATCTCCACATACTACTTCATATCTAGGAATATGTACTTTTTCAGCTGGATTTTCATTTATAAAATTAACTGAATAACATGCATATCTTAATGAACCTTTTACTACTTTCATAATGTTTTTTAAATACCATTTAGATAGATTCTTTTCTACAAATATCTTATTAATAAATTCTTGTAACATTTGAGAATCAATTTGCCATAGTGCATATCTTCCTAACATAGGTTTTAAGTATAGTTTAATAATATTTAAATATGTAACAATGGTTGAATATTTTAAATTAAAATTACAATAAGTATCAATCCAATAATCTAAATAATCAGAATATGACATATCTTTATTTCTTCTAACTCTTCCTATCTTATAATATTCTGTATAATCTAATGCACCTTGATTTAATGCATCTTGTCTTGTTGGAAATCCAGATTTAGTAATCCATTTCCTTGTGCCATCAACTGAAGCTGTTTCAAATCGGTATTCATATACCTTTCCACGTTTTCTTACGCTTACCATTTTTATACTCTCCTTTTCTAAAATTGGTAAACAAAAAATGCCATCGAATGATGACATTTATCTTTATAAATTGTCCACAAAACGTGTACTAAATTTCAAAGCATTTTTTGTCCTGTTGTCCACAATTTTAAATTTACGTGGACAAAATGTGGACAAATGGCAATTTTCGGTCAATTTTTACGTGGACAAAATCCTCGCAAACCCTTATATTTCCTACTACTTACCACAACATTGTTTGTATTTTTTCCCTGAGCCACATGGACATGGATCATTCCTACCTACTTTATCACTTTTCTTTTGTGTTTTTACTGTATCTTTTCCGTCATTAGTAATCATTTTCTTTGCTACTTCTTTTCTTTCTATATTTTGTCTTACTTCTGATTTTAGTAGGTATGTAGCTATTTCACTATTAATCTTATTTAACATCGCATCAAATAGTTGATATCCTTCCATAGTATATGCTTGAAGTGGATTTTCATTAGCATATCCTCTTAGTCCTACACCTTCACGTAAATGACTCATTGTACTTATATGATCCATCCAATTTGAATCTATTACTCTAAGAGATATAGCTTTTTCAAATTCATTTGTTATTTCTACAGGAACATCTTTTATTTTTTCTTCATAATCAGATATTACTTTATCATAGATAAAATCTATTGTTTCTTCTTCTGATTTATCTTTTATTTCAGATAAGTTTAATCTATATTTCTTTAAAAGATTTTCATTAGCATACTCTAATATTTCTTTGTAATCATTTTCTGTTAATCTTTTACTTTCAACTAGATGAGACATTACTAAATTAGTTATTAATTCTTTAAAATTATTTAATACTGTTTCATGAATAGATTCATTATCTAGTATTTCATTTCTTTTATCGTAGATAATATTTCTTTGATTATTCATAACATCATCGTAACTAAGTAGATGTTTTCTTATATCGAAGTTATTACCTTCAACTCTTTTCTGAGCTGTCTCTACTGTTTTAGCAAACATACTATTTCTAATAGCTTGATCGCCAGTAAATCCTACACTAGCCATCATAGCTTTATATCTATCGCTACCAAATCTTACTAATAAATCATCTTCAAAAGATACGAAGAATTGACTAAATCCTTGATCTCCTTGTCTACCAGCACGTCCACGTAACTGATT
>JAEEVN010000004.1 GCA_016290885.1 Caryophanales bacterium | reverse complement strand
ACAAGAACCAGATGCAATATCAGTTCCTGGGTATAATTTTGTTGGTTGGTATAACAAAGAAGCAGCATTTGATTTCTCTACACCTATCACTGAAGATATAGAAATAGAAGCAAAATATAGTGTAATTGATTATGGTATTACATATAATCTTAATGGCGGAATAGAAAATACTAATCCAAGTACATATACAATAGAAGATACAATCACATTAGCTGAACCAACAAAGACTGGATATACATTTGCAGGATGGACAGGAACAGATCTAACTGAGCCAACAAAGACAGTAACTTTTAGTAATAAAATTGGTATAAGAAACTATACAGCAACTTATACTGCAAATAAATATTATGTAGAATTTAACAAGAATAGTAATGAAGCCATAGGAACTATGAGTAATCAAGAATTCACTTATGATGAACCAGGGAATTTAATTACTAATGCTTATACAAGAGAAGGATATAATTTTGTTGAATGGAATACTGAATCTAATGGGTCTGGAGTTTCTTATAGTAATGGCGCAAGTATTACTAATTTAGCAACTTCAGGAACTAAAACATTATATGCTATATGGGAATTAAAACCAATAACAGTAACATTTGATACTGATGGCGGAACTCCTGTTAGTGCAGAAGTCCTTATATATGGACAAACATTAGGAGATGTATTAACTGATTTACCTAGTACAAGCAAACCAGGAGTTATATTTGCAGGATGGTATTTAGATCTTTCTGATAATACCTCTAAAGTAGATTTAACTTATGCTCCTGATGACGATGTAACATTATATGCAAAATATACTGATTTTATATGTAAAAAAGCCACAACTCTAACTACAGAAACATGTAATTCTGCTAGTGGCAAAGGATGTAGGGCTAATGGTCATGATGAATTAGATACTATCGTTTATGGTGATTATAATAGTTCTGATACATTCAAACCAGGAGATGCATTTGACTGTGATGTAGATGGAACAGGACATAATCAAAGATTCTATTATGTAACAGATAATGGAAATAATGCTGTACTTATTTCACATACTACATTTAGTGGTGAACTAGAACAAAGTAATATAAATGTTTATTATAATTATGATACTTCATTAACATTATTACCAACTACTGAACAATGGAGTAATTTACCTGTAACATTTGAAATTCAATCAGGTGACTTTAGACCTGCTAGAATGATTAGATTAGAAGAACTTCAAGATATGACAGGAAAATCTTATACAGACTTAAAGAAAGACGGAGCTCTAAATGATTATGAATTCTTATTTGAAAACAGTTTATATTCTGGTGTAGGAGAAAGAAGTACAGTTTGGTTAGAACAAACTACAATTGATGGAGTTGATACAAGAATTAGATATCGTAATGATTCTAGAAAACTAGATCAAGTACCTTCTGATAAATATAATTCATCAAATAACTGTATTAAACCAATTATTGAGATTCCATATGATATGATAGATGATTCTTATATTGTTAAATATAATGCTAATGGTGGAACATCTGAATATAATGTACAAAGGGTTGCAAGAGGTAGTAATATAGGAACTCTTCCAACAGCAACAAATACTGGTGTATATTTTGATGGTTGGTATACTGATACTACATGGACTACAAAAATAGATGCTAATTATATTCCATCAGGATATGAAACTTATATAGCTAAATGGTTTGTTGATGTAATAAACGCAGATATGGATAGTAGTAATCTAAATATAGAAGTAGGTACTTCAACTAGTTTAGTAATAAATAATATATCTGATCTTGAACCAATTAGTTATTCAGTAGATGATGATTCAGTTATCTCAATTAACAGTGATGGAGATATAAATGCATTAAGTGTTGGATCTACTAAAATAACTATTACTGGTTTATTATCAGGTAATACTAAAGAAGTTAATGTTACAGTAAGTGATGTTATTGCAACATATAATGTATCATTTGAAACTGATGGTGGAACACCAGTTCCTCCAACACAAGTAGTAGTTAAAAACACTGAAATCGGACCATTACCATCTGGTATAACAAAGACTGATTATGATTTCGCTGGTTGGTATACAACTTCAAGTTATAATGTTGAAGTAACTGAACATACAGTAATTGATGGGGATAAAGTATTCTATGCTAAATGGATTCCAACAGATAGTGTAGCAGAAATAAATGGCTCATATTTTACTTCATTACAAGCAGCTTTTGATGCTGTACCTATTAATACAAATCAAACAATTAATGAATCTGATAAAACTGTAATAAAAGTATTAAAAGATTTCGCTTTTGATAAAATAGATTTAACAACTGATAAATCAAATAATAAAATTAATAGATATGTTATTTTGGATTTAAATAATCATGATTTAACTGTTAATTCAGGAAATGCATTTGATAGTTCAATTAAATTCTTAGAAATAAAGAATGGTACTATTACAAGTAATATTGATCAAGGCGTTATAAACGTTCAAACTGGAGCAACACTATATGTAACTGATGCAAGCCTTATAAATACTAATAGTAGACAAGGTATCTATAATAATGGTGGAACAGTATTAATCAAAGGGAATTCTTATATAGAAAATAAAAAAGATAGAGCTGCTGTTCAAAACTTAAATAATGGTACTTTAACTATATTAGGTGGAACTATATATTCTAGAGAACATAATGGTGTATATAACCAATCTGGTACTGTAACTATAGGTAAAAAAGATGGCGCATATGATACAAGCAGTATTACTATAAAATCTGGTGTATCAACATCTACTAATAATAACCAAAATGGTATTGTTGGAAATGTTAACCTATATGATGGTATGATTATGGGTAAAAAAGCAGCTATTAGTAATGAAAATACTATCATAAATATTGAAGATAATGCTACAAAAGTAAAAGATACAGATGCACAAGATGATGTAACATTTAAAAGACTATATTATACTGTAACTGCTACAACATATAGAATTGATTTTGATGCAAATGGAGGAGACGTTGATCCTACATATGTAATTATTAATATAAATGATCCTGTTGGAACATTACCAACTCCTACAAATGGCATTTATACATTTGATGGTTGGTATACAGAAGATGATGTATTAGTAACATCTTCAAGAATACCAACAAGTAATGAAACATATACTGCAAAATGGAGTTATATTCCATCAGAAGATATAGTTAACTATAGAACTACTAATGATGCTATGATAGTTTATTATAATAGCATTCCTACATGGAAAGATAGTTCATCTAATTTCCCAACATGGAGTTCATCTAATAAATCTCCAAGTTGGAGTTTAGATAACACTGAAAATGCTGCTATGTTTAATAATTTCAAAGCTCATAATTGTATGTGTGCAGATAATCAATGTTCTACATCAGGAACAGTAATGTGTGATAAACCAAAAGGATATTCAACAGGATTTAATGAACAAGTTAATGTATATCTTTCTGATGAAAACAAGAATATAGGTAATTTAGTTACTTATGCTAAATCTGATAATGGCACAATCTATAACTTAGTTCCTAATCAAGTATATTATTGGGAATTAGACAGTGATCCAAATATTCATGGTTATGTTAGATTCACTGGTGAAAGAAGAGTTCTTGATGGTGGAGACGTACGAAATCTACGTGATTTAGGAGGATTACCAGTACAAGATAGCAATGGTAATATAATTGGTCATTTAGCGTATGAAAGACTATATAGAGGAATTAGATTAAGTTCAAGTAGTAGTGTTACTGAACTTCAAAATCTAGGAGTTAATTCTCAATTAGATTTAAGAGAAGCTAATTCTGATTCTAATAAATTATCTAGATATCAAAGAATTGAAGCACAAAACTATTATGTAAATCCATATAATTATGCTTTAAATCCTAATTCTACAACACAACAAGAAAAGGCTTATTATGAAATGACTAGAAACGCAGTTAAATATGCTATGCAAGAAGTAGTTGATGGAAAGAATTTATATTTCCACTGTAGAATAGGTACAGATAGAACTGGTACAGTTGCATATGTACTTGAAGGTCTACTTGGAGTACCTGAAGAAGATAGGATTGAAGATTATGAATTATCATTCTTCTATGGACTTGTAAGAGTACATAGATATCATAATGAAAAACCAGGTTCTTCAGTAGGAACTGGTAAAGAAAGATTCACTTATATGCATAACTTTATGCCAACAAATAGTGATATCTATGATTGGTATATGTATGGATCAAATGATACTGTGGACAATCACCCAGATCAAGATTTAATAGACGCATTTAGAAGTGCTATGATTGAAAGCAATTAAAAAGGGAATTATAAATAATTCTCTTTTTTTATTTAAAAAAATGTTATAATTAAAATATGGAGGTGCGTATGGCAATAGGTGTAAATCTTGAATACCCTGCTTTTAATGAATCAAATACATATGCTGCATATGATGCAAATAATGTATATAAATGCACTGTTGATAATATAATGCAAATAATAAATGAAATAAATATAAAAAAATCTAATGAGCGCGTATTAATAGAAATTGAAAATACTGTAGGCTTAACTGATGAAATTATAAAATCTATTCCAGATAATGTAGATGTAAGAGTAATCGGTGGTTTAACCGAGGAATATGCAAGAAGTCATAAAAATCAGTATATGGATTATTTGAGAGAAAAAGCGACATATTCAAGAGATGAATTACAACAAATAAATAACAAATTTAAAGAGATTGAATCTAAAATAGATCCTAAATGGAATGATTATGATAAAGCATTGTATCTATATGAATATATGAAATATAACATTGTGTATAGAAAAGGACTTGATGGGCTTGGGAATATGAGTAGAACTAGAACATGGGATACATTAATAGGATTAATAAATGAGTTATCTACATGTAGCGGATTTGCACATATTTATCAAGAATTATGCACAAGGCAAAATATTAAATGTGTTAAAACTGGTGGCACATGTATTAGAGAATTGAGTGGAGATCATGCATGGAATGTTGTTGAAATAGATGGGAAAAATTTTATAGTAGATATTATATGGGATGCTCAGGAATATGAAAAAGGTAAGGATGTAACAACAGGTTTTGCGCCAAAAGAAGTATCGGGTTATCATCCAAAAGCATATCGTGAAATGCATCAAAATTTATCTTCTATAAGCCCAGAATGGGTTGAATCCACATCAAAAAAAGTATCACAAAATATTCCAAAAGAACAAAAAATAAAAGAAAGATTAGAACACTTCTTTGCAACAAGAAAGGCTGACTGGAACAGAATGATGGAATTAAGGGGAGAACAAATAAAAAATGGTAATAATATGGGAGGTATGCCTTTATAATGAGTACTGAATTACTAAATAGTTTTGATATATTAAATATTAATGAGAAGAGAAATCAAATAAGTAATGAGTTAATTACTATTCATGAACTAATTAAACAGATAGAAACTAAATATGGCATTATTCCAATAACAAGTATTAAGAACTATGATATTGAAAAGGATAAAGACTTATCTGAAGCAGAAATATTAACATTCTTATATGAAGACATATATAATGTTGAGCAGGAATTAATATCATTGATTAACATAGAAGAAAATTTGAAATAGTTTTCTTCTTTTTTATTAATTGTAAAAAAATGTTGATTTTATTGCGTTTTTTAACACTTTTTTCTTAAAATGTATTGATTTTAAAAGGAAAAAATGGTATTTTTAATATGTAAGCATAGTATGCTTATTAAAAATATGTCACATGGAGGTAATTAATATGACAAAACAACAATTTATCGATGCAATCGCAGCTAAATCTGGTTTAACTAAAGCTGATTCATCAAGAGCAGTTGAAGCTTTCATTGAAACTGTTACTAATACTTTAAAGAAAGGTGACAAAGTTACTTTAACTGGATTCGGAGTATTCAGCGTATCAAAAAGAGCTGCTAGAAGCGGAAGAAATCCAAGAACAGGTGAAGTTGTTAAAATCGCTGCTTCATCATCAGTTAAATTCAAAACTGGTTCTAAATTAAAAGCTGCAGTAAATAAGTAGTATAAAATAAAAAAGCCATTATTCAATGGCTTTTTTCTTTTCTAATCTATATCTATGCTCAAAATCTTTTCTTGCTTCTATTCTAAATTCATCTAGAACTTCACTCTCAAGCCATTTTATTGTTTTTTTATCATCTTCATCGACAAAATGGTCTAAATCAACAATTACATAGTCATTATATTTCAATTCTCTATATTTAAATTTTCTATTTCCAATGATAAAAGGCAAATTCCCTCTATTTTTAGCCTTTTCTTTTTGGGATTCTATGACTCTACTATCTAATCTACCAAGGTTTGAAAACCAAGGATCCATCCATACAATTCCTTGTTCTCTTAATTCTTTATATACTTTGTATACTTCTTCAATAGTGGCGCTTCTTACATCTTTAACATAATCATTAATTTCTATTACATTTCCACCAATTCTTATCATTTGATCTGGTATCAATATTCTACTATTATCAACAATACCAGTTACACGTCTTTTTCCAAATTTAACAACTTTATTTCCTAGTCTATATACTGTGGAATATGAGCCACGGCTAAATTCTCTTAATTCAAAGAAATCTACACCTTCTTTTTGTGCTGCTTCTTCAATTATAAATCTTAATCTATCGACATCATCCTCATCCACGCAAAGCCTCTCATATATCATATGATTATAAATTAAAGAATTCTTTAATTTATCTAAGAAAGCTTTATCTTTTATTCTATATGTATTTTGTCTTAAATAATTTAGAATAATACAAAGATCATCATAATTACGTTTACATAATTCATCGAAATGTCTGACTATATATTTTAAATCATCGTTTTTTACAAGAACTTTTGGTAATTCACTGTAACAGCAAAAATCATAAGGCTCTGGAATATATTCCTTATGTTCATTTTTTATGGGTTCAAGTTGAAATAATCTCTTTTTTCTTATCTTTCTCATGTAAACCTCATTGGCTATATATTATAACATATATTAACAAATATGTTATAATTATTTAAGGAGGTAACTATGTTTGAAAAGGCTATTGAAGTATTAAAATTAATTGAAAAAAAGGGTTTTAAGGCATATATAGTTGGTGGTTACGTTAGAGACATATATTTGTCTTTAAACGCCTCAGATATAGATATTGCAACATCTGCTACTCCTAAAGATTTAATAAAAATTTTCAAAAAGAATATAATAATTGATGAAAAGTATGGGTCTACTAAATTAAATTATAAAAATGCTTGTTTTGATATAACTACTTTTAGAAGAGATATAAAATATAAAGATAATAGAAAACCATCTGAAATAGAATATGTAGATACTATAGGAGAAGATTTAAATAGAAGAGATTTTACTATAAATACTATGTGTATGGATAAAGATGGTAATATTATTGATGTATTTAATGCTAAAAAGGATATTAATAACAAAGTAATTAAATGCGTAGGAAATGCAAATGAGAAACTAGAAGAAGATAGTCTAAGAATTCTTAGAGCAATTAGATTTGCAACAGTATTAAATTTTAAAATAGATAAAGAATTAGAACGTGCTATTAAAAAGAATTTACCTAGTTTAAAAACATTATCTTTCCACAGAAAAAAAGAAGAATTAAACTATATATTTAGATCTAATAATTATGAATATGGTATATCTTTAATAACTAAATATAAACTAGATAAATTCTTAGAAATATCAAAATTAAAGAAGTTAAAACAAACATCTGATGTACTAGGTATGTGGGCTCAAATTAGTTATAGTGATGAATATCCATTCTCTAGATTAGAAAGAGAAACTATAGAAAAAATAAGAGAAATGTTAGTTTATAACAAAATAGATAACTATTCTTTATATAAATATGGTATATTAATATCATTAACTGTTGGAGAAATATTAGGAATAGATAAAAAACAAATATTAAAAGATTATGAAAAACTAGCAATTCATTCAGAAGAAGATATGGTATTTGATAATCTTGATGTTGCAGGTATCCTTGGAAGAGAACCATCATATGAAACAAAAGAAATATTAAAAGATATTGAATATAAAATATTATCTAATAAGTTAAAAAATAATGAAAAAGAATTAAAAGAGTATATAATAAAGAATTATGGAGGTTAATTATGAATATAAATGATCTAATTAAAGTAAATGATAACTTTATAATACCTAATTATGTTATTAAGAATTATGAAAAAATAGGACTAGAAGGCCTAGATTTTATAATGCTTATATATTTTATTAATCAAAAGAATAATGTCCCTTTTGATGTTAATAAAATAGCATTAGATTTAAATTTAGATTCCTCTAAAGTATTAGAAATAATTAACTCTTTAAATGAAAAAAATTATATCTCTATTGAAATGAAAAAAAATAATGGTGTTATAGAAGAATATATTTCTACAGATTTATTTTATAATAAGATGTCTTCAATGCTAATGGATAATGTTTCTAATGATAAAGAAACTGATTTATATTCAGTATTTGAAAAAGAATTTGGTAGAACACTTAGTCCAACTGAATTTGCTTCTATTAACAATTGGATAGAAAATGGTATTAGTGAAGATCTTATAAAAGAAGCATTAAAAGAAGCTATTTTATCGGGTGTTCATAATATTAGATACATTGATACTATTTTGTTTAATTGGACTAAAAAAGGCTATAAAAAGCCAGAAGATGTTAAAAGAAAACAAGATGTAGATGATGAAATAATAGAAGTATATGACTATGATTGGTTAAATGAATAAGTTATTTAAAATAACTTATTTTTTTATGCTATAATATATATGGAGGAATAGAAATGGGTGAACTAATAAATACTTTAACAAATTTTGTTGGTCAATTTGGATATATTTCAGGATTCTTATTAGTTTTTCTAGAATCTATGATTCCAGTATTACCATTATCTGTATTTGTTGCAGTAAATATATTTACTTATGGAAATATAGCAGGATTCATTGTTTCATATTTTGGGACAGTAGTAGGATGTATGTGTGCGTATTATCTATGCAGTAAATTTAATAATTATTTTGAAAAAAAATATAAAGGTAATCAAAAAGTTAGAGATTTAAAAAAGAAATTAAGAAAGACAAAACTACCAGTATTAGTGGTTATTTTAGCAATTCCTTTTACTCCAGCTTTTGCTATTAATATAGCAGCAGGTTTAACAGGATATGATTTTAAAAAATTTATGATAGCAGTATTAATAGGTAAATTACCTATGATATATTTCTGGTCCTTTATAGGAGCAAGTTTAAAAGAGAGTTTAACAGATTGGACTATACTTGTTAAAATAGCAATAATGCTTATTATTACTTACTTAGTTAGTATGGTAGTTAATAAATTTATAAATAATGACTAAAGGTGAAATAATGGAAGAAATATTTGATATATACACAAGAGAAGGTAAATATTTAGGTACTAAAGAAAAATCTGTTTGTCATAGCGAAAATCCAGGTTTTTATCATAAACCTGTTTGGATATGGATCATAAACGATAATAATGAAATATTAGTTCAAAGAAAATCCGGAAAGAAGAAATATCCGTATACATGGGATATGCCTAGTGCAGGACATGTTCGTGCTGGTGAAACATCACTTGAAGGTGCAATAAGAGAAACATATGAGGAATTAGGTGTTAAAACAAAAGAATCTGATTATAAATTTATGTTTGAATACATATATGAACCGGGTTATGAATTAGCACAAGTTTATTTATTAAGATTAAATACTAATGATTTTAAATTACAAGAATCAGAAGTATCAGAAGTTAAATGGTTTACTTATGATGAATTTAAAGAGCTATTATTCTCTGATGAATTTGCTCCACATGATCTTGAATATAGAAATTTAGTAGTAAAAATGTTTGATGAAATAATTAAATAGGAGGTTGTATGTTAGATTATATTATTATAGGTGTATTAGCAGTTATTTTAGTACTAGTAATAATATCTTTATTTAAAAATATTAATGAGGGTAAAATAACAGAAAGACTAGGTAATCTAGAAAATAATGTTACTAGAGAACTAGGTGATTTTAAGACTGATATTACAAGAAATTTAAATGATGATTTTAATAAACAAAGTGAAAGAATGGATAATAGACTTAATCTTATTAATGATAGGGTTAATGAAAGATTAGATGAGAACTTTGAGAAGACTAATAAAACATTTAATAATGTATTAGAAAAATTAGCTAAAATCGATGAAGCTCAAAAGAAAATAGATAGTCTATCTACAGATATAGTATCTCTACAAGGTATATTAACAGATAAAAAGAGTAGAGGTATATTTGGAGAAGTTAATTTAACTCATATATTATCTTCGGTATTTGGAGATTCGAATGATAAAGTATATCAATTACAATATACATTTGAAAATGGATCAATAGCAGATGCAGTTTTATTTGCACCAGAACCATTAGGTACTATTGCAATAGACTCTAAATTCCCGCTTGAAAACTATAGAATAATGGTTGATAAGAATCAAGATAAATTATCTAGAGAAGCTGCTTCTAAATTATTTAAAAATGATGTTAAAAAACATATAGATGCAATTGCTTCTAAATACATAATTCCAGGTGTTACATCTGATCAAGCAATTATGTTTTTACCGGCAGAAGCTATATTTGCAGAATTAAATGCATATCATGATGATATAATTGAATATGCTTATAAAAAAAGAGTATGGATTACATCTCCAACTACATTAATGAGTACTTTAACTACTATCGAAGTAATAATTAAAAATCAAGAAAGAGATAAATACGCTAAGATAATTCAAGAAGAATTACAAAAATTATCTATCGAGTTTGGAAGATATAGAGATAGATGGGATAAATTATCTAGATCTATTGAATCAGTTAATAAAGATGTACTTGATATTCATACTACTACAGAAAAAATATCAAAGAGATTTGATAGTATTAATAAAGTAGATATAAAAGAAATAGAAATGAAAGAAGAGGAATAAAAAAACTACCATTTGGTAGTTTTTTTATAGGAATAATAAAACAAGTAATCCTACTAATAAACAATATATTGAAAAGTATATTAGTTTTCCTTTTACTACGATTCTTCTAAACCATTTAGTTACTAAGAATGTAGCAATTCCAGCTACTATAGTAGCTGCTATATAGAATAAAATTAATTCTTTTGAAATACTAATATCAGTTAATTCTAAAACCATTGCTGCAAGTGATAAAGGAATATACAACATAAATGAATATTTAAATGCTGTATCTCTTTTTAAACCGGCAGTCATACCACCTACTATAGTAGATCCACTTCTACTTATACCAGGGAATAATCCTAGTATTTGGAAACATCCAACTACTAAAGCTTCTTTAATACCTAGTTTAGAATCATCTTTTTTACCATTAAAGTTTCTAACAATAAATAATAGAATAGCTGTAACTATTAAAGATATTCCAACAACTTTAATATTGTTTTCTATTTTTTCAAATAAATCTAATTTACTAACAACTAATCCCATTAATCCTGCTGGTATACATCCAAGTACTATCATCCAGCAATAATTGAAATCACTTTTGATAGAACTATCTTTAGTTTTAATATATTTAAAGAAATTCTTTATTAATCTAAATATATCCTTTCTAAATAAAATGATTATAGCTACTAAAGAACCAAAATTAGTCATAATTGCTATAGTATTATAATCAATGTTTGCATCCATTAATCTTTTAAAAATCATTAAATGACCACTTGATGAAACAGGTATTGTTTCAGTTAATCCTTGTATTAAACCTAATACTAAATATTGTATTGCTAACATTTTATCATCTCCTAGAATATTATATAATATTTTATCAAAATAATAAAGCGTGATTTACGCCATTTTTATTGCTTTTTTACAAAAAAAATGTTTTAATTATATATAGAATAGAATAATAATCATAGGAGGTTACTATGGATAAAAGTTATAGAAAACACATATTACTAGTTACTATTATTGTTTCACTAGCAATAGTATTTGTTCCAATATATTTCTTTGTATTGGCAGATGCTGGGGATGATAATAAATTTACTGTTACTAGCAAAAAAATTGTTGGTATAGAGGATGGTGCAGGAGCATTCGATTTGAATGATGATGCAGGTAATGACTCTAGTAATTCAAACAAGAGAGTAAGAACATTTGATAATATAAAGTATTCCGTTGAATATAGATTAATGGAAAAAGATGGTCAAACAACTTCTCATAATATTGAAGGAAGAAAAGTATTAGTAGAAGTATTAGTTCCTACTTCTTATGAAGCGACTCTAAAATATGGTGAAAATGTTACAGTAAGAATGGATGAAAGAATGGATGCTGAAAATGTATTAACATTCGATGGTAATACATATTACTATGGAAGCTTTGAAGTTCAAATTCAAGCATTAAATGATCCATCAACATTTGATTTCTATTTAGAAAGTATTAATACAAATGATATAACTACTAATAATAGCATTAAACCATTAATATTTATAAAAGAAACAACAGATCAAGATACACCAAGTATTAAAACTGTTAGTACTTTACCAGGAGATATATCTTGTGAATTAGCTGATTCTTCTGCTTGTGATGTAACTATTACTGGTAGAGAAGAATACTTTGTTAATATGTATTCTGGTACTAAGAAAGATAGAACAGTACCTGTTGGGTTATTAATGGGCTTAAAAACTTATGGTGATAAAGGAATTAGAGGTTTAATAGTTCCAAAATCTATAACTATGACTATAACTAATTCAGATGATACAAAATTAACATTTAATGAAAATTCTGAAAGAGTTTATAGAACTTATTCTAGTACAGATGATTATAAAATAAATATAGATACAAATGGTAGAGAAATGCCAGAAATAAATAATGGAGATATAACTAGTTCATTAAATGATGGTATTTTAACTATTAATGTTAATAACATAAAAGATTATTTAGTAAATGCATATACAGAAAACTCTGAAGTTCAATTCTATTATTTCTCAACAAATTATTTCTTATCTACATTAGCAACTAGAGGAGATCATGATTATGCAGATATAGTTGTTACATTAACTGGAAATAAAAATAATAGTGCTGATACAGTAACTAATGTTCAAATATTAGATTCATATGATTATATATTAGGAAATTATTCTTCTAATATTGATGTTTATGAAAGTAGTTTAACTTCTGAAACTATGGGAGATGCTTTAGAATATGGTAAAGCAGTTCTAAACTATGGATCAGATTTTATATTAAAAACTAAATTTGATTATTCAAGTAGATCTACATCTTTAGGAGATGGATTAACAAGTTTAACTAACTATGTAAAAATAGATAATGATGTATTTAAATTAATAAATGATAAAGATTCAAATAAAGGATATGACTTTGTTGCAGGAGAAATTACTTCAACTCCTTCAATTAAAATAGATAATGATGGAACAGCACATCCAAAAGTATATTTTGGATTTGGTGAATGGAATAGTAACTATTTTGAAATAGCTGCTAATGCTCCATCAAATTGTCCAGCATCAGTTAGTTCATTAACAAAAGAACAATTAATGAATTTATATGGTGGACCATGTATAGTAGAAAAGAATACAGTTAAATGGGCATATTCACCAGTATCTGAAAATGATATTGATGGAAATCCTATCGAATCAACAAAAGGACCATTAGTTGTTAAATCAACATATATTTCTTATAACACAGAGTATATAGAACCAGGAGCTTCTGGAACTATAGAATTATATGGTACAGTAGTTGATGAATATACTTTAGCTAATAATGTATATCAAATTACAACAAGTGCTACTGCATATGGTAAGAATAGTAATGATTATAGATATCTAGGTAATGAAGCATATAGTGGAGAAACATTATTAACTAATTCTAGTAACTTTGTTAAATCAGTATATGATTTCACAAATAGATATTTAGTTACAAGAAATAATAATGCATGTATAAGTGATAGATGTGCAACATCAGGAGCTTCAATTATAGTTTCTGGTATTAAAGCTACTAAACCAGTAATAAGCGCACATAAATCAATAGATTTAACTCAACCAGAAAGTCAATTCTATTATTATCCAATAGCATTAAAAATTAATGCAAATGCTTCTAGAAGTGATACAGATTTAAGATATGATACTATTTATGTAGATATATACATGCCTGAATATATGTATATAGAATCTAACTATGGTAACCAAAATGAAAAACCATATACTACAGATACTATACTTTTATCTAGTATATATGGTGCACTTGGTAAAGGCACACCTGCAGTTGATGCTAACTATGTAGTATATCATTATGCTTTATCTGCAGAAACTGAAGGTATGACTGAGGATGAAATATCAAATCTACAAAAAGGTATATTATCTAATTTTGTAGTATATGCAGATATTGATTTAATTAATACACCAAATGCGGTTCAACCAGAAATATTTACAACAGTTGATTTTAAAGCAGTTAAACATATGGCTGATGATGAAGGTGGAGTTATTTCAACAATATTCTATCCAATATCATCATTAGTAGAAAGATCAAATGAATTAAATACTATAACTTTATATAACTCATCAGCAGTAATAACAAAAGCTTCATCTACACCAAAGAATATTGAAAAGAATGGAAGCTATACATTTAATATGTTAGCTTATAACCACTCAGAAACAACAGTAGCAGGAGGATATACTTATCCAAATGCAACTCTATACTATGTTTTACCATATGATGGAGATTTATCTGTTGATATGAGTTCAAATATAGGAATAACAAAATATAAAGTAAATTTTGTTGGAACAGTAGATACAAATACATATAAATTCTACTATGCTACAACTGGAAATCCATCAAATATAATTGCGGATGAAATGAGAGTAGATGCTGAACCATCAGCAATCTGGAAAGCATGGGAAGACCCAAATACACCAGTATCAAATGTTATAGCAATAAAAGTAGTAAAAGATACACCATTTACTTATGGAACATACTTTGGTTCTAATGAAGGATTAACTGTAAATGTAGAAACAGTTGGTTCTAGTGATGGTAATGTATTCTATAACAAATTCCATATACTAGCACAAAAACCTGATGGATATAATGCTGATTGCCAAAATCCAGCAGAAAACCCAGATTACTGTGATGAATCAATGAATGTAAAAGCAAATTATGCTTCATCATCATCAGTAACATCTATTTATGCAAGAACAATTTCAGGATTTGTATTTGAAGACTATGATTATAATGGTATTTATACAGAAAATGAATCTAAATTAAAAGATATACCTGTTTCATTATATAAAATTGGTGATATCCCAGAAGGTTATGATATAACAGATCCAACTACATTTGTTAATGAAAATGATACATTAGTTGGAGCTACAGTAACTGGAGAAAATGGAAATTACTATTTTGGTGGTTTAGCAAGTGGAAACTATTATGTTAGTTATACTGTTGATAATACTAAATATATAGTTACTGGTATAAACAAATCTAGTGATAGTATTCCTGATTCAGAAAATAACAATTCTAAAGCATCTCAATTACCTAATACTAATAAAGCAATTTCTAAGATTATAAGCTTTGAATCAGAAAACCCAAGTGGTAGATCAAATGAAATTGGTATTAACTTAGGACTTGCAATTAAGAAAGAAATGGCAATTTCATTAAATAAATACATTACTGAAGTTCAAGTTGCTAAGAATGGTAAAGTAGATACTTATGATTATTCTGATAAAAATGCTACACAAGTATCAATATCAGTACTTAATCCAAAAGATACTAAAGTAAGAGTTAAATATACATTCACTGTGGAAAATACAAAATACTTCCCAGGATATATTGGAATGATTGTAGATAATCCTCCAGCAGGAATGACATTTAATCCAAGTTTAAAAGAAAATCAATATTGGGCAATGTATGATAATTTATTATATTACAATGGATTATCTGGAAAATTATTATTACCTAATGAAAAACAATATTTCACATTAGTACTTGATTTAGATTTAAAAGAAGCAGGTACTTATAGAAATATAGTAAGTGCAAGAGATATAACATTAATGGGCGAAGAATTACCAGTATATGATTTTGGCGCTTTAAATACAGGCACTGGTAATACTGAGGGAGGTGAGTAATATGATGAAAAAAATATCAAAAATATTATTAGTAGTTGTATTATTCTTCCTGGTAGGTATTACAAGTGTAAGTGCTGCTCCAAAGTTCCAAGTATATCATTCTGATAGCTTAAATACTTTTAAAAACCAATCATTAATTACTACAAACTGGTATGAAGCAACTGATGGTCATGATTTATGCGCTAATAATGCTTCATTCTCATGTAAGCATATATATGGTAACTGGAACTACTACACAGTAGTAGATGGGTCTACTCGTTATATATCTTACTGTTTAAATATGAGTAAAGACTGGATAAGGGACGGAGATTTAACACAATATAATACACTAGATTCAATTAAATTCTCTGATTCTAGTCTATCTCAAGCAGAAAAAACAAAAAGAATAAATTTATTAAAGAAATTACTTCTTTGGGGATATAATCCAGATCCTGAAAGAAGAAAGACATTAGATACAATAATAACTGAGGATAAATATGCTCAAACTAAATTAATAGCAATGCAAATTCTAGTTTGGGAAGTTATGGAAGGCGGAAGAACATCATTTGATACTATTGAACCTGATTGGAATGGTGAATATAGTTTCTATAATCAAGTAATTGTACCAAATGGTGCAAGTAGTCCAACTACACCAAACACTTTATATTATTACTATACAAGCTATATAAATGCAGCTAGATTAGAAGACCAAGTAAAACCTGCACCTGCATTTAATGAAGATCATTATACAATGCAATGGGATAATGCAAACAAGAAATATAAAGTAGTAGTATCTGGTATAGGAGATTATACAACTTGTGAATCTGATAATTCTAAGATATCAACACCTATTGTTGATGAAAGAGCAGGTACTGTTACATTAATTTCTAATGAAACAATACAAAATGCTAAAATAACATGTAGCTATAAGAGAGGATCTGGACCTTCTTCTAGTGAAACAACAGAATCATTCAAATACTTTAGATTTAAGAAAAATCCAAATGATAACCAAGATATGGTTTATGGTACTGGATGGAGAATATATAAAGCTTCATTTAATGTAAGTTCTGAAAATACAGATTTCTCTATAAAGAAAGTTGATGCAGATGGAAGATCAATTGATGGAGCTAAATTTAATTTAACACATATAACTAATACTAATTATTCTGTAACAATAGATTCTAATACTACAACTAAATATAGTTTAAACTATAGTGGTGAATACAGAGTTAGAGAATCAAAAACTCCTTCTGGATATTCTGGAATAAGAGACTTTAATATTAAGATAGATGCTATAACTCATAAAATTACTGCTTGTGATGAAGCAAGAAAAGATAATGCAGGTAATATAACATCATGCTTAAGTGGTTTAGTTAAAGTATCTTATAATAATAGTGCTATTGAATTAACTGTTACAAATGTTGCTAAAAACTTTAGAATATTAAAGGTAGATAAATCAAATAATCCAATTAATGGAGCAACATTTGAAATAAGAAATTCAAAAGATAAAGTAATGAAATTTAACAAAGGAAATGGAAATGTATTTGAATATAATGAAAATGGAAGTCTTACTAGTTTATATCTTCCTACTACATATTCATATTCAATTTCATTATTAGAAGATGGAGAATATAAGATAGTAGAAACTGCTGTTCTTCCTCCTTACAGAATACCAAAGGATGAAGCTGCTAGAACAACATATATAAAGGTTGTAAACGGAGATTTATTAGTTAAAAATAGTAATAATAGTTATGTTCCTGCAAATGATGGAAATGTAAGAATTATTAACTATATAACTAAAGTAAATATAGAAAAAACTGGTTATGGTAATCCACTTGAAGGTGTTCAATTTGAACTTTATAATGAAGATAAATCAGAGAAGTTAAAATGTACAGTTGATGCTCCAGGTCTTTATACATATGTAGATGACCAAGCATCAGTAGATAATTATGTATATGTTACTAATTCTAATGGTAAAATAACTATTAATAACTTACCTGAAGGTACATATTACTTTAAAGAAATATATACTCCAACACCATATGTTTTACCACAAGGTGAGGGTGTATATACTAAAGTAGTTATAGGACTTGATGAAAAGGGAGTTTCAATTGATGGTAACTATTTATTAGATACTATATTCATTTCTAACTCATTAAATTCATTTAACTTCTATAAAAGAGATACTGCAGGTAATGCATTAACAACAGGTAAATATAAACTTCAAAAATATGATAAAAAGACTAAAAAATATGTTGATTTAAAATTAGTTGAAGTAGAAAATGATGGTACTTATAATCCAAATGCTGATATATATAAAGCAGATGAAAAGAATGGTAAGATTCAATTCACTCTAACAAAAGGAGTTGCAACATTTATCGAAATGGAACCATCTACTACATATAGAATCATAGAAACAGTTGCTCCAGCAGGATATACAAAAGCATCTACTAAAGATACTGCAACTGCCTATATAGATGAATATGGTAATGCATCAGGATTATTAGTATTAATAGACCAAAAGATTGTTAAAGAAGACGATAGCGCATTCGCAGAATTAATTATAAACATTCAAACTGGAAAACAAAGAATTATGTATGCTGGAGTTATTCTAGTAGTAGTAACTATAATTGTAGGTTTAATAGTTTATAATAAAAAGAAATAAAAAGATATTCATTGAATATCTTTTTTTATTATATAATATGAAACACCGGAAGAGTTGTATAAGTAAAAATAATTGTTGTTTCATTTGTAAATAAATGTTATACTACTTCTAGGTGATTTTTATGGAAAGATTACAAAAACAAATCAGTGCTTTAGGATATTGTTCAAGACGTAAGGCTGAAGAACTAATAGTTAAAGGATTAGTTAAGGTTAATGGATCAGTTGTTACTGAACTAGGTACTAAAGTTGATACAAATGACATAATTGAAGTTGAGGGAGTAACTTTATCTAAACAAGAAAAAGAATACTATGTATTCAATAAACCAAGAGAAGTAGTATCCACTACTAGTGATGATAAAGGTAGAAAGACTATTCTTGATTACTTTGATATAGATACAAGAATATATCCAATAGGAAGACTTGATTATGATACTACAGGTATTATATTACTAACTAATGATGGAGAATTTGCTAATTTAATGATGAAACCTAGTTCTAATATTAAGAAGGTTTATTTGGCTAAAATAAATGGTATTCTTTCTTTAGAAGAAATAAACACTTTAAAGAAAGGTATTAAAGTTAAAGGAATATCTTATAATATAGACAGAATAAAGGTTAAAAAGATAGATAAAGCTAAGAATATTAGTATGGTAGAAATAACTATTCATGAAGGTAAAAATCATGAAATAAAGAAGATATTTGAATACTTTAATTTAGATGTATTAAAACTAACTAGATTATCCTATGGATCTATAACTTTAGGAGATTTACCATCGGGTAAATATAGAAAACTATCTATTCATGAAGTAAAAGTATTATATTCAGAAATAAAAAAACAAGGTTAATCCTTGTTTTCTTTTTCTTCCTTACTAATTGCAGTTACTGGACAAGCACTTACAGCTTCATTAACTGAATCAATATTTTCTTCATTTATAATTTCATTATTAACTTTAATATTTCCTTCATCATCAAATGAGAATACGTCTGGACATATACCAGTACACATTCCACATCTTAAACACTTATCATTATCTACTTTAAACATTTTTCCTCCTTAACACATTATATTAATTATACTACAAAAAGTAGAAATTTATTTAAAAATATGATATTATTTTTATATAAAGAGTAAAGTAGGTGATATCTATGAGTACTAGAATGGATAAGTATTCATCCATTAGTTCTAATGAAAGTAGAAGCAGTAGAAATAAAAAACTTTATGAAGAATTATATGATACTATGAATTATACTAATTCTGTTGTTATAGATCAAAGTAAAGAGATAGATATATCTAAGATTAAAGAGATTGTAGATAAAGAAAGAAAACTAAGTGAAAAAAAGGAACAAAGACCCTCAATTAACTTTGAAGAATTAAACAATAGGCAAACAGAAGAAGATAATAAAAAAGTATATAATATTAATGAAGTATTAAAAGAAGCTAAAGAAAAAAGAGATATAATTCTAGATGCTTCTGAAAAAAGAAAAAATAGTAGATATGATCCACATATGGAAATAGAAGAAGAATTAACTAAGACAAGACAAGCATATGATAAATTAATTCAAGAAGAAACAGAACTGCTTGATATAATGAATACTCTTACTAGTGCTAAAACTAGTACTAATATAAAGGAAGCTTATAAAGATTTAACTTCAGAAAGCAAGAAAATAGAGCTTAAAGAAGAAAATGAAGAAACTCCTGAAGATGATAAAAAACAAACTAAAGAATATAGTACAAATACATTTATGTTTAATAAAAAAGACTTTATTGATAGTGAATTAGAAGAATCATTAAAAGGAACTAATGGATTCATTAAAGCACTAATAGTCATATTAATAATAGGTGTTCTAGTAGCAGCATACTATATAATAAAAACATATATATTAAAATAGGTTATAAACCTATTTTTTTATGTTATAATTAAATTGGTGATATATATGAATAAACAAGTAGAAATAGATAATATAAAGTATGAAATAATAAAGAATAATAGAGATGGATTTGTTCTTGAAGACTTTAAAAATAAACTTACGGATTATTTTTATGAATTTGATTATGTAGTAGGAGATTGGGCTTATGGAAAACTTAGATTAAAAGGTTTCTATGATGATAAAAATCCTAAAGCAAATAAAATTAATAAATATAGCAATTTAGATAAGTATTTAGAGGAAAATTGCGCTTTTGGATGCAAATATTTTGTTGCGAAAAAGAATAAATAGTGTTATAATTTTTATAGTAAAAGGAGTATATAAATATGACTGATAAATTAATATATATAATAAATGAAGATGGTGTTAGACAAGATGCAACTATTCTTTCAAAATTTAGATTAGCTAATGCAAATGATTATATAGTTTACTCATTAAATGAATTAAATGAAGAAGGAATGATTAAAATATATGTTACAGGTTTAGTATCAGAAGGTGGTAATTATTCTTCAAGAGAAATAACTACTGATGAAGAATGGAATAATCTTAAATCAGTATTAAAAACATTAGCTAAATCTGAAGATGAACCATTCCCAGAAAATATAAAATTAGATGCTAAATTAGTAGGAGAAGAAATAGCAGTAAGAAAGCCAAAGAAACTATTAGTATCTAAGAAATTCGCTGATGTTATTGGCTCTAAGTATAGTGAAGAAACTGAAGTAGCTCCTGTAACTTTAGAAAAACCAGTAGTAGAAACTAAAGAACCTGAAATAGAAAAAACTATAAAGATTCCTACTTTTGAAGAATTGCAAGCAAGAAATAAAACAATTCAATCTGTTATGGAAACAGCTGCTAAAGTAGAAGAACCTGCTAAAGAAGAACCAAAAATAATTGAACCTAAGATAATAGAACCAAAACCAGTAGTAGAAAAACCAGTATATGAATCTAGAGTTCAAAGAGTTGATTATGAAGATCAATTTAAGAAAACAGTTGAACCAGTATTAATGGATGTATATGCTAAACAACAAAAACAAATAGAAGATTTAGAAGAAGAATTATCTAAGACTAAATTTGATTTATTTGAAAAACAAAAAGAAGCATTAAGTTTAAGTAATGAAAAAGAAGAAATCAAAAAGAAAAATGAAGAATTAGAAGAACAATTAACTGGTGTTCAAAAGAAAATGGATGGAATCCTAAGCGTATTACAAGATAAATAAGAAGTCTATGACTTCTTTTTTTATTATTTTTATATCATTTTTAAACATATTATGTTATAATTATATATAATAAGGTGGTATGTATTATGGATATAAAAACTAGGTTAGTTAATTATTATAATAGTAATCCTTTTATACAAAAATATATTAAAGGATTAAATCAAAGTACTGGCGAAATAGTATTATCTTATAATGGTTTTACTAAGAATATTTCTATTGATGAATTAGAAAATATTATTGATGAAACTGCTGTAATTAGTTTTTTAAATAATAATACATTCCTAAGAGAAGAAGTAAAAGAAGAACCAATTAGTATGGTAGAACCTAAAGTTATATCAAGTGAATCAGATAAAGAAACATTAAATGATATAAAGATATTAACTGAAATTAAAAGTAAAGCAGGATTAGATAACTTATTAAAAGATTTTGCAGTAAATGAATCTACTGGTTTAATAGATATAAATAAGGCTATCGATATAGTAGAAAAAAATACTATTGATGAAGTAGTTAAATCTATTAAAGAACATTATGATTTTGATTTAGACTTACAAAATTATGATAAAACAGGTAAATATATTGGAAATGTTAATTTTTCTAATGCAAGTGATGATGAAAAGATAGCAAGTAGTTTTAATAACTTAAAAGTATATTTAGAAGCTGCTAGTATGTATCCTGATCAAGTACAAATTACTGAAGAAGATATTAATAGAAAGATGAAGGAATATATAGATAAAGTAAAAGTTGTATTAAATCCAACTAAAGAAGAACCAAAGAAAGTAATACCTTTAGCAGAAGATAAAATAGCTCCTATAACTAGTCAAAATGCAGGTTTTGCAGATATATTTGTTCTTAGTATAATAGTTGTAGTATATGCAATTATTATAGTAAACTTAATATTAAAGTTAGTATAAAGCATATTTAAAATATGCTTTTTTTGTTGTATAATTATAGAGGTAGGTGATTTTATGAAAATTTTAGCAGTAAATGCAGGTAGTTCATCATTAAAGTTCCAATTAGTTAATATGCCTGAAGAAGAAGTAGTAATTAGTGGATATATAGAAAAAATAGGTTTAAAAGATAGTTTTTGGAATACTAAAGTTAATGGTGAAAAAATTAAAGGTGAAAGATATTTAAAAGATCATGGAGAAGCTGTTAAAGTTCTTATAGAAGAATTACTTAAATATCATGCAGTTGAATCACTTGATGAAATAGATGGAATAGCAAATAGAGTACTTCATGGTGGAGAGAAATATAGTGAATCAGTTATTATTACTGATGAAGTAATAAATGATATAAAAGAATTAACTAAATTAGGACCTCTACATCATCCAGGTAATTTAGCAGGTATTGAAGCATTTAAAGAAGCATTACCAAATGTTAAACAAGTAGCTATATTTGATACAGCATTTCATCAAACAATGCCAAAAGATAAATATATATTCCCAGTTCCATATGAATGGTATAAGAACTATGGAGTTAGAAAATATGGATTCCATGGAACTAGTCATAAATATATAACTGAATATATGAAAGATAAGTTAAATAAAGAAGATGTTAATTTAATAATATGCCATATAGGTTCAGGAGCTAGTATTTCATGCGTTAAAGATGGAAAGTGTTATGACACTACTATGGGAATAACTCCTCTAGATGGGCTTATGATGGGTACTAGAAGTGGTTCTATCGATCCATCTATAATTGAATATGTATCTAAAGAATCAGGAATGACTGTAGAAGAAATAACAAATAAATTAAATAAAGAATCAGGATTACTTGGTATATCTACATTTAGTGATAGAAGAGATGTACTTGAAGGTGCTATGTCTGGTGATGAAATGTGTAAATTAGCATTAGAAATGTATGATGCTAGAATAGCTAAATATATAGTAGATTATTATATTGACTTAGGTGGTAAGGTTGATGGTATAATATTTACCGCAGGTGCTGGTGAAAATAGTGATCAATTGAGAGAAGATATCACTAATAGATTAAAACCAATAGGTTTAGATATAGATTTAGAATTTAATTCTAAAATCGCTGGTTTTAAAGAAATACATGAGGGAAAAATCAGTACTGATAAATCAAGTATAGATATATATGTTATACCTACTAACGAAGAATTAATGATGGTAAGAGATACATATAATTTAGTAAAATAGAAAAGAGTAAATATGAAAAAAATATATAATGAAATATATGAAAAAATTAAAGAACATGACAAGATAGTAATAGCAAGACATATAGGAGCAGATATAGATGCTTTAGGAAGTACATTAGGTTTAAAAGAAATAATAATTAATACTTTTCCTAATAAAAAAGTATCTGTAGTAGGAGCATATTCCTCTGTATTCAAATATATGGGTAAAATGGATAAATTAGATGAAAAAGAAATAAAAGATTCATTATTAATTATCCTAGATACTCCAAATGCTATTAGAATCGATGGAATAACTAATCCAAGCGAATTTAAATATACTATTAAAATAGATCATCATCCAGAAATAGAATGTTTTGAAGACTTAAAATGGGTAGATGAATCATCTTCTTCAGTATGCCAAATGCTAATAGAATTAGTAAATAATACTGATTTAAAGATGAACAAAGAAGCTGCTGAAAAACTATTCATGGGAGTAGTAACAGATACTAATAGATTTATGTATGATTATACTAGTCCTAAAACATTTAAATTAATAGGTAATTTAATTGAAGAACAAGATCTAGTTATTAGACCATTATATGATACTTTATATAGAAGAAATCTAGTAGATGTAAGATTTAATGGTTATGTAGCAGAACATTTAAATGTAACTGAAAATGGTCTTGGATATATAGTCATTGATGATGAAACAATCCAAAAATTCGGTGGAGATACAGCCCTTACTGGTAATATAATAGGTAATTTTAATAATATTAATGAAATAATAGTATGGGTATTCTTTACGGAAGACAAAAAGAATAATTTAATAAAGGTTAATGCCAGAAGTAGAGGACCTATTATTAATACATCTTTAGAAAAATTTGGAGGAGGAGGACATATATATGCCTCTGGAGCTAGATTAACTAATCCTGAAGATATAGAAAAAATTATTAAGGAATTAGATAAAGTATGTATAGAATATAAAAAGAATAAATAATTATTCTTTTTTTATTTACAAATAGTTTTGATATGTTATAATATACGCCATCAAAGGAGGGATTGAGTTGGTTAAAACATGTGAAGTAAAAGGTTTCCACGAGTATACAGGTTGGAGAACAATCGAAACAAAACGAAAAGAAGGTACAATCGCAGGTATGTCTTATGCTATAGTAGCAACAGATTACTATGTAAGAAATTGCAAACACTGTGGTAAACTTGATGGTGCCCCTAATAAAGTAATGATGGGTATTAAAACAAGACAAGGTGGTAAGATTAGAAATCTTAGTCTAGCAAGAACAAACGGAAGTAAATAATACTTCTTTTTTTTTATTTAAAAATAGTATATAATAATATTAAAGAATAAGGAGGATTGTTATGATAAGTGAAAAAGAATTAGATTTATTAAATCGATACTTTGATGCTGCTAATTATTTAACTGTAGGGCAATTATACTTACTTGATAATCCTTTGCTTGAAAGACCTTTAGAATTAAGTGATATAAAAAAGAAAATAGTAGGGCATTTTGGTACTACAGTAGGGCAAAACTTTATATATGAACACTTAAATAGAGTAATAGTTAAATATAATTTAGATATGATTTATATATCAGGACCAGGTCATGGTGGAAATGCTATGATTGCTAATACTTATTTAGAAGGAACTTATTCTGAAGTATACCCAAATATTACTCAAGATAAAGAAGGAATGAAAAAACTATTTAAACAATTCTCATTCCCAGGGGGAGTATCTTCACATTGTTCTCCAGAAGTTCCTGGATCTATAAATGAAGGTGGAGAACTAGGATATAGTCTTGCTCATGCTTATGGTGCAGTACTTGATAATCCTAATTTAATCGCTGCATGTGTAATTGGGGATGGAGAAGCTGAAACAGGTCCTTTATCTACTTCATGGCATATAAATAAGATAATAAACAAACATAAAGATGGTGTAGTATTACCAATATTACATCTAAATGGTTATAAAATAAGTAATCCTACAATACTTTCTAGAATAAGTGATGAAGAATTAAAGAATTTATTTAAAGGATATGGATATGAACCTATTATAGTTAAAGGAAATAATATAAATACATTACAAAGTAATATGTCTTTAGCTATGGACTATGTTATAAGTAAAATAAAAAATATAAAAGAATCTTCTGATGATAGTAGACCTATTTATCCAATGATAATATTAAAGACTTTAAAAGGATGGACTGGACCAGAAGTAGTCGATGGTAAAAAAGTTGAGGGTTCATTCAGATCACATCAAGTTCCATTACTAGTGGATGAATCTCATCCAGAGAATATTATTCCTCTTGAAAGTTGGTTAAAGAGTTATCATATAGAAAATTGTTTTGATAAAGATGGAAAGTTACTTGAAGATATTAAATCAATCATTCCAAAAGGTGAAAAAAGGATGGGAAGTAGTCCTTATGCCAATGGAGGAATGCTTTTAAAAGAGCTAGATATGCCAGATTTTCATAAATATATGTTAGATTTTGATACTCCTGGAAAGGTTATCAAACAAGATACTGAAGAAGCTAGTAAATTTATACGTGATATTATGGCAAAAAATGATAATTTTAAGCTATTTTGTCCTGATGAAGCTATGTCAAATAGATTGTTTAATATATTTGATACAGAAAAAAGAAGATTTAATGGTGAAATTCTAGATACAGATGAAAATTTAAGCCATGATGGAAATATAATTGACTCATTTTTATCAGAACATGTCTGTGAAGGTATGCTTGAAGGATATCTTTTAACAGGTAGACATGGATTATTTGCAAGTTATGAAGCATTTATAAGAATCGTTGACTCAATGGTATCTCAACATTCAAAATGGATTAAAGTATCTAAAGAATTAGATTTTAGAAAATCTATATCATCTTTAAATATATTATTAACATCACATGCATGGCAACAAGATCATAATGGTTATACACATCAAGATCCTGGATTCTTAAATCATATTACTTCTAAAAAGAGTGAAATAATGAGAATGTATCTACCTTGTGATACTAATACTCTTATTAGTACATTAGATCATTGTTTAAGAACAAAAGATTATATAAACACTATTGTAGCTTCTAAACATCCTAGATTCCAATGGTTTAATAAGGAAGAAGCTATTAAACTATGTACAGATGGATTAATAATAGTTCCTTGGTTAAGCGAAGAAGATCCTGATATAGTACTTGCATCTTCTGGAGAAACACCAACACTTGAATTATTCGCTGCACATAATTTAATAAAAGAATTCTGCCCAAATATAAAAATAAGAACAATAGTAGTAGTAGATTTGTTTAAATTAGAATCAAGTACTAATTCTCCTCATGGATTAACTGATTTTGATTTTAATAATTATTTTACTACTGATAAACCAGTTATATTTAATTTCCATGGATATCCTAACTTAATACATCAATTAATATATAAGAGATATAACAATAATTTCCATGTTCATGGGTATAAAGAGGAAGGTACTATTACTACTTCATTTGATCAAAGAGTTAAAAATGAAATAGATAGATATCATATAGCAATGGCAGCTTTAAAGTATATTGATAATGATAATAAAGATAATTTAATTAATTATTGTAATAATATGCTTAGTGAACATGATAAATATATTAAAGAATATGGTGTAGATATGCCAGAGATAGAAAACTTTACTTTAAAGGTAAATAAATAAAAAAATACTAATATTAGTATTTTTTTTATGGTATAATTTTTTTGAGGTGTATATATGATTAGTTCTAGATTGTCACCAAAAGTAGAAGTAAGAAATGAATCAATTAATGGAAAAGGGATTTTTGCTAAGGAAGACATAACAAAGGGCGAAATAGTATTTATTAAAGGTGGTCATATTTTGACAAAGGATCAAATATTTTCGTCAGGAATATGTGATAGTTATTTCCCCATTAGTGATGAATACTATCTAGGCTCTACTAATAAAGAGGAAGAAGAAAGTATTAAACTTTATCAAAATCATTCATGTAATCCAAATGTTGGACTACATGGCGAGATTACATTTGTAGCAATGAGAGATATAAAAAAGGATGAAGAACTAACAGTGGATTATGCTTTTATTGATAACGAAAATTATTCGTTTGAATGTACATGCGGATCTCCTGATTGCAGAGGGACAATCACAGGATTTGATTGGAAGATAAAAGAACTACAAGATAAATACTATGACTATTTTGCACAATATTTAAAAGACAAGATAGATAAAGAAAGGAATGATAATAATGAATAAAGTTGTTTTAGTAACTGGTTCTAGTAAAGGAATAGGTAAAGCTACTATATTAAAGTATGCTAAAGAAGGATATGATGTTGTTATAAATTATAATTCTGATTTAGAAGGAGCTTTAGAAGTAGAAAGATTAGCTAAAGAATTAGGAGTTAATACATTAGTAATTAAATGTGATATATCTAATGAAGAAGAAGTTATTGATATGGTTAATAAAGTAAAAGAAGTATTTGGTAAAGTAGATGTACTTGTTAATAATGCAGGTATTGCTATAGATACTACTTTTGAAGATAAGACTGTGGATAATTTCAGAAGAACATTAGATGTTAATTTAATAGGAACATTCTTAGTATCTAAATATACTGCTAAAATAATGGATAAAGGTGTAATAATGAATATATCTAGTACTAATGGTATAGATACTACATATACTGAATCACTTGATTATGATGCATCCAAAGCAGGAGTAATATCTCTAACACATAATTTAGCAGATCAATATGCTCCTAATATAAGAGTAAATGCTATTTGTCCAGGATGGGTTAATACTGAAATGAATAAAGAATTAGGACAAGAACTTGTCGATGAAGAAACTCCTAAGATTAAACTAGGTAGATTTGCTGAACCAGAAGAAATAGCAGAAGCTATTTATAATATATCTATTTGTTCATATATTAATGATTCGATTATAAGAGTTGATGGTGGTGAAAGACCATGATTGATATAGAAACAATTGTTAATAGAGAAGAATCTGAATTAAAAGATATATATTCTAATATAGAGAATATATGTTTTTATAATAGTTATAAAGTATTAAAAGCATTTAAAGATAATAAAGTATCTGAAACTGATTTTAATTCTACTACTGGATATGGATATAATGATAAAGGTAGAGAGACTATTGAGAATGTATTTAAAGACATATTTAAGAGTGAAAGTGCTTTAGTTAGATCTCAGTTTATATCTGGTTCTCATGCTCTTACAGTGGCTTTATTTGCACTACTTAGACCAAATGATTTACTTTTAAGTATCAGTGGTCTTCCATATGATACTCTTCATGAAGTAATAGGTATTAAAGATAATAATTCTTCATTAAAGAGTTTTGGAGTTAGATATGATCAAATAGATTTAGTAGATAATGATTTTGATTATTCTAAAATAGAGGAATATATTAAAAATAATAAAGTAAAAGTAATAGAAATTCAAAGAAGTAAAGGGTATTCCACAAGAAAAAGTATATCTATTGATAAAATAGAAAAAGTTATTAACTTAATTAAATCTATTGATAAAGATATAATTGTTATGATAGATAATTGTTATTGTGAATTTGTTACTAAAAAAGAACCTACAGAAGTAGGAGCAGACTTAGTAGTAGGATCACTAATTAAAAACCTTGGAGGTGGAATATCTCCAAATGGCGCATATATAGTCGGTAAAAAGAGTTTAATAGATTTATGCGGTGAAAGATTAACTCTTCCTGGAGAAGGATCTGAGGTAGGACCAACTCTAGGTATTAATAGATCTATTCTTCAAGGATTATATTTAGCACCTTCAGTAGTTGCTTCTTCCCTAAAAGTAGCTGTTTTAACTAGTAAAGTAATGGAAAGTTTAGGGTATGAAGTAGAACCTAAATATAATGAAGAAAGAGTAGATATAGTACAAAATATTATATTTAAAGATAAAAACAAGTTAATTAAATATGTACAAGGTATACAAAAGAATTCTCCAATAGATTCACATGTACTTTGTATGCCAAGTCCAATGCCAGGATATTCTGATGAAGTAATTATGGCTAGTGGATCATTTACACAAGGGTCATCAATAGAATTATCTTGTGATGGGCCTCTTAGAGAACCATATATTGCTTATCAACAAGGTAGTATGACTTATGAATATGGCAAACTTGCTTTAATAGGTACTTTAATGGAGATAGAAAATGATTGAGGATATAGTAAAAAAGACTCATGAAGATCTTAAATTAAATAGAATTAATGATAATCTATATCTTACAAATAAAGAAATAGAAGTCCTAGAAAGATATGATATTAATTATAATACTTCTATTGAAGAATTAATGTTTAATTTAGATGAAATATTAAATGAAAATGATTATGAAGATCTAGAAGAAGTATCTAATAGTATCGCAGAATTTAATTATTATCATAATACTAATAAATAAAAAAATAAGAGTTTAAACTCTTATTTTTCTTTTACTATAATTGTCTTTTGAATTATACCAAGTTCTATATCTTTATAAGTAACAGTATAATTTAATTTATAAGTACCAACTTTATTAATAGTTACTGTATTACCACTTATTGTACAAGAACCATCAGTAGAACAACTCTTTGAAGTAGTAATATTACATTTAGCACTTATATCTTTATTATTCTTATCTATTACTGATATTGAATCTAAATCAGTAGATATATCATAAGAAACAGTGCTATTAGGTTCTACAGTTAATGTAGTAGTTTTTTCTGCAATACTTATATCATAGTTTTCAGGTTTAATAGTAGATATGTCACCTTGAACATCTACTGAAACACCAGTACTTGTAGTATAACCATTATTTTGATATTTAGTTTTTACAAAGTATGTTGTATCATATTCACTTTTATTAACAGTATAAGTAGTTGATGTAGTGAAGTCTAATACTTCAGTTTCACCTGTACCATTATTTTGTGCTAATATTTCATAACCAAATGAACCGTTAGCAGCTTGCATTTCTGCAAATTTTTCTTCTATATGTTGAGCATATAAAACTTTATAATATTCTTTGAAATAATCTAATGATGTTTGTTTTGGCTCTGGTGCAGCTTTCCAAGTAAGTGTAACTTTATTACCACTTTCTTTAGCAGCTAAATTAGTTACATTATCTAATCTATTATATCTAATAGATTTAGTTCCTGGTTCTGTACCAACCTTACAATATTCAGTTATTTTCATTTCATCAGGAGTATTATCTCCAGGTAATTGAACTGGATATGTTTCCTTTTCAACAGTTACTTTAACTACTGAAGAAGGAATATCAAATGTTTGTTTAACATCTCTATTAACAACACCATTAATTATTTGTCTATATAAGTTATTCTTTACATTACCACCAGTATTATAATAACCACGTACTGGAGTATCATATCCATACCATAATGCTACAGATACTTCAGGAGTATATCCAGCAGTCCATAAGTCATTAATCGCACTATATGGGAATCCATATTCTTCTATTGTAGCATCAGAGAAGTTTGAAGTACCAGTTTTAGCAGCTAGGCTTACTCCCCAAACAGTACCACCAATGTTACCATAACTTTCAACAGCATATAATAATGTATCAGTAATCATATATGCAGTAGAGTCTGACATAACTCTTGAAGTTTTATTTTTTAAGTTAACTGTTTTACCAGAATCAATATATTCTATTTTAGAAACAGAATATGGTTTAGTATAATAACCACCATTACCAAATGCAGCATATGCACCAGCAAGTTGAACTGGATTTGTACCATTAAATGCTCCAAGTGCATGTGCTTCGTGTAATCCGCCCTCACTATCTATTTCAGGAGTCATTCCTAAATTAAGAACGAATTCCTTAATCTTTTGATTATCAACAGCTTGGAAAGCTTTAACTGCAGGTATATTTCTTGATTCTGCTAAGGCTTTTTTAAGTGTTATAACACCTTGATATCCATTATCCCAGTTCTTTAATCTAGCACCAGAACTATAAGTATATGGACCATCATAGAATGGAGTAGATTCACAGAAGTTGTTATATTCTATTGCAGGACCATAATCGAATAATGGTTTTGCAGTAGAACCTATTTGTTTGTTAATCATAGTAGCGTAGTTAAACATTCTTTCACCATTTCTGTTTCTTCCACCACCGATTGCTAATATTTCACCAGTTTGTGTACTAATAACACCAACACCTGCTTGAATATATTCATCTTTCCATTCCCAAGTATAACCATTCATGATATCATTTAAAACATTTTGTTTACCAGTATCAAGAGTAGTATATATTTTCATACCTGTTGTATATGGACTCTTATTAGTCTTTTCTTCTACTTCATCAAGTACTATATCTATAAATGATTGATATGGATTAGCACCAGATTCTGGATTAGAAGATCTAAGTAATGATTCAACTGGAATAGAACTTGCTAAATCAGCTTCTTCTTGAGTTATATATCCATGTCTTACCATTAAGTATAAAACAGTATCTCTTCTTGCTGTAGTTTCTTCAGGATATCTATATGGATCATAAGCAGAAGGTGCTTGGAATAATCCTGCTATAATAGCAGCTTCTGATAAGTTAATATCAGAAACAGATTTTCCAAAGTAACTTTGGCATGCTTGTTCAACACCATAAGAACTATTTCCTAAGAAAGGAGTATTAACATAATATTCAAGAATTTCTTCTTTTGAATAATTCTTTTCTAGTTTAAATATAGAAATATAAATATCTGTAAATTTTCTTGTAACAGTTTGTTCTGTATCAGTAAAGTTATTCTTAACAACTTGCATTGATATAGTAGAACCACCACCAGCATTACCACGTCCAGTAATTTTATTAATTACTTGTCCTATAGCAGCTTTTGTAAATCTTGGTAAGTCAAATCCATTATGTTGATAATATCTAGAGTCTTCTGTTGCTATAATAGCATCTACTAATACTTCTGGTAATTCTTCATAAGTAACTTTCTTTCTCTTTTCTAGACCTATTTTAGCTATTTGATTACCATTTCTATCATATATTATAGATGATTCTGCTCTATATAAGTTTTCCGGATCAAAATCAGGAGCATTTATAACTATATATATAGCAAATACTATTGAAACAATTAACACTAGTAAAATCATTAATAATATAAAATTAAATAACCATTTTATTATTCTTCTCTTTTTTCTTTTATATTTTTTCATATCTTCTTCATTCGCAATTTCACTTTTAGCTTTTGCGATTTTACCTCCAATTACTCTATAAATTACTATAAATAATAACCATAAAACAATTACTACTAAACCAAATAATAATTTTCTAATAAAAGCAAGTATTGTTAGAACTAAGAATAAGATATTGATAATAGTAAATACTTTGTGTGACCATACAAAACTTATAATAGCTCTAAATATTTTTTTAATATCTATTTTTAGTTTTGGTTTATCTTTTTTAGGTTTTACTTTCTTTTCTTTAATCTTTTTATCTTTAGTATCTAATTCAGATACTACTTCTTCTAATTCTAATTTTTCAATTTTTTCTACCTTTTTATTTTTCTTTTTAATCATAATATACACTCCTATATAAATTTATCTACAATTTTTAAATAATCCAATACAGGATTATACCCATCTTTAATTAAATAACCTTTTTCCTCTATATAAGATAAAGGAATAGATTTTTTAATATTATTTTCAAAATAACTAATAAAATCTTTAGTAAAAATTAAAAAAGTTTTATTTACCATAGTAAATCTTATAATGATAAAAGATATACCTCCATGTTCTATAACTCTTACTAAATGTTTTATTTGGTGTTTATGGATATTACTTATTGGGAATGAAGTTTTAGACTTTGTTTCTTTTGCTTCAAAGTCAATATATTTTCCTTTATATATTCCATTATAATCAGTAGTAGATGGTATTTCATAATAACCTTCAGTTATTTTATTTTTTGAATAATCTACTTTAACTGCTTTTATTGGAGTAGGTTTTTTATATATTACCGCGATATTATTATCTAAATAGTAACTATTAGAACTGTTAATATCACTTTCTAAAGTCATTCCTCTATTTCCATATTCTATATATGTCTTATTTGTATGTTCTTTTTTATTTGGGTAATTCATATATTCACCTTAAATAATTATACTATATTTTTTGATTAATTGGTAGGTTTAATGATAAAAAAAATAATTAATTGAACCAGGAAAGTCAATTGACAAAAAGGACTAATATTTATATAATTATTTGTAGGTGATTAATTTGAAAAACGAAGTTGTGTTAACCCCTGAAACACTATTAAACTGGGATTTTAAAATTGATGCTAGAGGATATAGACCTCAAGAAGTTGATAAGGCATTAGACATAGTCATAAGTGATTATAAAGCTTATGATAGAAAAGTTAAGGCTCTTGAAGATAGAATTGCTTCATTAAATGAAGAGATTCTTGATTTAAAACACCAACTAAGATCAGCTAACGAAAGAGAAGAATTATATAAAAATAGAGATAAAGAAATCACTAATCTAGATATATTAAAGAGAATATCTGATCTAGAAAAAATAATTTATGGTAAAAAAGATGAATAATTTTTAGTCAAACGCTGCATTTTAAACGTAATGTAGAGGAAAGTCCATGCTCACACTGTTCTGCGATGGCAGTAGTGTTTGTGTATAGGGAATAAATAACCTATAGTAGCTTTATGCTAACGGCGAAGAATAATCCTAAGGCTTAGCTATGGATTATTTTTCATAAAGTGCCACAGTGACGAATCTTTTTTGAAAAGAAAAGAATGAAACGTTGGTAAACCCCGCAAGTGAGAAATCCAAAATTTGGTAGGAGAACTTCCTTGAGAGAATTGAATCAAATAGGAAGATGAGTAATCATAGATAAATGTTTGACACTCTTTTAGAGTACAGAACATGGCTTATTAAAAATTATTATTAATTAAGGAGTGAAATAAATGAAAGAATTAGGAGAAAAGTTTAAAGAGGCTAGGGAGAAAACTGGTATTAGCTTAGAAGAAGCTGCAATTGATTTAGAGTATAAAGTATCTCAATTAGAAGAAATAGAAAATGGTAATTATAAAGATTTTAAAGATAAATTTTTATTAAAAACTATTATTTCTGATTATGCTAAATATTTAGGTTTTGATCCAGAAGAAATAATAGATGAATTTAATACATTTGTATTTGAATCTACATCAAAAATACCAATAGATGAAATAGCAAAAGCTAGTAAGAATATGAATAAAGATACAGATGATCAAATAGCATCTCCATATACTGCTACTGAAGAACCTAAAAAGGTTCCACTAATAATAATTATTTCCTTAGTAGTATTACTAATAGTATTCCTAGGAATATTATGTTATAACTTATTCTTTAAAGACACTGGAAGTTCATCTTTTGATGTATCTTATTTGATGGAGGTTATACATGAAAACTGTTAATAAAAATTTACCTAATAATCTAACAAAATTAAGAATAATATTATCAATTATTATAATTGTAATTATGTTATTTCCATTTGATATGGTAAATATAAATTTACCTAAATATTTAATTGATGGAAATATTATATTAGATGTTAAACTATTAATAGTTGCAGTATTATTTGTAGTTGCTTCAATAACTGATTACTTTGATGGTAAGATAGCTAGAAAGTATAATTTAGTTACTGATTATGGAAAAGTAATGGATGCAATTGCAGATAAAATATTAGTTAATGGATTATTAATTATTTTATGTGGACAAGGATATATTAGTCCTATTATTCCTACTATAATAATATTAAGAGATACAATAACTAATACATTTAAGATGATTGCAGGTAATAACGGAGAAGTAGTTGGTGCAATTAAAACTGGAAAGTTTAAAACAGCATTTTTAATGATTGGATTAACTTTAAAATTAATAGGTAACTTCCCAATGGGATTACTTAATATTGCATTAGATGATTTCTTTTTAATTACTGCTACAGTATTATCAGTAATATCTGGAATAGAGTATTATAATTTATATAAAAAATATTTTAAAATTAAATAAAAGACTTTGCAAAAAGTCCTTTTTTTATTGCAATTTAAAGGATTTTTGCACCATTTTACAAATAACAAACAAATGTTTGAAAAAGGACTTGATTTATTATTTTTAATATGATATATTATTATTGTATTCAGTTAGGAGGATAAAAAATGGCAAAGACTAATACAGAAACTAACGATAGAGATAAGATATTATCTCAAGTATTATCTGATATAGAAAAACAATTTGGTAAAGGTGCAGTAATGAAACTTGGAAGTGATTCCCATTTAGAGATTGATGCAGTTCCAAGTGGATCATTATCACTTGATATTGCACTTGGTATAGGAGGATATCCTAAAGGAAGAATTATAGAAATATTTGGACCTGAATCAAGTGGTAAAACAACTTTTGCATTACATGCAATTGCAGAAGTACAAAAACAAGGTGGAAGGGCAGCATTTATAGATGCAGAACATGCTTTAGATCCAGTATATGCTAAAAACTTAGGTGTTAATATTGATGAACTTTTATTATCTCAACCAGATACAGGAGAACAAGCATTAGAAATTTGTGATGCTTTAGTAAAAAGTGGTGCAATTAATATCGTAGTAATAGACTCTGTTGCAGCTTTAGTACCACAAGCTGAAATTGAAGGAGAAATGGGAGATAATCATGTGGGTCTTCAAGCAAGACTTATGTCTCAAGCATTAAGAAAATTATCTGGAACTATTGCTAAGACTAATACAATAGCAATATTTATTAACCAATTAAGAGAAAAAGTAGGAGTATTATTTGGAAATCCAGAAACTACTACTGGTGGAAGAGCATTAAAATTCTATTCTTCAATAAGATTAGATGTTAGAAGAACTGAACAAATTAAAATTGGTGAAAATGTAGTAGGTAGTTATACAAAAGTTAAAATAGTTAAAAATAAAGTAGCTCCTCCATTTAAAGCTGCTAATATCGAAATATTATATGGAACTGGTGTTAGTAAAGAAGGAGAAATTATTGATTTAGCTGCTGAAGATGGAATTTTAGAAAAGAGTGGTTCTTGGTATTCATATAATGGTGAAAAGATTGGCCAAGGTAGAGAAACAGTTAAAGCACTATTAAAAGAAAATAAAAAATTAGCTACTGAATTAGAAAATAAAATAAGAGAAAAACACGGATTACCATTATTAAAATAAAGAAGATTAAATCTTCTTTTTTTGTTCTATTGACTTTACGATAAATAAATTTTATACTAGAAGTGTATATTTATATATACAAATTAATGGAGGAAAATATGGAAGAAAAACTATTGTTTTCCATATTTGGGTTACTTTTTGGAGTAATTGTAACAGTTATAATTACATTTATTTTACTAAAATCTAAAGAAAAAAAATCTGATAATATAATTGAAAAAGCTAAAAAAGAGGCTGAAAAATATAAAAGAGATTCTATATTAGAATTAAAAGAAGAACAACTAAGAGTTAAACAAGACTTTGAAAAAGAAATGAAAGAGAAAAAAGAAGAAGCACGTGAACTTGAAGAAAGAATGCAAGCAAGAGAAAACGGAATTGATAAAAGAGATGAAATGCTTCAAAATAGAGAAAAATTATTATCAGATAAAGAAAATAGTATTATCCAAAGACAGAAAGAACTACAAAATTTGGAAGATAAAAAGAATGAGTTAATCAAGCAAGAAGTCGAAAAACTTGAAAAAATCTCAGGCTTAACAAAAGAACAAGCAAGGAAAGAAATAATGTCTATTGTTGAAGAAACAATGACTAAAGAAATTGCTGCTTATATTAAAGATAAAGAAGCAGAAGCAAAATTAGACGTTGATAAGAAAGCAAAAGAAATGTTAGTTAGTTCTATGCAAAAATATTCTTCAGATGTTACTAATGAAGTAACAGTATCAGTTATTACATTACCTAATGATGATATGAAGGGTAGATTAATTGGTAGAGAAGGTAGAAATATTAGAACTATTGAAGCAGTTACAGGAGTTGATTTAATAATTGATGATACTCCAGAAGCAATTGTTATTTCAAGCTTTGATCCATTAAGAAGAGAAATAGCAAAAGTAACTATTGAATCTTTAATTAAAGATGGAAGAATTCATCCAGGAAGAATTGAAGAATTATATGATAAAACTTGTGAAGAATTTAAACAAACAATTAGAGAAAAAGGTGAGGAAGCTGTATTTAAACTTGGTTTAGGTAAAGTTGATCCTGAATTAATTGAATTAATTGGTAAATTATATTTCAGAACAAGTTATGGACAAAATGTATTACAACATTCAATTGAAGTTGCTAATTTATGTGGTATTATGGCTGGAGAAATTGGTGAAAATATAACTCTTGCTAAGAGAGCAGGATTACTTCATGATATTGGTAAGGCAATTGACTTTGAAGTTGAAGGAAGCCATGTTGATTTAGGTGCTAATATAGCTAAGAAATATAATGAAGATAAAGTTGTATTAAATGCTATTATGTCTCACCATGGAGATACTGCACCAACTAGTATTATTTCAGAACTAGTTGCAATAGCAGATTCAATAAGTGCATCTAGACCAGGTGCTAGAAATGATTCATTAGAAAACTATATTAAGAGATTACAAGATCTAGAAGAAGTAGCTAATGGATTTGATGGTATTGAAAAATCATATGCTGTTCAAGCAGGTAGGGAATTAAGAGTAATTGTTAAACCTGAAGAAATTGATGAATTATCATCAGTTAAACTTGCTAGAGATATCAAGAATAAGATTGAAGATAATCTTCAATATCCAGGAACAATTAAAGTTGTCTTAATTAGAGAAACAAGAGTAATAGAAGAAGCAAAATAATGCTTCTTTTTTTGTATAAAAAAATATAGCTATTCACTAGCTATATTTCTTACTTCTAATACCTCTGGTATTTCAGAAGTTAATATACTTTCGATAGTATCTTTAATCTCTGAATCACCATATGCACAATTAGCACATGATCCAATTAATTTTACATATACTATTCCATTTTCATATTTAATAAACTCGACATCTCCACCATCACTTACTAAGAATGGTCTTATTTTATCTATAACAAATTTTATGTGATCAATTATATCCATCAAATCACTCCCAAATCAATTATACATTAAGTTTTAAATATTTTCAAAAAAAATATATTTATGGTGTATAATATTTCTAGGTGAAAGAAATGAAATATAATGTAAATGATGTAATTTATGTTACTATAGCTTCTGTTACACCATATGGTGCATTTGTAAATGCAGATGGTGGTTATACAGGACTAATTCATATTTCTGAAATAACAGGTAAATATATAAAAGATATATCAAAATACTTTAAAATAGGAAATATTGTAGAAGTTGTAGTAATAGGTATAGATGAAGAAAAGAAACAATTAAGTCTGAGTACAAAGGGTATAATGCCTGCTTTAGATATTCAAAATGAACTAGAAGAAGATGAAAAAGGTTTTGAAAATCTAAAGGATAAATTACCAGAATGGATAGATAAAACTAAAAAAGAGATAGAAAACACAAATAAATAGTAAAAAAAGTTAAAAAAAGAGTATTTTTCATTGACAAAGAATGGTAAAATTGTTATTATTTATATTGTCAATGAATGACATGGATTCTTAGCTCAGTTGGTTAGAGCATCTGCCTTACAAGCAGGAGGTCGTAGGTTCGAGTCCCACAGAGTCCACCATTTTTTATGCCGAAATAGCTCAATTGGTAGAGCAACTGACTTGTAATCAGTAGGTTGAGGGTTCGATTCCTTTTTTCGGCACCACTTATTTGGGAAGGTAGCGAAGTGGCTAAACGCGGCAGACTGTAAATCTGTTCCTTACGGTTCGATGGTTCGAATCCATCTCTTCCCACCAGTGTGTTGCCTTGTAGCCAAGTGGTAAGGCATCAGACTTTGACTCTGACATGCGCTAGTTCGAATCTAGCCAAGGCAGCCATTATTAATATGTCTCGTTAGCTCAGCCGGTAGAGCACTTGACTTTTAATCAAGGGGTCATGCGTTCGAATCGCATACGAGACACCATTTTATAATAATTACTGACTATGTCAGTTTTTTTGTGCACAAAAAAAGGATTTTTAAAAATCCTTTTTCTTATAAATAATTCTAGAATTATTTATCTTCTCCTGGTTTGTTAACTACTTTAGCTGGTGCAGTATATTTTGCATCTCCAAATGCTAAGATTGGATACATAACAAATGGGAAGAATGCCATAAGTACACCGAAACCAGTTTCTTTTCCGAAAGCCTTAGCTAATCTTATATTTAGCCAGATTTCGATAAAGATTATGAATGCACAGTAAGCAATAGCACCTAAAATTGGTATAATGCAAACTACGCTACCGAATACTATACCAAGAATCCAAATTGTATTGATTCCAGCTAATTCGAATAATACAAATGTATCATGTCCTGGTATTAAAGCTTCATAACCTTTTTTACCAGCTTTCTTGAACATTTTGTATAAAGCAACTATTTCAAGAACAGCAGCAGCGATTGCTATAATCCATACAAATATCATAGCAATACCAAATCCAGCTAATACACTTCCGAAAGCTTCAGCTCCAGCAGTGTTGTAAGATGTAGTGTTATAAGCATCTAAACCGTAATTCATTAAAAACTCCTCCTATCTACAATCATTATATCATAAAATAAAAAAAATAAAATACTTTTTTAAAAAATATGAAAATTAATATTATTGACTTAAATTAAATTGGGTGCTACCATATTTTCTAGAGGCTATAATGAAAAATAAAAGTATTATAATGAAAATTTTAGTTATTGGTAGTATCCTATTAACCTTATTACTTTTAGTAGTAGTTTTTTCGCTAATAAAGATGCTTATGCCTAAGAAAGAAAATATTGTAGAGAAGAAGATAATTACTAAGAATTATACTTTAGAAGAAGTAGAAAATATAATATTTGATTTTAAGAAAGCTAATTCGAATTTTATAATAACTGATGAAGAAGAATTAGTTATAATTCAAAATTCTAAAGAAGAAAAATTCCATCTTAATTATAAGGAAAAGGGAAGTAATATTTATTTAGAAGAAGATAGTTTTATAATAAATCCTCAAAAGAAAAAATATACTGTTTATATTCCTAAAAACTATATTGGAAAAATAACTATTATAAATGGATTTGGTGAAGTACAAGGAGAAGACATTGTTAATGATCTATATATTAATAATAATGCAGGTAGTCTTACTCTTAAGAATTCAGGCAATATAAAACTAAAGGATGTATCTGGAGAAATCTCTCTTGAAAATATAGAAGGTATTCTAGAAGTAGAAAGTTCTACAGGTAATATAAAAATAAATAACATGATAGGTAATATTAATGTTGAAAGTATTACAGGGGACATAGAAATAATGAATTTTAGTCCATTAGGAGATTCTAAATTTGAAAATGTTTCGGGAGATATAATTTTAAAAATAGTAGAAAATTCAGTTTGTAAGATTGTTTCCACAAATGAAAGTGGAAAAACAAAGATATCTGATACTATATGTGCAGATAAAATTAAAGTAAATGAAATTAATGTTACAAATGTAACAGGAATGATTAAAATTGATTAAAAAGTATGATATAATTTTATTGGGAGTGATTATAACATGAAAAAAATTAAATTATTTATTATTGGTTTATTATTAATATTACCATTTGTAGGTATGTCAGTAGCTAATGCTGATAGTAAAAAAGTAAATGTATATTTATTTAGAGGAGAAGGATGCCCTCACTGTGAAGAAGCTATTGAATGGTTTAATGATTCATTATCTAAAGATGAAGAATACAAAGATCTTTATGAATTAGTTAAATATGAAGTATGGTATGATGAAAACAATAGTAATTTAATGCAAGAAGTAGCTACTGAACTTGGTACTGAAGCTTCAGGTGTTCCTTTTATAGTAGTTGGTGATCAATATTTTAGTGGATTCTCTGCTACTCAAACACCAGAAAAAATAAAAGCTGCTATTAAAGCACAATATGACAATAAGGACTATAAAGATGTAGTTGCTGCAGTAAAAAAAGGTGAATCAGTAGATAAAAAAGGTTCAACATCTATTCTACCAATCATTATCGTTTCAGCAATATCAGTAGTTGTAGTTTTAGCATTAGTATTCTTTACAAAAGAAAAATAATAATATAAAATAGACATTAGTCTATTTTTTATGACTCGTTGGTGAAGTGGTTTAACACACCACCCTCTCAAGGTGGCATTCATGGGTTCAAATCCCATACGAGTCACCAAAATATATTTTTTGTTATAAAATATAGAAAAAGTGTTGATATTTTTTTAAAAATATTATATACTTAAAAAGTCCAATGAAATGGACGAAATGGTGCTCAAAATGCCTTAGTGGCGGAATTGGTAGACGCACAGGACTTAAAATCCTGCGGGAGTCAAATCCCGTGCCGGTTCAAGTCCGGCCTGAGGCACCATTTTTATTGGAGAAGTACCCAAGTCTGGCTGAAGGGACCGGTCTTGAAAACCGGGAGGTCGTGTAAGCGGCGCAGGGGTTCGAATCCCTTCTTCTCCGCCACTTTTAAATTTATATCGCGGGATGGAGCAGTCTGGTAGCTCGTCGGGCTCATAACCCGAAGGTCGTTGGTTCAAATCCTTCTCCCGCAACCAATGAAATTTACTAGCAGTTGCTAGTTTTTTTATTTAAAAAGTATTGACAAGAGAGAGCAAAATTTAGTATACTTAATATGCATTTTGGTTTTGGTTCCGTGGTGTAGTGGTTAACACGTCTGCCTGTCACGCAGAAGATCGAGGGTTCAAGTCCCTTCGGAACCGCCATTTTTTATTTTATGGCTCTGTAGCTCAGTCGGTAGAGCACAGGACTGAAAATCCTGGTGTCGACAGTTCGATCCTGTCCGGAGCCACCACTTTTTTAATAAAAAAGTAGTTATGCACTCGTAGCTCAATTGGATAGAGTGTTTGGCTACGAACCAAAAGGTTGGGGGTTCGATTCCCTCCGAGTGCACCATTTTTTATTTATTATATCGGGAAGTAGCACAACTTGGCAGTGCGCGTGGTTTGGGACCATGAGGTTGCAGGTTCAAATCCTGTCTTCCCGACCATTTTTAATATAACTGTATAGTTATGTTTTTTTTTGCATTTTTTTTAAAAAAACATTTTTTCATTTTCCTTCAAGTGATATAATTATAATAGATGATAAATCATAGGGAGGTGCAGAATGAGAAACGGTTTTGATAATAATAAGTATATTAAGATTCAAAGCAAAAAAATAAGAGAAAGAATAAAAATGTTTGATAAACTTTATCTAGAGGTTGGCGGAAAGTTATTTGATGATTCACATGCAGCAAGAATATTACCTGGATTTAAAAATGATGTGAAGATATCTATGTTTAAAGAATTGAAAGATGATTTAGAAATAATCTTTTGCATTAATGCTAATGACATAGAAAAAAATAAGACTAGAAGTGAATATGCTAGAACTTATGACAATGAATTATTAACTTTAGTAAGTAAGTCTAAATCTATGGGATTTACTGTTAATTCAGTTGTTATAACATTATATAAGAATCAACCAAGTGTTGATAAATTTATTAAAAAATTAAATAGAAATGGTATTAAAACTTATGTACATACATTTACTAAAGGATATCCTACTGATGTAGATACAATTGTTAGTGAAGAAGGTTATGGTGCTAATCCATATATAGAAACTACTAAACCATTAGTAATTGTAAATGCTCCAGGACCAGGAAGTGGTAAATTAGCAACATGTTTGTCTCAAATTTATCATGAAAATCTAAGAGGAGTAAATGCTGGATATGCTAAATTTGAAACATTCCCAGTATGGAATTTACCTTTAAAGCATCCAGTAAATATGGCTTATGAAGCTGCTACCGCAGATTTAGAAGACGTTAATATGATAGATCCATTTCATCTTGAAAAATATGGAAAAACTGCAGTTAACTATAATAGAGATATTGAAATGTTCCCTGTATTAAAACAAATACTATCTAAAGTAAGTGATAAAACATTATATTATTCACCTACAGATATGGGAGTTAATATGGTAGGTTTCTGTATTACTAATGATAAGATAGTAGAAGAAGCTTCTAAAAAAGAAATTGTAAGAAGATACTATAATGAACTTAATAACTATAAATTAGGTAAGAGTGATGAAAATACTTGTGAAAAGATTAAACTATTAATGAACGAATTAGGTATAGATGTAGATTACTTAGATGTAATTAAACCAGCACTTGCTAAAAAAGAAGAAAAGAAGTGCCATGTAATAGCTATTAAAGTTGGTAAAAAGATTATTACTGGTAGACAAACAGAAATATTAACACCAGCTAGTAGTGCTATATTAAATGCAATTAAATATTTAAGTAAAATACCTGATGATATAGATTTATTATCTCCAAAAGTATTAAAACCTATTAGAAGTTTAAATGAAAACTTAGGAGAAGGAGATAAATTACTAACTTTACCTGAAGTATTAACTGCACTTGAAATTTGTTCAGTAACAAATCCTATGATTGAAAAAGCATTATCTTGTTTAAGTAAATTAAAAGATGCAGATGCACATTCTACATATATAGTAGAAAATGGTGATAGAAAAGTATTTAAAGAGTTAAAAATTAATTTAACTTGTGAAAATGAATTTCTATCAGATATAGAAATAATAGAATAAGGATAGAAATATCCTTTTTTTTATTGTATAATTTATTTAAGAGGTATAGATATGAAGAAGAAAATAATATTTTTAATAATAGCAATTATAATTGCTGGAGTTGGATTTGTTTTTATCCATAAAATGCAATCTGATTATAAAAAGACTGATGCTTATAAATTTAAACAAGAATATGAAAGTTTAAATAATGAAGATAATGGAAATGGAAAGAAATATAGAGAATTAAATATAGATAAGAAAAATAGAATTAAATATTCCACAGCAAAAGAAATAGTAGAAAAAACTGAAAAAAATGAAACTTTTGTAGTATATTTTGGCTTTGCTAAATGTCCTTGGTGTAGAAGCATGATTGAAAATCTAATAGATTTATCAATTGAAAATGAAATAGATATATATTATGTTGATGTACTTGATATAAGAGATACAATTGAATATGTAGATGGTGAATTAAAAACAACTAAAGAGGGCGATAAAGACTATATGAAACTAATCGAACTATATGGTGATGTATTAAGCGATTATAATGTTAAAAATGGTGATGAAAAGATTAATACAGGAGAAAAAAGAATATATGCTCCTAATGTAGTTGCAGTAGTTAATGGAGAAGCTAAAGAAATGGTCGAAGGTGTTTCTGAAAAATTAGAAGATCCATATGGAGAAATAACTGAAGAAATGAAAAAAGCTTCTATAAAACAATTAAAATGTATATTTAAATGTATAAATGAAGCAAATGTTTGCACTGGACCTTCATCATGCTAATAAAAAAGACTAGATAATTCTAGTCTTTTTTTAATAATACAGATTTAACTAATTTAGGACTACTTGTAATAATACCATCAGCACCTTTATCAAGGAAGTTTTGGATTCTTTCTTCATCTTCGATTCTTCTATCCCATGTCCAAGCATATTTTTTTACATCAGGATATTTTTCATTACATTTTACAATATATATTCCATCTTTTTCTTCCCATAATTCATTAGAAATTGCCATAAATCCTATATCAGGTATTCTTGGTATTCCTAATTCATTTATACAACCTCTTGTTATAACATTTAATATTAAACCAGGTTCTATATTTTTATATTTTTTATCAGCAAGTTTGCTTAGAAATCCTAAATCTAAACTTTGTATTTGCATTTCATCATAACTATTTAAATGTTCTAATAGTTTTTCAAAATCTTTAGAATATAAAATATGTCTTGGAACATATTTTATATCAAGCATTAACTTACTACGATGTCTATTTATATCTAAAACATCCTCCAATGATAATCTTTCTCTAATAGATTTAGTTTTAGAACTTAAAATACTTGTAGGTAAAATATCATGTTCCCAAACAAATTTACCATCAATAGTACTTGTAAAATCAAGTTCTACTGTGGAGAATCCACTATTAACTAATCTATCTAGAGATACAAGATTTTTTGGCATACCAGCTGTATGATATATTATCTTCTTCTCCATAATAATCCCTCTTTTTATGGCGTTATTATAGCATTTATATATAACTTAGTCAAAAAATTAAGACAAGTAAATATATTTTTGATATAATATTATTAAGGAGTATACATATATATGAAGAAATATTATATTGATTTAGGTTCATCTACTATAAAAGTATATTGTTATGAAGATGAATTAAAGTTATTAGAGGAAAACTCTATTTATTTTAAAAATGATTTTGATCCAGAAAAGGGTATAAGTGATTATAATTTAGAAGAATTATGTGATTACTTTGAAAATATTAAATCTAAATATGATTTAAAATACTATAATACTGAAATATTTGTAACAGGTATTTTTAGAAATCTTGTTTCAGAAAGAAAACAAGATATGGTTAAATTATTTAATGAAAAATTTGATCTACATTTTAATATTATCAGTCATGGTATAGAAAACTATTATTTAGGTAAAGCAATGCAAAATGACTATAATGATAAGAAAGTATTAATTATCAATATGGGTGGTAAAACTACTGAATTAGTTACATTTGTTGGTAAAGATATAACTGGTACAAAAAATATAAATGTAGGTGTTGCAGAATTATTAAATAATTTTGATAAAGTTAATGATGAATATAGTGGTAATACAGTTGAAGAAATGGAACAATTTGTTGTAGATAAATTGGGAGATTTAAAACTAGATAAAGATTATGACTGTGCTATATTTACTGGTGGAGAAGAAAGATTTGAGTTGCTAACAGGATTTAATCTAGTAGAAAATACTTTATTTAATGACAATATTCATAAATATATGATTAATCTAGATGGTTATGTTGAAGGTACTAAGAAAGTATTCTATGACATCTCAATCGATGAATTACATAACTTAATGCCAAATAATCCAAAATGGATGGATGGTGCTAGAAGTGGCGCTATTATTCCTTTAGTATTATTTAGAATGGCAAATGTTAAGTGGATTATTCCATCAGATTTAAATTTAATTAATGGTGTTATAAATGATGCATTTAAAAATTAGTAAGTAATTACATTGAGACATACTCAAATTTATTGTATAATTTAGATGGAGAATATCTTGGAGAGAAAATATGAATAAGAATTATGTAGTAATAATGCTTTTTAATAAGGAGTATGATAAAATTCTTCTTGTAAAAAGAAATAAAAAACCATATAAAGATTGTTGGAACGGAATTGGTGGAAAAATAGAAGAAGGAGAAACTCCTATTGCTGCTGCTAGACGAGAATGCATGGAAGAAACTAATATTTCTATGAACAATCCTAAATTATTAGTTACATATGTTTATCCAGAGGATAATCCTATGAACAGTAATACAAGGTTAAATGTTATATATGATTCTGTTAATGAGACTTCGGTTGATGATAATGAAGAAGGACATTATGAATGGAAAAACATTGATTTTGTTATGGATGCAAATGATAAAGCAATAGCAGGTTTATCAAATCTAAATCAATTTGTTAAAGAAATTCTAGATTTAGAAAATATAAAGAAATTTTATGAATAAAAAAGCGACTATTTATAGTCGTTTTTATTATTTAATATTTCAATAAATTTTGTAGTACTAAAATTAGGTTTTTTACTTTTTAAAGTTGCAATACAAATAAATCTATCAGGTAATTTTTCTTTTAATTTAATCTCAAATAAAGCTTTATTTTTTAAATCATTCTCTATATATTCTTTCGTACATATTCCGACACCTAAACCTATTTTAGCAAATTCAGATATCAATGTATAACTTGATGATTCAATGTTATTGTTAAAAATAATTCCATTATCTTCCTCTATTTTTTCTATATAATCTCTACTATTAGAACCCTTTGTTTGAAGAATTATAGGATAATTTTTTAATTCTTTAATAGATATTGGATTTTCAATCAATTTCTTATAAGACTCATTAACTACGAAACAACTATGTATTTTTTTGATTTTGTTTATATCAATATCATTTCCATAATCCTTATCTATAACGTGAACAATTGCTAAATCAATACTCCCATTTTTTAACTTATCAAGTAACTCATTACTTATATCTGTATACATATGAATTGTAATATTAGGATATAATTCATGGAATTTTTTTAAATAGGGTAAAAGATATTTTTCGGTTATTGTAGTACTAACTCCAATTCTTATTGACCCAGTATTTAAATTGATTAAATTTGAAAATTCATTTTCTGCATTAGTTATATTATTAATAGCATTTTTAATATGATTATAAAATATTTTTCCTTCTTCAGTAAGAACAACACCCTTTTGTGTTCTTACAAATAATTCTCCACCTAATTGTGATTCTAAGTTTTTAATTGATTTACTAATCGCAGGTTGTGAAATATTTAACTTTTGACTTGCATGTGTTATATTTCCACTATTGGCAACTTCATAAAAGATTCTATATAATTCATAATTAATATTCATAATAACCTCCAGTTATGGTTCTTATAACAAATATGTATTTTTATTATATCAAAAAATGAAATATAATCAAATCAGAAAGAGGAAATCTTTCAAGGAGGTATATATGGAAGAAATTAATAGAACAGTATTTGTAGAGGATACAGGGCATGGATTATTATGCGGAGAAAGCGAAAAAGTCAATGGAAATGAATGTATGACATACTTTGGCCAATATTGGGATGATTTTGAAGAAACTGCATCCATAGGAATTCAAATTGTCCAAGCATTAATGGAAAAAGGTAGAATAAAGGGATCAACATATATAGAAGCTATGTTAACAGAAAAAGGTGTACCGGTATTAGATTTAAGAGATAATAATATTGAAAATTATTCATGTGAAATAAATCAAGCAAATGGGACACTTATGGTGGCGTACAGTTATTTACAATATGTTAATAAGGATATTGCAAATAAGTATGATAACATAGTTTGTGTTGTAAGAGATGACCCTAGATATTCACATTCTGGTAAAGATTTTATAACAACTTCAGTAATAGTTAATTTTAAAAAAGAAGCACCATTAATTGTTAATATAGGTTCTAAATTAGATGATCCAAAACTTTATCCGGAACTAGATAATATTGTTAAAAAAGTAATGGCAAAGAAGCAAGTGTTATCGTTAACAAATAATGAAACAAAAAAATCGAACTAGTAATAGTTCGATTATTTTTTTATGGAGCAGGTGAGGAGAATCGGACTCCCGTATTTAGCTTGGAAGGCTAATGTTCTACCATTGAACTACACCTGCAAAAATCAAAGTACTCTTTAATTATACTAGATTTTAGAATATTGTCAATATAAATTGACATTTATTAAGTCAAAATCTAATTAGAACCTATATAATTAATTCTTTAAATGGTATAATTAAAGAACAGGGCAGGTGATAATATGTACGATACTATTATAATTGGTGGTGGACCAGCAGGATTAACTAGTGCTATATATTTAAGAAGAGCTAATAAAAAAGTATTAGTACTTGAAGCTAATGTATGTGGCGGTCAAATCGTTAATGCACAAGATGTAGAAAATTATCCAGGATATGCACATATATCTGGTTTTGATCTAAGTGAAAATATGAGAAAACAGGTATTAGAGTTAGGCGCAGAAATAAAATATGAAACAGTCTTGAAAGTTGATGAAAACAAGAAAGTATATACTACAAATAATACTTATGAAGCTAAATCAATAATCATAGCAGTAGGATCAAAAAACAGAAAACTAAAAATTGCAAATGAAGATAAATTCACTGGGAGAGGAATTAGTTATTGTGCTACTTGTGATGGTAATTTCTATAGAAATAAAGATGTTGCTGTAATTGGAAGTGGAAATACTGCTCTTGATGATATACTTTATTTATCAGATATAGCAAATCATGTTTATGGTATTGTCAGAGGAGATTCATATAAAGGTGAACTTCAAGAACTAGAAGAAATTAAATCGAAGAGTAATGTGACTTTATATTTTAATTCAGTAGTTACTGAATTAATTGGAAATGAAACTTTGGAAAAGATTAAAATGAATGATGAAACGGAATTAGAAGTTTCAGGTCTTTTTGTAGCCATTGGCCAAGAACCAAATAATATGATGTTTAAAAATGTTGTTGATATTGATGAAAAAGGGTATATAATAACTACTGACGAAGTTAAAACAAAAACAAAAGGAATATATGTTGCAGGAGATGCTAGAGTAAAAATTCTTAGACAATTAACAACTGCTACTTCAGATGGAGCTCTTGCTGCTACATATGCTATAAAGGAGATGGAATAATGGTTAAACAAATTAATTCGGATGAATTTAAAGAAGTAATTAAAGAAGGAAAAGTAGTTGTTGATTTATTTGCTACTTGGTGTGGACCTTGTAAAATGTTATCACCAGTGCTAGATGAAATATCTGAAGAAATAACTACAACTAAATTCTTTAAAATTGATGTAGATGATAATGAGGATGTTGCTAGAGAATATAATGTTATGTCTATACCTACAGTATTAGTTTTTGAAAATGGTAATTTAGTAAATACTATAGTAGGTTTAAAAGGAAAAGAATATCTAGTAGAACAATTTAAGTAGGAGGCTATTATGAAAAAAGAAAAATCTTGTGGAATAATAGTTTTTGATGATGACAGAGTATTATTAATTAAACATAATGGTGGACATATATCATTTCCTAAAGGCCATGTAGAAAAGGGTGAAACAGAAGAAGAAACAGCTATAAGAGAAACACTTGAAGAAACAGGTATAGAAGCAAGAATAATATATGAAATACCATTTATTAATACTTATTCTCCAAAAAAGAATCATACAAAAGATGTATTATTCTTTGTAGGAGTAAAAACAGGTGGAAATCTTCATCCACAATTAGAAGAAGTATCATTATGTGATTTCTTCACTATTGAGGATGCAATGGAAACTTTAACATATGATATTGATAGAGAATATCTGGAAAAAGCATATAAAATATATAAAGATAGTAAATAACTATCTTTTTTTTATCTTGTAATCCTACCAAAACGGTAGTATAATACTTTTGGGTGATGAATATGAAGATTTCCTCGAAGGGTAGATATGGAATAACTATAATGACATATCTTGCAAAACATTATAGAGAAGATAGATATATATCATTAAAAGAAATATCTGAAAATGAAGATATATCTTTTAAATATTTAGAAAAACTAATGATTAGTCTTAATAAAGATAATTACTTAGATGTTAAAAAGGGTAATAATGGTGGTTATAAATTAAAAAGTGATCCAAAGAACTATAAAATAGGAGATATTCTTAGAAAACTTGAAGGATTTGGATTAACTGAATGTGATGAAAAGAAATGTGAAAAGAAAGATGAATGTTCTACTTATCCTATATATAAAGAATTAAATAATGAATTAATTAAAGTTATGGATAATAAGACATTAGATACTTATTTATGAGGTGTAATATGTTAGTAATAAAAGATTTATATGCAAAAGTTGCAGGAACTAATAAAGAAATAATAAAGGGATTAAATTTAGAAATAAACGAAAATGAAATACATGTTATCATGGGACCAAATGGTGCAGGTAAAAGTACTTTATCAAATGTTATTTTTAATAATCCTAAATATGAAATAACAAGTGGAGAAATAATATTTGAAGGAGAAAATATAACTGATTTAGATACTGATAAAATAGCTAAAAAAGGTTTATTTATGTCTTTCCAAATACCTGAAGTAATACCAGGTATAACTAATGCAGAATTTTTAAAATCTGCTAAAACAAGTATTACTGGAGAAAAAGTAAATTTATTTGAATTTGCAAATACTCTAGACGATAATATGGATAAATTAAATATAGATAAAAAATATATTAATAGAGAAGTTAATGTAGGATTCTCTGGTGGAGAAAAGAAGAAAAATGAAATACTTCAATTATTAACTTTAAATCCTAAATTAGCTATACTTGATGAAACTGATTCTGGATTAGATGTTGATGCTATTAAAACTGTTTCTAAGGGTATAAAACTATTTAAAAATGATAAAAATGCAGTATTAATAATTACACATTCTACAAAGTTAATTAAGGATCTAGATGTTAATTATGTACATATATTAGTAGATGGAAAAATAGTTAAAACAGGTACTAAAGAACTTGCTAATGAAATAGATGAAAAGGGTTTTATAGAATATGAAAACTAGAGTAGATGACATTAACCAAAATATTTATAATATGAAAACATCTGACTCTGGTAAAAAGAAATATGGACTTAGTGAAGAAGTCATAAGAGAAATATCTAAGGAAAAAGGTGAACCTGATTGGATTTTAGATATCAGATTAAAAGCTTATGAATTTTATAAGAGTTTACCTATGCCAACTTGGGGACCAGATTTAAGTGAACTAGATTTAAGTAATATAGCTAGTTATGTTAAAACTACTAATGGTATGGTTGATAGTTGGGATGAAGTACCTGAAGATATTAAAAATGTCTTTGATAAACTAGGTATTCCAGAGGCAGAAAAGAAAGATTTAGCAGGAGTAGGAGCACAATATGACTCTGAAATGGTATATCATAATATTGCTAAAGAATTAGAGTCTAAAGGTGTTATATATGAAAACTTTGATACTGCAGTTAAAAAGTATCCTGATTTAGTAAAGAAATATTTTACTCATATAGTACCAATAAATGATCATAAATTTATAGCACTTCATTATGCATTATTTTCAGGTGGATCATTTGTATATATACCAAAAGGTGTTAAACTAGATAATCCACTTCAATCATACTTTAGACTTAATGCACCAGGAGCGGGTCAATTTGAACATACATTAATAATCGTGGAAGATAATTCTTCTTTAGAATTTATCGAGGGATGTTCTGCACCAGGTTATAATGAATTAAACTTACACTGTGGATGTGTTGAATTATTTGTAATGGATAATGCATACTTAAAGTTCTCTACAATAGAAAACTGGTCTAAGAATTTAATGAATTTAAATACTAAAAAAGCATTAGTAGGAACTAACTCTAAAATGGAATGGATAATGGGATCATTTGGATCTAAAATATCTATGTTATATCCAATGACAATACTTAATGGAGATAATTCTAAATGTGAAATGACACAAGTATCATTCGCAGGTAAAGGACAAAATTTAGATACTGGTATTAAAGTAATTCATAATGCTAAAAATACAAGTACTAGAGTTAATTCTAAATCAATATCTAAAGATGGTGGAATATGTACTTTTAGAAGTAATATATGGGTTAAAAAACAAGCTGATAATTCTAAATTAGCATTATCATGTGAGTCATTAATGCTTGATAGTGATTCTAGAAGTGATACTATTCCAGTAAGTAATATTGAGAATAAGGATGTAACATTCTCTCATGAAGCAAAAATAGGTAAGATTAGTGAAGATTCTATTTTCTATTTAATGAGTAGAGGTCTTTCAGAAGAAGAAGCTGTTGGAATGTTAGTAAGAGGATTTGCTGATCCAGTAGCAAAAGAATTCCCACTAGAATATGCTGTGGAAATGAATAGATTAATTAATCTAGAATTAGAAGGGAGTATAGGATAATATGAAATATATTTTAAATGAAACACCAGTTAGAACTTCTAATAACTTTAAAATAAATGATTTAACTCTAGATTTAGATATAAAAGAAAAAGAATTATCTAAATTAAATGTTAAAGGACTAGAATATAGTGAATCTATTAAAGATAATTTTAATAGTAGAATTAATCTTCATCATACTAAGTACAGATGTTTAGATTTAGATGTATCTAAGGATAGTGATATTGAAATAACTAGTGATTTAGAAACTAATTATTTAATAGATCAAATTAATATTAACCTTAGAGAGAATACTAATTCTAGTATAGTAATTAAGTATGGTGGAGAAGGATTCCACAATTTAAAACTATGCATTAATGCTAATAAAAATTCTACAGCAAATATTACAGTATTAAATCTATTATCCAAAGATAGTATATCTTTTATATCATTTGAAAACTCTATTGATGAGGGATCAAATATAGATGTTAATTTCATAGATTTAGGTGGAAAAATAAAAGTAAGTAATTATTATTCTGTTTTAGAAAATAGAACTACTAATACTTTTAATAATATATATGTAGGAAAAGAAAAAGATATATTAGATATGAATTATTATATGGTTAATAAAGGAGAAAAAACTAATAGTTCTATTGAAATAGCAGGTGCTTTATTTGATGAATCAAATAAAAACTTTAAAGGAATAATTGACTTTATCGAAGGTTCTAAAAATGCTGTTGGTTATGAAAATGAAAATTGTATTTTATTTAGTGATAAAGCAATATCTAAATCATTACCAATGCTTTTATGTCATGAAGAAGATGTTAGTGGTACACATTCCGTTTCCACAGGTAAAGTAGATGAAGATAAATTATTCTATTTAAAGAGTAGAGGAATAGATGATAGCACTGCTAAAGAATTAATTATGCTTGGAGATTTTAATAAAGCTCTAAATAAAGTTAATAATAAAGAAGAAATAATTGAAATAATAAAAAAATCACTTATATAATATAGTGATTTTTTTTCCTTTTATATTAATAAAACCTTCATCTTTTAGATTAGATAATTCTCTACTCATTGCAGATCTATCTACTGCTATATAAGCAGCTAAATCTATATAATTATATGGTAAATATATGTTTAAAGAGTTATTCTTTTTTCTCATTATTTCAAAATATTCTAGTAATCTATATCTAATAGTTTTTTTAGTTAATATCTGAATTCTTTCATTTCTTTCACTAATCTTTTTAGTCATTATAATGAATAGATTCTTTATAAAAATATTATAATAACTTTTTGAATTATCTTTAAAATCAATTATATCTTTTTGATTCATACTGATTATTTCTGTATCCTCTGTAACTATAGCATCTGTTTCATTTTCATCAATATAATTGATAGTAGAAGAGAATACATCTCCATCAGATAAATCTTCTGTTATTATTTGGTTACCATTTATTGTATTAAGTACAACCTTAACATTCCCTTTAACAATAAAGTTAATAATATTATCATCTTTAAATAATCTTATAACAGAAGTATCTTTTTTATAATGAAGAGTATCTGCTCCAAGAGTTTTTAATAGTTTTCTTTTATTTTTATTAGATATTCCTTCAAATATATTTCCCATATAAATACCTCTAATAAAATATTATCAAAAAAATGTTGCAAGTGCAACGGAAATATTAATTAAAGTATGATATAATGATTTTATATTAAAGGTGAAAATATGAAAATTATTAAAAGAGATGGACATATAGTAGATTATATACCAGAAAAAATTGAAATAGCTATTAATAAAGCTAATGTAGAGGTTCCTGAAGAAGACAGAGTAACTGATATTCAAATAAAAAATATAATTAAATATATTGAAAGTTTAAATAAGAAAAGAATGCTTGTAGAAGATATACAAGATATCATAGAAATAAGATTAATGGCCTTAGGTAAATATAAACTTGCTAAAGCATATATTACATATCGTTATACAAGAGAATTAGTAAGAAGAAGTAATACTACAGATTTAAGTATAAAAGAACTAATTAATGGAGAAAACGAATTTTGGAATACTGAGTATTCTAGTAGAAATGCTAAATTAGTAACTACTCAAAGAGATTATTTAGCAGGTATCACAAGTAATGATATAACTAGAAGATTCCTTCTACCGGAAGATATAGTAAAAGCTCATGATGAAGGTATAATTCATTTTCATGATACAGATTATTTTGCACAAAACGCATTACATAATTCATCTTTAATAAACTTAGAAGATATGCTTCAAAATGGTACTAATGTTAATGGAATAAATATAATAAAACCACATAGATTTTTGACTGCAATGACAATTGCTACTCAATTAATAAATGTGGTTAGTACATCAGAATTTGGTGGATGTACAATATCTTTAACACATTTAGCACCATTTGTTAAATCAAGTTATGAATATTATTTGAATAAATATAAGAAAAGAAAACTAAATGAAGAAGATGCTATTACATTTGCTAAAGAGGATCTTAAGAAAGAAGTAAATGATGGAGTACAAACATTCCTTTATCAAATAAATACTATGGCTTCTAGTGGAGAACCACCATATTTATCAGTATTTATGTATTTAGGAGAAACAAAAGAATATAAAGAAGAACTTGCTATGATGATTGAAGAGTTCTTTAAACAAAGAATTGAAGGAATGAAAAATGAAAATGGTGAAATAGTTAATCCAGAATATCCTAAATATATATATGTTTTAGAGGATGATAATGTTAATATAAATAGTAAATATTATTATTTAACTAAATTAGCATCAGAATGTACTTTATTAAGAAGTACACCTGATTATATATCAGAAAAAGTAATGAAACAAACTATGATTAATTCTAATGGAGAAGGTGATTGTTATCCTACTATTGGGTTTATATCATTACTATCTCCAGATAGAACTATTGAACTTGGAAATATTGCTAAAGCTAAGAATTATAAACCTAATAAAGGTAAATATTATGGAAGATTTAATCAAGGAGCAGTATCAATCAATTTACCAGATGTTGCATTATCTTGTGGAAAAGACGAAGACTTATTTTGGAAGATATTCGATGAAAGATTAGAATTATGCCATAAAGCATTACAAATAAGACATAAGAGATTATCAAAAGTAACTTCTGATGTTGCCCCAACTCTATGGCAATTTGGAGCACTTTCAAGACTTGAAAAAGGAGAAAGTATTCATGAATTATTACACCATGGATATTCTACTATTTCTCTTGGATATGCAGGACTTTATGAATGCGTTAAATATATGACAGGGCGTTCATTTAGTGATAGTGAAAGAAGTATGAAATTCGCAGTAGATATAATGAATCATATGAATGAAATGTGTAATACATGGACAAATAATGAAGATTCAGATTATCTATTATATGCAACACCTCTTGAATCTACTACTTATAAATTTGCTAAATGTTTAAGAGATAGATTTGGAAAAATAAAAGGTATAACTGATAGAGAATATATAACTAATTCATATTTATTACCATCATTTGAGGATATAGATTCTATGGAAAGATTAAAAATAGAAAATGAAATATCTAAATTATCTTTAGGTGGATCTGCATGTTACTTAGAACTTCAAAAAGATGAAGAATTTGATGATGAAAAAATAAAATATTTATTTGATAATGTTTTATATACTAAAGTTAAAATTAAAGAAGAAAACAAAGCGTTAAGTGATTTTTAAAATAAAAGATAAATTCTTGTGGGAATTTATCTTTTTTGTTATACTATTTCTTAACGGAGGAATTTATGGAAAAAGAAAATAAAAACCCACTAGTAGTAGAAATGGTTGATAATGAAGGAACAAAAGTAAAAGTAGAAGTAGTTTCTCATTTTCATGATAATGGAAAAACTTATGTAATAGCAAATGACTTAGGCAATGAAACAGATTCATATATATTAGAATTAGTTTCATCACCTGAAGGAGATATGTTAGTAAGTATTGAATCTGAAGAAGAATTCAATAGATTATGCGATATAGTAGATAAACTAGCAAATGGAGAAATAAAGGAAGAAGAATAATTCTTCTTTTTTTATTAAAACTTTGATATAATTTAGATAATAGGAGTAATATGAGTATGAAAAAACATAAATTTGTTATTATATTAATTATTCTATTTTCAATACTACTTGTATTACTTTTTGGTTTACTTATATATAATAAGGAACCAGTAATTAAGAATTATAATTATGCAAATCATTATAATGATGATAAAACATTAGATGTAACTATTGATTTAAAGAATTATAATAATAATCCCATATATTGTAAATTTATTATAGGAAAAGAAGAAAGTGATTGGATTAAAACTAATCACAAAAAATGTACCTATAATATTAAAACAGGAGATTATATAATTAAAATAAAATATAACAAAGATAAAGTTATAGAATATAAAAAGAAATTTAATATAGATAAAGTTATATCTATTAAAATTAATGAAAAGAGGAAATATGTAGCAGTAGGGGGATCTTTTAATATTAATGCTGCTATTGATTATGTAGGAGATGTTGATACTAGTATTACGTATATATCTTCTAATCCTGATATTATATCAATAAATGAAACAGGAGATATATATGCAAATAGTGATGGAAAAGTAACTATTAGTGCTAAAACAAGTAATAATTTAGAAGATAAATTTGAATTAACTTCTACGAGTTTAATAAGACCAAGATTATTAAATAATGATAAAGAAATAGTAGGTTGTAATGTATATACTAAAGAACAAGTTGATATGTTAGATGATATATTAAATTCTGAGGTAGAAAAAGCAGGACCTGGAACAAGAGCAGGAGTAGTAGCTGCTGCTACATTTTTACCAATGGAATTTCCATATAAGATACCTTATTTCTATGAAAATGGTAGACTTTCTGATACAGAAAGAACTGTAGATGGAGAAGGAAGATGGTATCATAAAGGATTATATTTAGGGGTAGATAAACAAAATGAAGTTAAGAATGTATTAAGTGGGCCAAGTTCTTGGGGATGTTCTTTAATGAACTGGTTCTCTGATGGAACACGTAGCCCAGGAGAATATTATCCAAACGGATTTGATTGTTCTGGATATGTAGCATGGATACTTAAAAATGGGGGATTAGATCCAGGAGATAGAGGAGCTGGAGTAACTGGTATAGATGATATGACTGATCTGGGAGAATTAAAATATATTAATTATGACTTATTACATTCAGGTAGTGTTAAACCAGGAGATTTAATAGGTTGGGATGGACATATAGCAGTTATAGCATGGATAACAGATACTGATATATATGTGACTGAATCATTACTTCCAGGAGTTGTATTGGATCAATATGATATATCTTCACCATATAGTAGATTTTATTATAGATATGAATATATTATAGATATGTCTAATCAATATAGTGGTGATGGTAATTATCCTAATATATGGCGATAATGTAAAGAATATAAAAAAAGAGTGTATATTGTTGTATAACTCTTTTTTTTTGATATAATTAAGTTAGGTGATATATATGGATGAATATAAATATATTTCAAAATCAGAAGCTGATACAATAGCTATTGCAGAAAATATTGAATCAGAAAAATTTCCAGGAATGGTTATATGTTTAAATGGTGAACTAGGATCAGGTAAAACAGTATTTACTAAAGGATTTGCATCATCACTAGGTATTGAAGAAACAATAACTTCTCCTACATTTAATATTATTAAAGAATATCAAGATGGAGAAATGCCTCTTTATCATATGGATGTATATAGATTAGAAAAAGATATTGAATCTACAGGACTACTTGATTACTTTGATAAAGATGGAGTAGTCATAATCGAATGGGCTGATCTTATAAAAGATTATCTTCCAGAAGAAAGATTAGATATCTATTTCAAAGTAACTGAAGAAGATAAAAGAATAATAAAACTTGTTCCATATGGAGAAAAGTATGAAGAAATTTGTGAGGACGTTTTATGATCTCACTTTTTTTAGATACAAGTTCAAAAACATTATCTGTTTATATAGTTAAAGATAATGAAATAATTTATGAAAAAAATATAACTACTAATAATGATCATTCTAAATATTTAGTTCCTTCTATTGATGAAGGATTAAAACTAAATAATTTAAAACCAAGTGATGTTAATAAGTGTTATGTAGTAACTGGACCAGGATCATTTACTGGTACTAGAATTGCAGTTACTGTAGGTAAAACATTCTGTTATTCAAATAATATTAATGTAATACCAGTATCATCTTTAAAACAATATATATTTAGTTTAGATAATTATGATTATTATGTATCTATTATTAAAGATAAAGGAAATAGATTATATTATGGTATTTATGATAAAGATTATAATGATATAGTTACTGATAAATATAATTATTTAGAAGTATTTGAAGAAGATATATCTAAATTAAAAGGAAAAATAGCAATTATCTCAGAAGAAGGAGAAAATACTATTAAACCTAAATTAGATGTTATTAAATTAATGGAATATTATAAAGATTTTGAAATTAATCCACATTATTTAAAACCTAATTATTTAAAGAAAATAGAAGTAGAAGAAAAATTATGATAGAAGAAATAAAAGACATAAGTTTATTAAAAGATTTATTTAATGAGTATAAAGATAATTATGATCCTATAATTAATGATTATACTAAGGTTTATGCATATAAAATTGATAATAAATATGTATCTTTTATTGTGGGACAAATTCTATATGAAAATGCAGAAATAATAGATATTTATGTTACACCTGAATATAGAAGAAAAGGTATAGCTAAAAAACTAATGAATACTATTATAGATAATAAAGATGTTAAAAATATTACTTTAGAAGTAAATATTAATAACAAAAATGCAATTTTGATGTATAATAGTCTAGGTTTTAAAGAAACCACTCTTAGAAAAGGATATTATAACGGAGAAGATGCGTTTTTAATGTTAAAGGTGAAAGAATGAAAGATGTATATATATTAGGTATAGAATCTAGTTGTGATGAGACATCTGTTTCAATAGTTAAAAATGGTAATGAAGAAATAGTTACTAAAACATTATCACAAATAGATATACATAAAAAATTTGGTGGAGTAGTACCTGAAATAGCAAGTAGATCTCATGCTGAATGTATTACTATAGTAATAGATGAAGCAATTACTGAATCTAAACTTTCTTGGGATGATATAGATGCTATTGCAGTTACTAAAGGACCTGGTCTTGCTGGATCACTACTTGTAGGTTTAGAAGCAGCTAAGACTCTTTCATTATGCCATAATAAACCTTTAATAGGCGTTAATCATATGGCAGGACATATATATGCTAATAGTTTAGTAGATAAGATGGAATTTCCACTTATATGCCTAGTTATTAGTGGTGGACATACTGAAATAATATATATGAATGAAGATTTATCTTTTAAAAAGATTGGTGGTACTTTAGATGACTCAGTAGGGGAAGCATTTGATAAAGTAGCTAGAGTAATAGATGTACCTTATCCAGGAGGTCCTGTAATAGATAAACTAAGTAAAACAGGTAAACCTAGTTATAATTTACCAGTTCCTATGGATAATGATAGTTATAACTTTAGCTTTAGTGGAGTAAAGAGCGCAGTTATAAATTTAGTTCATAACGAAAAACAAAGAGGTAATGAAATTAATAAAGAAGATTTATGTACTTCTTTTGAAAATATAGTTATTGAGACTTTAACTTCTAAGACTATGAGAGCGGTTAAAGAATATAATGTTAAGGAATTATTACTTGCTGGTGGAGTATCTGCAAATAGTGGAATTAGAGAAAAATTTAAAGAATTATGTGAAAAAGAAAATATAAAATTGGTAGTACCAAAACTTGCTTATTGTACAGATAATGCAGCCATGATTGCAGCATGTGGATACTATATGTTTTTAAAGAAAGATTTTAGTGATTATTCACTTGGAATAAATCCTTCTTTATGCTTAGATTATAAGGAATCGTAAGATTCCTTTTTTATTTAATTTTTTTTAAAAAATATATTGCACTCCAAACACATGTATGATATATTTATATTGCAGAATTGAGAACAATTTTTGTTCGATTTACACTCCTTTGTAACATTTTTGAAAAAAATCACTAATGTTGCATCTGCAACATTGATAATTTTAATTTATGTAATAAAATGAAGATGCTAGGGAGCGAGAGAAGAGCGTGATGTATATTTGAGAATAGGCGGATTTAATAAATTAACAACTCAAGATTTTCCAGGAAATCTTGCATGTATTATATTTACATCAGGTTGCAATTTTGACTGTGACTATTGTTACAATAGAGATCTAGTTGAATGTCATGCTCCTGAGATAAAAGAAGAAGAAATATTTTCTTATTTAGAAGAAAGAAAAAATATGCTAGATGGTGTAGTTATCTCTGGTGGAGAACCTACTATATGGGATGATTTAATACCATTTATCAAAAAGATAAGAGAATATGGATTCAAAGTCAAATTAGATACTAATGGTTATAGACCAGAAGTATTAAAGGAGATTATTGATAATAAATTAGTTGATTATATCGCAATGGATATAAAAGCAATATTTAATGAATATTTTAAAGTCATCAAGAAAGATATTGATACTGATAAATTATTAGAGAGTATTGAACTAATTAAAAAATCTAATATTGATCACGAATTTAGAACTACTATAATTAAAGGAATGCATACTATAGAAGATTTAGAGAAAATGATTGATTTAGTTGACGGTGATCCTTACTACTTACAAAACTTCAGAATGGAAGATACAGTAAAGGCTAAGAAGATGGAAGGATTCACTGAAGAAGAATTAAAGAATATAAAAGAATATTTTAAGGGAAAATCTAACGTTACTGTGAGATATGTATAGGAGGAAATTATGTATAAGGTTAGAAAAAGAGACGGAAAAATTGTTAATTTTGAAATTAGCAAAATAAGCGATGCTATTATTAAAGCATTTGAAGGCTTAGAAAAAGATTATGATAAGAATGTTATAGACTTCTTAGCATTAAAAGTTACAGCTGATTTTAGTGATAAAATCAAAAACGATATTATTGATGTAGAAGATATCCAAGATTCAGTAGAATCAGTATTAATTAAATCTGATTATGCTGATGTAGCTAAAGCATATATTTTATATAGAAAGTTACATGAAAAACAAAGAAATATGAATAGCACTATGTTAGACTACAAAAATGTAGTAGATAGTTACTTAAATGTTTCTGACTGGAGAGTTAAAGAAAATTCTACAGTTACTTATTCAGTAGGAGGATTAATTCTTTCTAACTCTGGAGCTATTACAGCTAACTATTGGTTAAATGAAGTTTATCCAGAAGATATTGCTAATGCTCATAAAAACTGTGATTATCACATTCATGACTTATCAATGCTTACAGGTTACTGTGCAGGATGGTCATTAAAACAATTAATTCAAGAAGGTTTAGGAGGAGTACCTGGAAAAATAACTTCATCTCCTGCTAAGCACTTATCAACATTAACAAACCAAATGGTTAACTTCCTTGGAATAATGCAAAATGAATGGGCTGGTGCTCAAGCATTCTCATCATTCGATACATATCTTGCACCATTTGTAAAAGTAGATAACTTAACATATAAACAAGTTAAACAATGTATTCAATCATTTGTATATGGTGTTAATACACCTTCTCGTTGGGGTACACAAGCTCCATTCACTAATATTACATTAGACTGGACAGTTCCAAACGACTTAGCAGAATTAAATGCTATTATCGGTGGACAAGAAATGGACTTCAAATATAAAGATTGTCAAAAAGAAATGGATATGGTAAATAAAGCATTTATCGAAATCATGATTGAAGGAGATGCTAATGGTAGAGGATTCCAATATCCAATCCCAACATATTCAATAACTAGAGATTTTAACTGGAAAGAAACAGAAAATAATAAATTATTATTTGAAATGACTGCTAAGTATGGTACTCCATATTTCTCAAACTATATTAATAGTGATATGGAACCAAGCGATGTTAGATCTATGTGTTGTAGATTAAGACTAGACTTAAGAGAACTTAGAAAGAAATCAGGTGGATACTTTGGTTCAGGTGAATCAACTGGATCTATCGGTGTTGTAACAATTAATATGCCACGTATTGCATATTTATCAAAGAATGAAGATGAATTCTTTGAAAGATTAACTCATTTAATGGATTTAGCTGCTAAATCATTAAAAATTAAAAGAGATGTTGTTACTAAGTTACTTGAAGAAGGATTATATCCTTATACTAAGAGATATTTAGGAACATTCAGTAACCACTTCTCAACAATTGGTTTAGTAGGTATGAACGAAGCTTCTCTAAATGCTAAATGGGTTGGGGAAGATTTAACTCATGAAAAAGCTCAAAAATGGACTAAGAAAGTTCTTAACTTCATGAGAGAAAAATTATCTGATTACCAAGAACAATATGGAGATTTATATAACTTAGAAGCTACACCTGCTGAATCTACATCTTATAGATTAGCTAAGAAAGATAAGAGTTTATATCCAGATATAATAACTGCATCTGATGATGATACTCCATACTATACAAACTCATCACACTTACCAGTAGGTTATACTGATGATATATTCAAAGCTCTTGATATTCAAGATGAATTACAAACATTATATACTTCAGGAACTGTATTCCATACATTCCTTGGAGAAAGAATGTCTGATTGGAAGACTTGTGCAAGCTTAGTTAGAAAGATTGCAGAAAACTATAAATTACCATATTATACAATTTCTCCAACATATTCTGTATGTAAGAACCATGGATATATAACTGGTGAAGTATGGAAATGTCCTATCTGTAATGAAGAAACAGAAGTATATTCTAGAATAACTGGTTACTATAGACCAGTAAAGAACTGGAATGATGGTAAGACTAAAGAATATGAAATGAGAAAAGAATATAAAGTTGATGGATGCAATTGTGAACCTAAAAAGAAAAACGTTCCAAAGGCATCTGCTAAAAAAATTCTAAAGAGTGATGCTAAAGATGGTTTATTACTATTTGGTACAAAGACTTGTCCAAATTGTAAAATGGCTAAAAAATTATTAGAAAAAGCATCTATGCCATATGAATTTGTTGATGCAGAAGAAATGCCAGATATGACAAAACAATATGGTGTTAAAAAAGCTCCAACATTAGTAGTTAATGCTAATGGTGAATCTAAATTAATCGAAAATGTATCTAATATTAAGAAATTTATAGAAGAGAAATAATATGATATACGATACTATTATAATTGGAGGAGGGCCAGCAGGACTTGCTAGTGCCCTTTATCTTCTAAGAGATGGAAGAAAAGTATTAATTATAGAGAAAGAAACAGTTGGTGGAACTGCTTCTTCTACACCCCTAATAGAAAATTATCCTGGTTTTAAAGCTATCTCTGGATCAGACTTAACAAGTGCTATGTTTGATCAAGTAGATGAACTAGGAGTAGATTTCGAAATAGAAGAAGTAACTGACATCAAAGTAGATGGTGATATAAAAGAAGTAATCACAGAAGATAATACATATAAAGCCAAAACAATAATTATCGCAAGTGGTTCTTCTTATAGAACACTAAATCTTCCTCATGAAAAAGAATTAATAGGTCATGGAATACATTTCTGTGTAGCATGTGATGGACCTTTCTATAAAGATAAAGATGTAGCTATAGTAGGTGGAGGTAATTCTGCTTGCATAAATGCTTATTCTATGTCTAATATAGCTAAGCATGTAACTATATTACAAAACTTAGATCATTTAACATGTGAACAAGATTTAGCTAATAAATTAGAAAAATGTAATAATGTAGACATTATCTATAATTCAGGTATTAAAGAATATTTATATGAAGATGATACATTAACAGGAGTAAAACTAGAAGCAGATGGAAAGATGCAAACTCTTAAATTAGATGGATTATTCTTAAATATAGGATTAATTCCTCAAAATGGGTTTGTTAATGGTAAATTAGATGTAGATCAAAGAGGATACTTAGTATCTGAAGATGGAACTACTAAAGTACCAGGTATATTTGTAGCAGGTGATTCAAGAACTAAGAAATATGCTCAAATTACTATTGCAGTAGCAGATGGTACAATAGCTGCTCTAGATGCAATTAATTATTTAAATAAATAAAAAAGACTTAACCAGTCTTTTTTTTTGACAATTTTATGATAAAATAGTAGAATACAGATTCATCAAAGGGAGTTATTATGAGTAAAAACGAAGAAAGTTCAAAAATTATACGTCAACACTATGAAGAAAATGCAGATGGACATTTGTTAATCGTGGGGTTAAATGATGACAGATGCTATAATCTTCAAAAGAGTTGTTTAACTTTTATGAAAGAAGCATTACAAAGTGAAGAATATAGAATTGATGTATTTAATGCATTTTCAATGTTTTTTAATAAAATGAGACATATAGATTACTATATAGATAATAATTTATCTCAAAAAGAACTTGAACAAATACAACAATATGGAACAATTACTGAGGTTAAACATGCAATTGGAGAATCTTTCTTAGGAAAAGATGCAGAAGAATCACTATTCAGTGAACATATTGGAAACCTTGCAAGTAAATTACTTTTAAGAACATATGAAGATAGAGAAGATAAAGATAAATTTAGATTATCTAGTTCAATACGTAATAGTAATGAACCTATAATACTATATTCTTCTGGAATAAATGATATTATGTCTGAATTTTGGATAAATCCATTTAATGCTAAGAACCTTTATTACAATGAAAGAGAAATCTATGATTACTCTGCAGATAGAACAAAGGGTGAACAAAGAGTAGAAAGTATGACTAGATTAATGGATAGTCATAAAAGAAACTTTGATAAAATCCTAGGTTTAAATGACCAAAGTAGAGTAGCAGCTCTAGGAGCATATTTATATTCTAAAACAAGGGAATATGATATACCATTCCATGAGTTTGTATTAGAATATAATTCTAATTTAGAAGAATTATGTAAAAAATATGGTATAAACTATGTAGATTTAAGATTTATCGAAGATACAAGATATCAAAATGCAGTTCATACATATTTTAAACCTATGGCGAAAATAATATCTAATAAAGTGCTTGAATCCTTAGCAGGTACAATTAATGATACTAGAGAAGGTACATATAAGCAAACAATATATGCTTCTCTCGGTGCATGGGGTATGTTAAAAGATATGGAAGACTATAGAAGAGCATTAACAAATGTTAATGCTAGAAGGCATAATTCAAGAGTACTTGCGTTACAAATTGAAGAAGCTCATAGAGAAGAATCAATATTACAAAAAGTAGTAAACAAATAAAAAAGACTCAAATGAGTCTTTTTTGTTTACAATTAATCTACATTCGGTTTTTTTAGAATATTCCAACAATTTTTTTTATGATATACTATTATTAGGAGGATTTTTGATATGACTAATCAAGAAAGAATTGATCAATATAATGAAAGGGTAGCATTATTAAAAGAATATGGTCTACCAGTAAATGAAACGCTTAATATTGATGATGTTGGAAATTTCAATTTAGTTGAAGGAATATTCAAAAAATATAAAGGAAGAGTAGTTGGAGATGGAGTTGTATTTTTTAGTATATATGATAATCCACAAGATGCTTTTCCAGATGAAATGATGTGGGGTTATAATGCACATAAAACAGGAACATTAAGAGCTTATAATATTGACGAAATTGATTTTGCCGGAAGCATGAGTGATACTTATTTTATTAAAGGATCCACAGGAGAAAGCACAAATAATAATGAATTAGAAAAGAAAATGGAAACCGTTTGTGAAAGCTATAAGCAAATTATAGATGAAATAAAAAAAGGTACTAGTGATGAAGAAATAGCCCAAAAATTTGGATTAGATTCATTTAGCCATGAAAACAGTAAAAAGAAGTCTATGAAATAGGCTTCTTTTTTTATGTGAACTGGGGGAATTTTTCTTTTTTTCGCGAATATAATATATGGAGTATTTATTGCTAAGTGTCTACCTTCCATTCTAGAAAGGAGGTGGTATCATGAAAAAGCGTATTTACGTCTTAAGAGTTCTTCTCTTTTCATGTATCCTATTATTACTCCTATTACTAATAATAGTAGAAATAAAAAAATGACACTTAAGCTAGCTTAAGCGTCCACCCAAAAAGGTAGGCATTTAGGTAAACCTAAATACTCCTTCATTTATATAATAGCATAAAATATATTTTTATGCCATATTTTTAACTAAAATTAACCATAAATATGGTACAATATAATTGGTGATAATAATGAATTTAGAAGGACTAAATAATAGACAACTTGATGCAATTAAAACCTTAGATGGACCAATGTTAGTCCTAGCAGGAGCAGGTTCTGGTAAGACAAAAGTATTAACTACAAGAGTAGCATACTTGATTTCTAATGGAATAAAAAGTAGTAATATTCTTGCTATTACATTTACTAATAAAGCAAGCAAAGAAATGAAAGAAAGAATAAGTAAAATAGTTTGTGATAACTATGCTTTTATTGGTACATTTCATGCATTTGGTTTAAGAATAATAAAAGAAAATTATCAAAAATTAGGATTATCTAAAAACTTTACTATTTTAGATACTGATGATGTATTAAGTGTAATTAAAAAAACATTAAAAAATTTAGGATATGATCCTAAGATAGTATCACCACAATATATTAGAAATAGAATTTCTTTTATTAAAAATGAAATGTTAAGTGATAAAGAAATAGATAAATACTTTTTAAGTGATATGGAAATAATTGCTAAAAAAGTATATTTTGAATATGAAAAAACATTAAAAAAGAATAATGTTGTTGATTTTGATGATTTATTAAAATTACCAGTTGAATTATTTTTAAATAATGAAGATATTTTGGATAAATATCAAGATAAGTATCAGTATATTTTAGTTGATGAGTATCAAGATACAAATGAAGTTCAATATCAGTTATCTAAGTTATTAGCAAATAAATATAAAAATATATTTATTGTAGGAGATCCTAATCAATCAATATATGCTTTTAGACAAGCTAATTTTAAAAATATTTTGAATTTCGAGAAAGACTATCCTGGATGTGAAGTTATTACTTTAAATCAAAATTATCGCAGTACTAACATGATTTTAAATGCTGCTAACTCTGTTATCCAAAACAACAAAGAACGAAAGGAAGTCAATTTATTTAGTGAAAATGGAGAAGGGGTAAAATTAAAGTATTTAAGAGCTTATGATGAAAAGCATGAACTAACATTAGTATTAGAAGAAATTAACAAACTTTTAAATGAAGGATATAGCAAGAGTGATATAGCAATATTCTATCGTACTAATGCTCAATCAAGAAACGCAGAAGAAGCACTTTTAAAAGCTAACTTGAATT
>JAEEVN010000003.1 GCA_016290885.1 Caryophanales bacterium | reverse complement strand
TAGTCCAGAAATATTAGGTAATGTAGATAAAATGACTTCTCTATCAAAAGAACAAGCATCTATTGCAGAAGTTGTTGATAAATATAAAGAATATAAAAAAGTAGAAAATGATTTAGAAGAAGCAAAAGAATTATTAAATGATCCAGAAATGGCAGATTTAGCTAAAGATGATATTAATAATTTAACTTCAAGAAAAGAAGAATTAATAAAAGAATTAGAAATATTATTATTACCAAAGGATCCTAATGATGATAAGAATATTATCGTTGAAATAAGAGGCGCTGCTGGTGGAGATGAAGCTAATATATTTGCTGGAGACTTATTTGAAATGTATAGTAGATATGCAGAAAGTCAAGGTTGGAGAATAGAAGTAACTAACGCTGAACCAGGAACTGCAGGTGGATATGCTCAAATAGAATTCATGGTTAAGGGAGAAAATGTTTATTCTAAACTTAAATATGAATCTGGTTCTCATAGAGTTCAAAGAGTTCCAGAGACTGAATCACAAGGAAGAGTTCACACATCTACTGCTACAGTATTAGTAATGCCTGAAGTAGAAGATGTTAACATTGATATTAAGGAACAAGACTTAAGAATAGATGTTTATAGATCTACAGGAGCAGGAGGACAGGGAGTAAATACAACAGATTCTGCTGTTAGAATTACTCATATTCCAACAGGAATAGTAGTTACTTGCCAAGACGAAAGAAGTCAGTTAAAAAATAAAATTAAAGCTTTAGGAATCTTAAAAGCAAGAATTTATGATGAAATGCAAAGAAAACAAGAAGCAGAAGTCGGAGCTGAAAGAAGAAGTAAGATAGGTACAGGAGATAGATCTGAAAAGATAAGAACTTATAACTATCCACAAAATAGAGTAACTGATCATAGAATTAATTTAACATTAATGCAACTAGATAGAATTATGCAAGGAAAAATGGATGAATTAATTGAATCATTAATAAATGAAGATATAAAGAGAAAATTAGCAGGAGAATAATTTTCTTTTTTTATGCTATAATTAAGGAAGAGGTGTCTTATGATAAAAGAGATAAAAAAAGAAGAATTAAATAATGATTTTTATGATCTATTACAAAATGGATTCATGTATCACTATAGTAATAGACCTGATTTAATTATAAAAAGAACAAAAGAAGAATTAAAAAACTGGATATCTTATGAAATAGATAATAGCAATCTAAAAATACTTGGTTACTTTAAAGAAGATAAATTAATAGGTTTCTTATCATATAAAATAGTTCAAAAAGTAACTAAATATTTATGGATAGATGAATTTGAAATAGCAAAAGATGAACGAAGAAAAGGATATGGTACTGAATTACTTGAAGAAGTAAAAAAGATAGCTAGAAAAGAGAATGTTAAAAGAATAGAACTAAATGTTTATGATTTTAATAAAGATGCCATTAGATTATATAAAAAATTAGGTTATACAGAACAAAGACATGTCTTAGAAATGCAAATAGAGGATTAATATGACAGATATAGAATATTTAAAGAAATATTATAAAGGAAATATTGAGGATGCTATTAAAAGACTTAATGATGGTGAACCAGTCCAATATATAGTAGGAAATGTAGACTTCTATAATTCTAATTTTATAGTTAATAAAAATGTATTAATACCTAGATTTGAAACAGAAGAATTAGTATTAAATACCATTAATTTTATTAAAGAATATTTCCACAAAGAGATAAAAGTATTAGACATTGGAACAGGTTCAGGAGCAATAGCAATCTCAGTTAAAAAAGAAGTCTCTGGAGAAGTATATGCTACTGATATATCTAAAGAAGCCTTAGAGGTAGCTAAAGAAAATGCTAAAAGAAATAATGTAAACATTAATTTTATTAATACTAATATATATGATGGAATAAAAGAAAAATTTGATGTAGTAATTAGTAACCCTCCATATATCAGATATGATGAAGAAATAGATGAAATTGTTAAGAATAATGAACCACATATAGCATTATATGCAGATAATAATGGATTATATTTTTATGAAGAAATATTAAAGAATATTAAAAACATTCTTAATGATAAATATTTAATAGCATTTGAAATAGGGAAAGACCAAGGAGAAGCTATTAATGAATTAAAAGATAAATATCTCCCAGATAGTTCTATTCTTTTAAAGAAGGATTTAGAAGGTAGAGATAGAATGATTTTTATATATAATTTTGAATAAAAATGTGGTAGAATTAGAGTGGGTGATAGAATGGAAAATAATTTAAGTACAAAAGTTAAAAAAATGAGTATAACATCAATAGTATTTGCATTATTATTTATATTTACTGGAATATTCTTACTATTAAAACCAGAAACTGCAATTAATATAGTTTGTTATGTTCTAGGAGTAATATTAGTTTTATGGGGAGTAGTATCAATAATACAATTCTTTAGTGATAAAAGTTCTAATAACTATTTATCATTAAACTTTATATTTGGAGCATTTGTATTTATATTTGGAATAATTATATTAATTAAACCAACTATAATAGCCAGTATTGTTCCATTACTTCTTGGAGTATGGATGGTAATAAACGGTGTTACTAAGTTATCATATTCATTATTAATATATAAAATTAATAAAAATATATTATCTATAATAGGTTCAATATTAATAGTAGTATTTGGAATAATGTTAATATTTAATCCTTTTGAAGGAGCTAAAGGAATAGTTCAAATAATAGGAATAGCATTAATAGTATATTCAATATTAGATTTAATTGAGAGTTTTACTATAGCATTTAGTCTAAAAAAAGATACAGATCCAACTGAAGGTAAAATAGTAGAAGCACAATATAAAGAAAAAAATTAACTATTGAATAAATGTTCTATTTATTATATAATATAAGTAGCATTATACTAAGGAGGGATAATATGAAAGTTACATCAGTAAATGTTAAAAAGATTGAAAAGGAAGGTTCTAGAATGAAAGGTATAGCATCTATCGTTTTAGATGATTGCTTTGCTGTTAAAGATATTCGTATCATTCAAGGCGAAGACAAATTATTCATTGCTATGCCAAGTAGAAAATATCCTGATGGAGAATATAGAGATGTTGCTCATCCAATCAATGGTGAAACTAGAGAAATGATCGAAAAAGCAATATTTGAAGCTTATGATAAAGCAGAAGTTGCAAAAGTAGAAGATTCCACTGAATCAGGAGAAGAAGAATAATCTTCTTCTTTTTTATTACTTTACATTCTAAAATAAAAACAAATTGACTGCTAAAAAGAAATAAATTATACTTAAATTAGAATGGAGGTATATAACTTGAAGAGAAAGAAAATTAGAAGAAACTTTGTAATAATTACTCTTATTTATTTAGTTTTAGGTTTCTTATTAATGCAAACAGTAGTTAAAACTGCTTATGAGTTATATACTAAATCTAAAGAAAAGAGAGAATTCCAAGAAGAATTATCAGTATTAAAAGAAAAAGAAGATGAATTAAAGGGTCAAGTGAATAAATTACAAGATCCTGATTATATAGCTAGATATGCTAGAGAAAAATATTTATATTCTAAAGCTGGAGAAATAATAATAAGAATACCTGATTAGTATTCTTTTTATTATGATTTTATGGTATTATATGAGTGGTGAAGAAGTTTGAATATAAACGAAGTGAATATATTAGCATTAGCTTATTTAGGAGATTCTGTATATGAACTTAGAATAAGAGAATACTTAATTAAAAACAAGATATATAAAGTTAATAATTTACAAACTAAATCTTTGAATTATGTTACTGCTAAAAATCAATGTAAGTTTATAAATTATTTGCTTGATAATAATTACTTAAATGATGATGAAATAGATGTTGTTAAAAGGGGTAGAAATGCAAGTACCTATTCTCATCCAAAAAATACAGATATAGTAACTTATAAGTGGGCTACTGCATTTGAATGTTTATTTGGATATCTTTATTTACTTAAAAAAGATGAAAGAATAGATGAAATAATGAAAATTATATTGGAGGAAAATATATGATAGTATTTGGTAAAAATGTTGCTAAAGAAGTAATAGATAGTAAAAAAGAAATAAAAAAAGTATATTTAGCTAATAACTTTGATGATGAAAAAATAATTAAATACTTTGAAGATAACAATATAAAAATTAACAGAATGGACAAAAGAATACTTGACCAAAAGTTTAAAGGCAATAATCAAGGAATAGCTTTAGAAATCGAAGATTATAAATATTTAAGTATAGATGATGTATTAGATACTAAATTCTTAGTAATGCTAGATCATCTAGAAGATCCTCATAATTTTGGAGCAATTATAAGAACTTGTGAAGCTGCAGGAGTAGATGCAATTATTATTCCAAAGAAAAGAAGCGTAGAAATTACTTCTACAGTTATGAAAGTATCTGCAGGAGCATTAAATAATATTAAAATAGTTGAAGTATCTAGTTTGCCTCAAACAATAGAAAAATTAAAAAAATATGGTTTTTGGTTTTATGGAACAGATATGGATGGTAGTAACTATACTGACGTTGTATATGACCCTAAAACATGCTTAGTAATTGGTGCTGAAGGTAATGGAATATCTAGATTAGTATCAGAAAAATGTGATTTTATTATTAGTATTCCTATGACAGGAAAAATAAATAGTTTAAATGCATCAGTTGCTGCAGGAATATGTATATATGAAGTAGTGAGACAAAAAAATGAAAGAATATAGAGATAATGATTATGAATTATTATATTTAATATCTGAAAATAATGAAGATGCTAAAGAATTGTTTTATAAGAAATATAAACCTATAATAGAATTAAAAGCAAAGAAATTTACTAAATATGTTGAATCTAAAGGCTATGATTATAATGATTTAATTCAAGAAGGAATGATAGGTTTATCTAAAGCTATAAAAGACTTTAGTGAACAAAAAGATGTTAAATTTACTACATTTGCTAATATATGTATAGAAAGACAAATACTTTCTTTTATGAGAAATATAAGTGCAGGAAGACATAAAGTATTAAATGAATCTTTATCATTTGATACTACAACTAATTCATATGGATTACCATTAATAAACTTATTAGATGATAAAAATGTTAATCCTGAAACAACATTTATAGAGTCTGAAGAAAAAGAAAGTTTATATAATGATATAGTATCTATATTAAATGAAAAAGAAGTAGAAGTATTTGATCTAAGAACAAAAGGCTTTTCTTACAAAGAAATATCTGGGTTACTAAATATAACTGAGAAATCAGTAGGTAAATATATCGAAAAGATAAAAACTAAAATAAGTAAAATGTTAGATGAGAATAAATAGGAGGTAATATGAAGAGAAGAATTAATAAAAAGAATTTAACCAAAGTGTTATTAGGAATAATATTTGTATTAATATTAGTTTTTTTAGCAGTTATATTCTTAAATGGAAATAAAGCTAAAGAGAACTATAGCAAATATGTATTAATAACTAAAGATACAAATTTATATGATTCTAAAAATAAAAGTATAGGTAAAATATATAAAAATTCTTATTTTGAATTAGATAAATATAAAAATGGAAAATATTATAAAATAAAAGATTCTGAATATTATATTTATTATTCTGATGTTAAAAAAACAAAGAAACAAGATAATAATATAAAAGATTATTATGTTTCTATTGGAGAAAATATTACTTTAAAAGATAATACTAAGTTATATATTAAAGATAAAGCTAATATAAAACTTAATAAAGGTAATACATATGAAGTAATTTCTAAGGATGATAACTATTATTATTTTAAATTATTAAATAATCTATATGGTGTTAAAAAAGATGATGTAAAAGAAGTAAAACCAATTAAATTAATAAAAAAAGAATATGTGAGTGTATTATATTATGAAGATGCTAATGATAATATGGATGCACAATTTAAATATTTAAAAGAAGATGGTTATTTTGGTATAACTATAGAAGATTTTACTTTATGGTTTAATGATAATATTAATCTTAACAATAGAGCAATACTTGTATTATCTAATAATGATGCAGTTATTAATAAAGCAAAAGAATATGGTATATATGTAGAAAAGAATTATGGAGACTATGCTTATAGAAGTGATAATGCAAGTTGTAAAAAAGGTTCTACAAGTGGTGTATCTATGTATAAAATAAATGCTAATACTAATACTGAAACATTAAAGAAAATACTTGATGGAGAACCAATTGTATCTATTGATTTAACTAATCAGTATTATGGTCACACCATAAGAAGTGAAGAAGGTAATGCTACATCTATAGCAGTACTTAATTACCATTTCTTCTATGATTCATCTCTAGGAGAATACTGTGGAGAAGGCAATTGTATGGATGTAAAAGATTTTGAACAAGAATTATACTATTTAAAAGAAAATGGGTGGAAAACTCTTACAATGGATGAATTTATTAAATGGATGTATGGAGAAATAGAACTACCTAATAGAAGCGTTCTTCTTACAGTAGATGATGGTGCTATGGGTACAGGATTAGATAATGGTAATAAATTAATGCCATTACTTGAAAAATATGATCTACATGCAACATTATTCTTAATAGCAGGATGGCATAAATATCAAAACTATATATCGCCTAATCTAGATGTTGAATCTCATACATATAATATGCATGAAGGTGGATACTGTTCTACTGAAGAAAGAGGATCTAAACTACTTTGTTCTTCAAAAGAAGAAATAAAAGCAGATTTAGCTACATCTAAATATGAAATTGGTACAGATAATGCTTTCTGTTATCCAATGTATGTATATAATGACAAAGTTATTGAAGCTTTACAAGAAATGGGATATAAGGTAGCATTCACTGGTGGAGGATATAAAGCTAGTAGAGATGATCACAAGTATAAAATACCTAGATATCACATATATGATTCAACTACTTTAGATGAATTTATAGATATGATAAATTAAAGTAAAAAAACACTTATTTCTATTGACTAAACATATAATTTATGTTAAATTATATGCAGAAGCACGAGAAAAGTGTTTTTTATTTTGAAATAAAAGGTGAAAGTATGGAAAAAGTTAAAGATTTTTTCTCTGATATGAAATCAGAAATTAAAAGAATAAGATGGTGTAAAGGTAAAGAACTATGGAAGAATGTTTTAATTACAATTGTAACAATAATATTCTTTGCATTATTCTTTATGTTAATCCAATATATCGTTGTTCTAGTTAAAATGATTGATTTTAAATCTATAGTAGACGCTATTAAAGGGTGGTTTTAATTATGGAAGAAAAACAATGGTATGTAGTTAATACTTATTCTGGACATGAGAATAAAGTTAAAGAAAAATTAGATATGCGTATTCAATCTATGAACATGCAAGATTATATATTTAGAGTAATCGTTCCTGAAAAGACTGAAATCGAAATAAAAGATGGTGTTAAAAAGGAAAAAGTTAAAAAATTATTTCCAGGTTATGTACTTGTAGAAATGATTATGACTGATGAAGCATGGTATGTGGTTAGAAATACTCCAGGTGTTACAGGTTTCCTTGGATCATCTGGTAAAGGAGCTAAACCATTCCCATTATATAAGCATGAAGTAGATAATATTCTTAAGACTATTGGTGTTACTGATAAGCCAGTTGTAGTTGACTTAAAAGAAGGAGATAAGATTAAACTTATCGATGGTCCATTCAAGTTAATGACTGGTAAAGTAATAGAGATAGATAAAGAAAATAATATGGCTAAATTATCAATCGATCTATTTGGACAAGAAACTACTGTAGAAGCAGAGTTAACTCAAATAGAACTTGATAAATAGTTATTGCAAAACCATTAAAATAATGGTATATTATATTGGCAACTATGTATTTTATATATAGATGAAGTGGGAGGCATATAGTCATTTGTACCACTCGCGAAAAAATTTTAATAGGAGGTGTTTTTCGTGGCAAAGGAATTATTAAATAAGGTAAAACTTCAAATACCTGCAGGAAAAGCTACAGCTGCTCCACCAGTTGGAACTGCTTTAGGACCATTCGGTATAGCTCTTCCAGACTTTTGTACAAGATTTAATGATGCTACAAAAGATAAAATGGGAGATATCGTTCCTGTAGAAGTATACATCTATGATGATAGATCATTTGATTTCAAAGTTAAGACTTCACCAGCTGCATTCTTAATCAAGAAAGCTGCTAATGTTAAAAAAGCATCAGCTACTGGATCTAAAGATATTGCTGGATCTATAACTAGAGATCAATTACGTCAAATAGCAGAAACTAAGATGGAAGATTTAAATGCTTATGACATCGATGCTGCTATGAAGATAATTGAAGGTACTGCTAAAAACATGGGTATCGAAATTAAAGATTAATAAAATAAGTGGGAGAGAAATCGTTAATACCACAAGGAGGTAAATATGAAGAAAGGTAAAAAATATATAAAAGCTATGGAATTAGTAGAAAAGCATCATGCTTATACTAAACAAGAAGCTATAGAATTAGTTCAAAAGACTAGTACTTCTAATTTTGATGGTTCTGTTGAAATAGCAGTAAGATTAAACGTAGATACTAAAAAAACTGATCAACAAGTTAGAGGAGCTTTAGTTCTTCCAAATGGAACTGGTAAAGCTAAAAGAGTATTAGTATTAACTAAGAACGATGCACAAAGTAAAGCTGCTAAAGATGCAGGTGCTGAATTTGTTGGAGGAGAAGATTTAATCGATAAGATAGCTAAAGAAAACTGGTTAGATTTCGATGTTATTATAGCTACTCCAGAAATGATGCCTTTACTAGGTAAAATCGGTAAGTTATTAGGACCTAGAGGTTTAATGCCAAATCCTAAAACTGGTACTGTAACAACTGACGTTGCTAAAGCAATCGAAGATGTTAAAAAAGGTAGAATTGAATTTAGAACAGATAGTTATGGTAATGTACATGCTATCATTGGTAAAGTATCATTTGATGCTGCTAAGTTAGTAGAAAACTTAGATGTATTCATGAATGTAATTATCAAATCTAAACCAACTACAGTTAAAGGACAATTTATTAAAAATGTTTCAGTATCTTCAACAATGGGGCCTGGAATAAAAATTGACCTAAATACATTGACAAACTAATATTAGTTTATTATAATAATTACGTTATTAAAAAAGTTTGAACCGAAGACAGTAAGTGTTCTTAGAACTTAATTTCTTACCGAGGGCAAAATCTTATACTTATAAAATATAAGTCTTTGCCGTTTCGCAAAGACTTTTTTAATATAAATAAGCAAGGAGGAAAGCAAGTGGCAAACGTAAAAATACTTGAAGCAAAGCAAACAGTAATTGATGAAATCGCTGAAGTTGCTAAATCATCAGCTTCATTTATCTTGTTTGATTATCGTGGTCTTACTGCTGAAGAAACTGCTGAACTTAGAAAAGCTCTTAGAGATAATGGTGCTAAGTATAAAGTTTGGAAGAACACTTTAACAAAAAGAGCATTAGATAGTCTAAACTACAATCTTGACGATTGCCTAGAAGGTCCTAGTGCTATGGCATATTCAAATGATTCAGTTGCTCCAATCAAGACACTTAGTGATTTTGCAAAAGATCATAAAGCACTTGAAATAAAGGGAGGAATCGTTGATGGAGAAGTTACAGATCTTGAAACTATCAAGAAGTTAGCAGCTCTACCATCAAGAGAAGGATTACTTACTATGCTTGCTACTGGACTTATTGGTACAGTCAAAGATTTATCAATCGCTTTAAATTTACTTAGCGAACAAAAAGAAGAAAGTAAATAAGAAAATAGGAGGAGAAAATAATATGGCTAAATTAAACGCTAAAGATTTTATCGCTGCTTTAAACGAAATGAGTTTATTAGAAATTAAAGAATTAGTAGACGCTATGAAAGAAGAATATGGTATTGATCCTACTGCTGTTGCAGTAGCTGCAGCTCCTGCTGCTGGTGCTGGATCAGATGAACCATCTACAGTTACAGTTAACTTAACTTCAGCTGGTGGACAAAAAATCCCAGTAATCAAATTAATCAGAGATATAACTGGTTTAGGATTAAAAGAAGCTAAAGATATAGCTGATAACGGCGGTGCTGTTAAAGAAAATATTTCTAAAGAAGAAGCAGAAGATATCAAAAAACAATTAGAAGAACTTGGAGCTACTGTAGAATTAGCTTAATAAAAAATGAGACATTAGTCTCTTTTTTTATGTTATAATTTAATTAGGTGATAATATGGAAAAAAGTATAGTATATTTTACTAAGGAGATAACTCCAGAAAAATTAATAGAAATCTATGAAAAACTAGGGGTAGAATTAAAAGGAAACATTGGTATCAAAGTTTCCACAGGAGAAGCAGGATCTAAAGGATATTTAAAAGCAAAATTAATAAAACCATTTGTAGAAAAATTAAATGGGACTATTATAGAGTGTAATACTGCATATCCAGGAGAAAGAAATAACGCTATAGATCATATGAAAGTAGCTAAAGAACATGGATTTGTTGATATGGGACAAGGTATTGAAATAATGGATGGTATTGGGGAATTTAAGATACCTGTTAATAAAGGGAAACATCTTAAATTTGATTTAATAGGTAAAGGATTTGAACATTATGATTCGTTTGTTAATTTAGCTCACGGGAAAGGGCATATTGCAGGTGGATTTGGTGCTAATTTAAAGAATCAATCAATTGGTTTTGCCTCAAGAAATGGTAAAGCATATATACATTCCTGTGGAAAAACAAAAAGTCCAAGATTATGTTGGTTAACTAAGATAGAACAAAAAGATTTTATTGAATCTATGGCAGAAGCTGCTAATGCAGTTAGTGACTATATAAAAGAAACAAATAGACAAATAGTATATATAACTGTAGCAAATGATATTAGTTTACTTTGTGATTGCGCCTCCGATCAAGATGATCCAGTAATTAATGATATAGGTATATTTGCATCACTTGATCCAGTAGCAAATGATCAAGCATTCCTTGATGCTATATGGAAAACTAATGAAAAAGGTACCCCTGATATTAAAGAAAGAATAGATTCAAGACTAGGTAGACATATAACCGAATATGCAGAAGAATTAGGACTTGGTTCTACTGACTATGAATTAATAGAATTTTAAAAAGAGACAAATCGTCTCTTTTTTTTATTGCTAAAATGTGTTATAATTTTTTATGGTGAATAATATGGTAGAAAATAAAATTCTAGAAGAATTATTACTTAAGGTAGATACAATATGGAGGTTACTTTGACGTCGATTCAAAGAAAATCGAAATAGAAAAACTAGAAAAAGAAACAATAAGTGATAATTTTTGGAGTAGAGAAGACTCTAATGATATAGTTAAAAAACTTGGAGATTTAAAAAAATCTATTTCAGAGATTGAAAGAATTAAAGAAGAATTACAAGCATATAAAGAATTAATAGAAATAGATGAATCATATAAAGAAGATATACATGATACACTAGAAGAGTTATCTAAAGATGTTGATAGATTAGAGCTAGAAACTAAGTTGTCTGGGGAGTATGATTCAAACAATGCATTCTTAGAACTTCATTCAGGAGCAGGTGGTACTGAAGCTTGTGACTGGGTATCAATGTTACTTAGAATGTATGAAAGATATGCAGAAAGAAATAATTATAAAGTAGAAGTTATAGATGAACTTCCTGGCGAAGAAGCAGGATTAAAAAAAGTGACTATATTAGTTAAAGGATTAAATGCATATGGTTATTTAAAAGGAGAAAGAGGAGTTCACCGCTTAGTTAGAATTTCACCATTTGATTCAAATAAAAGAAGACATACATCTTTTGCTTCAGTAGAAGTAACACCTGAACTTGATGATTCAATAAATATTGAGATTAAAGAATCAGATTTAAGAATAGATGTATATAGATCTACAGGAGCTGGAGGACAAGGAGTAAATACAACAGATAGTGCTGTTAGAATTACTCATATTCCTACTGGAATAGTAGTTACTTGTCAAAATGAAAGAAGTCAATTAAAAAATAAAGAAATAGCATTAAAAGTATTAAAAGGTAAATTAATTGCCTTAGAAGAAGAGAAAAAAAGAATAGAAAAAGAAAAAGAATTAGGAACACAAAGTGATATTAACTTTGGTTCACAAATAAGAAGTTATATAATGTGTCCATATACTTTAGTAAAAGATCATAGAACAAATTATGAAAAAGTAGATGTTAATAAAGTATTGGATGGTTATATAGATGAATTTATAGAAGAATATCTAAAGAAAGGGGAATAATATGAAAGAAAAGATTGATATTAATAATCTTTTAAATAGAATTGAAAACAAAGACTTAATAAGAAGATATATTATGTTAATATTTGCAGTACTTTTATACGCAATTACTTATAATTTGTTCTTTGTTAATACAGATTTAATTCTTGGAGGTACTGGAGGTATTGCAATACTTTTAAAGAAGTTCTTTACCCCATCTTTAACAATATTAGTTTTCTGTATATTTAGTTTAATATTAAGTGCAATCTTTATGGGAAAGAGATTTACTATTAATTCAATAGTAGGATCAGTACTAAGCCCATTATTTGTTGAATTAACTAAGAATATTAAGATTAGTATACCTACTGATGACATAATGCTTGTTGTTATATGTGGTGGAGTTTTAATAGGTATTGCGAATGGTTTATCTAGTAAATCAGGTTTAAGTACTGGTGGAGTAGATACAATAATTCATATTATCTCTAAAAAACTTCAAATATCACATGGTACATTATATGCATTTATAAATGGTGCAATTATAATATGTGGTGCATTTGTTTATGGATATAGAATTGCTTTATATGCATTAATAGATTTATATATAATTAGTATATTAACTGATAAAGTAATGCTTGGTATTTCTAGTAATAAAACATTCTTCGTTGTTACAGATAAAGTTGATGAAGTAAAAGAATATCTTATAGATACTTTATCAAAAGGTGTAACAGTTTTAGATTCAATCGGTGGATATTCAAATAATAAACAAGATATGTTAATGGTAGTAGTACCAACTCTAGAATTCTATAAAACTAGAGAAGGTATACTTGCAATTGATCCAGAAGCATTTATTACAATAACAGATTCATATCAAGTATATGGTGAAAATAAACATAGAAGAAAGAAGGAAGGAAAGTAATATGGAATTTATAAAATTTACTAATGTAGAAAAAGTATATAAAACAGGAGTAACTGCAGTATATAATTTAAATCTTGAAATAAAAAAAGGTGATTTTGCATTTATTATTGGTGCTTCTGGTAGTGGTAAATCTACTCTTATAAAGATGCTTTATAGAGAAGAAAAACCTACTAAAGGAGAAATAATAATAGGTGGAGTTAATGTAGGTAAATTAAGAAATAGAAAAGTATATAAATTAAGAAGAAAACTAGGTATAGTTTTCCAAGACTTTAAATTATTACCAAAATTAACAGCATATGAAAACGTAGCATTTGCTCTTGAAATGTATGGATTACCTAAGGAAGAAATAAGAGCAAAAACTCTAAAAGCACTAGATTTGGTAGGATTAAAAGAAAAAGCAAAAAGCTATCCAGGTGAATTATCTGGAGGAGAACAACAAAGAGTATCTATAGCAAGAGCTATAGTAAATTCTCCAAAATTATTAATCTGTGACGAACCTACTGGAAACTTAGACCCAGATACATCTCTTGAAATAATGAAAGTACTAGAAGTTATTAATGATTTAGGTACTACAGTATTAGTTGTTACACATGATAGAGATGTTGTTAATAAGATGAAGAAGAGAGTTATTCTTTTAGATAAGGGAACTCTTAAAAAAGATTATGCGAAAGGAACTTACGATAAGAATGAAAAATATTAGAATATTATTAAGAAATATAAGAGATGGTTTTAAAAATGTATTTAGAAATTTAAGCTTATCAGTAGCTTCAATTTCGTGTATTACTGTAACTTTATTATTAGTTTCAGTAGCAATAATTGGGTCATTAAATGTAGAAAACTTTACTAAACTAATTAGTGATGATTTTACAATAGTAGCTTTCATAGAAAATAAAGCAGATGAAGAAAAAGAAGAAAAAATATTAAAAGAAATTAAAAAATTATCTAACATAGATACAATTACTTATACAAGTAAAAAAGATGTAGCTAAAGAAATGAAAGAATCTTCAGAAACATTTAATAGCATTATCTCATCTTGGAATGAAGATGAAAATCCTCTTAGTGATACATACTCAATTAAAGTAAAAGATCTAGATAAGATCGAAAAAACAGCAGAAAAAATAAAGAAAATCGATGGTATAGAAATAGTTAAATATGGTGAAGGAATGGTTGATTCCATGGTATCTATATTTGATATTATTAAAAAGATATTAATAGTTATAGTAGCAGGATTAGTAATAGTTACTGCATTCTTAATAACTAATACTATTAAGATAACAATATTTAGTAGACAGGAAGAAATAGAAATAAAGAGATTGGTTGGTGCATCTAATTTATCTATTAAACAACCTTTTGCAATAGAAGGTTTAATAATAGGTATATTAGGTTCTATAATTCCAATACTTGCAACAATTTATGGATATTCATTCTTATACGAAAAAACAGGTGGAAAAATATTCTCACAATTTATAAGATTAGTTAAACCTTTCCCATTTGTTCTTAATATATCAATAGTATTATTAATTATTGGTGCCGTTGTTGGTATGATAGGTAGTAACAGGGCAGTAAGAAAATACTTAAAAATATAATGAAATTTAAGAAGATATTTGTATTCCTAATAGCACTTTTAATTCCTATCAGTGCAAGTGCAAAAACATTAGGAGATTTAAAAGCTGAATATGATGCTTTAGAACAAGCATATATAGAAAAAGAAAATGAAATAAAAGAAAATGAAAATGAACAAAACAATACTAATGCAAGAATAGATGAAATATATGGAGAAATTGCTGCAGCAGAAGAAGAAATAAAAGAATTAAATGATAAAATCGCAGAATTAAATAAGAAGATTGATGAAAAAAATAAGCAAATAAAAGCAGTTATTAAATATTATCAAGTTTCTAATGGCGAATCAGAATTATTAGAATATTTATTTAGTGCAAAATCTATAACAGATTTTATATATAGAGCAACTGTTACAGAGCAATTAAGTAGATATAATTCAAACTTAATTACTGAAATGCATGAATTAATTCTAGAAAGTAAGAAGGCCATTGCTTCATTACATGAAAAAGAAGACAATCTAAAGAAATTACAAGAAGAATTAAGAGCAAAATTATCAGTTCTTCAATTAGAAGCAGAAAGTTTATCTGAAGAAGAAGATTCAATAATAAAAGATATTGAGGCTTCTAAAGCAATCATTCAATTTTATATTGATTCTGGTTGTGATGAAAGTGATGATATATCAGTATGTGCTAATGAACAATTACCAGTAGGTACTAGATTTTGGAGACCTCTAGAATCAGGTTATATGACAAGTACTTGGTATTCAGACTGGTGGGATTATCCAGGAGGTTCTTGTAGAAGCCATGCTGGAGTAGACATAGGAGCACCTACAGGGACACCAATCTACTCTATATCTGATGGTAAAGTAGTATTTGCAGAATATGGTTATAATGGTGGTTATGGTAATAAAATAGTGGTTCAACATTATATTAATGGCCAAAACTATACATCATTATATGGACATTTAAGTTCTATAAATGTTAATGTAGGAGATATAGTTACTAAAGATTCAGTAATAGGATTTGTTGGTAACACTGGAAACAGTTATGGATCACACTTACACTTAAATCTATGTATTGGATTAACTTCATGTGTAAGTAGATGGGAAACAACTGACCCAGGAGCATACATTAACTTCCCTCCGAATAATACATATTATTATGATAGAACATCATATTATAGTGGTTATTATTCAAATCCTTGTGGATGGTAATAAAAAATAAAGATATAAAACCTAGTTTTTATATCTTTTTTTTGATATAATTAAGATGGTGAAAATATGAGAAAAAATAGTTTTGTCGAAGGAACAGTTGTAGCATATATATTGATTCTAATTACTAAAATATTAGGAGCAATATATGTTATACCTTTCTATAATATTATTGGAACTGACGGAGGAGTTTTATACTCTTATGCTTATAATGCATATAATTTATTCTTAAATATATCTATTAGTGGTATACCTACTGCAGTAGCTATTATAATTGCAGAATACAATGCATTAAAGAAATTTAATGATAGAGAAAAAGCATTTAGTCTAGCTAATAAAATAATTGGTGTATTAGCGATAATAAGTTTCTTATTAATGTTTATATTTGCTAAGTACATAGGATTATTCTTTGTTGGTGAATTAAAAGATGGAACAGATGTTAATAGCATAGTTTTAGTTATTAGAACTATATCTTTCTGTTTATTAATTATTCCTTTCTTAAGTGTACTTAGAGGTTATTTACAAGGAAATAAGTATTTAAATGCACCTTCACAAAGCCAATTAATAGAACAAATAGTTAGAATAATAGTAGTATTAGTTGGATCATATGTTGCAATTAATCTATTACACTATGATGTTCCTACTGGAGTAGCAGTTGCTTTATCAGGAACAGTACTAGGTGGAATAGCAGCATTCTTATACTTAAGATATAAATTATATAAATCAAGATTACAATTAAAAGAAGGTGTAACTTCTTTAAAGGAATCTACTGAAAGTGATAAAACAATAGTAGGAAAAATAATTAAATATTCTATTCCTATAATAATAGTATCTATAACACAAGATCTATACAATATCGCAGATATGAAACTTATTATTAAAGGTTTATATATGATTGGATATTCTGCTGCTAAAAGTGAATATCTAGCTAGTATAGTAGTTACATGGACTCCTAAAATATGCATGATTATAAATGCATTAGCAATTGGTCTATGTACAAGTGTTATACCATTTATAGTTACTAGTTTTACTGAAAAGAAATATGATGAATTAAATAAGAAATTTAATCAAGCAATTAATATTATATTAACTGTTAGCATTCCTTTATCAGCATTCATTATTCTGTTCTCTGATGGGGTATATAGAATATTCTATGGTGCTTCAACAGAAGGAAAATATGTTCTATGTGTTATGGCTATAACTAGTATATTATTCTCATTACAATTAGTAATTAATATGATATTACAAGGAATGAAGAATTTTAAATTAGTATATATTAATACAGTAGTAGGTTTATTTATAAATATATTATTAGATATACCTATGATACTATTATTTAATAAAACAGGTATATTACCTCCATATTTAGGAACATTAATTGCTACTAATATAGGTTTATTCATATCAGAATTAATTATAGCAATAGTATTAAGAAAACAATTTAAATTTAAGTATAAGTCAATAATTATAACTATGCTTAAATCTCTATTTGCTACTGCAATTATGGTAATAGTATTATTCTTTGTTAAGAAATTTATATTTGTTACAGAAATACATCGTTTATTATTAATTGGAGAATTAGGTTTAATAGGATTATTTGGTATAGGAATGTATCTTCTTATATCTAATCAAACTGGTCTAATAAATGAGGTTTTGGGGCAAGATATACTAAAGAAAATATTATCAAAATTTAGAATTGGTAAGAAGAATAAGGACAAATAAAGTAATCTAAGATTACTTTATTTTTTTCTAATTTAAACTATATAAAAATCAAAAATTATGTTATAATTTTATAGTACTAGGAGAGATATATGAAAAATAAGAAATTTATTTTATTAATACTAGTAATTATTTTATTTAGTGGCTGTTCAGTCGAATATAATTTGACTGTTAATGAAGATTTAACAGTAAATGAAAAGGTAGTTGCCTCAGAAAGTAAGAATGTTCTAAAAACAAGAACAGGGCAAGATCCAAAGACTGCTGCTAATTCATTATATGAATATTATAAAAATGATGGAGTGAAATATAAATTCTCAACAGTAGTTGGAGATGCAGACACTAAATCATATGCAACAACATCTTATAAATCATTAGAAGATTATGAAAATCGCTTTAAAAGTGATATTGTAAAAGAAGCTAATATAACAAAGAAAGATAGTTATATTACAATAGAATATAAACAAGATGTTCCATTAGATGATTATGCAAGTAGAAGTTTAATATATGATAGAATTGCAGTTAATATTGATGTTCCTTTTAAAGTAACAAAAAATAATGCAGATTCAGTAAAGGGAAATACATATACTTGGAATATAGAAAAAAATGGTGAATTAAAAGATATAAAAATAACTTTCAATACAAAAGAAACTAATACATCAAGAAGATTTGATTTAGGATTCTTAGAAATAAATGTTAGTTATACGTTCTTATTAATTGCAGGAATTGCAGTAATAGTACTTATAATTGTATTGATAGTATATAGTCGTAATAAAAAGAATAATATAATGTAAGGAGGAAATTATGTCATTAGATTCAGTTTTATCAATTGTAAAAAAGATTATTGATATATGTATAGTATGGGTAATATTATATTATCTATTAAGAAGTATAAGAAAAAATGTTAAATTATCAATGTTAGTAAAAGGAATAATAGTAGTAGTAATTATTAAATTAATAAGTGATTACTTTGGTTTAGTTACTATAGGATTATTATTTGAATACTTAATAACTTGGGGACCTTTAGCTATAATTATTATATTTCAACCAGAAATTCGTAATACATTAGAGCAATTAGGAAAAACTAATTTATTAGGAAGACACAAAACATTATCAGTAACAGAAAGAGAAAAAATAATAACAGAATTAGGTATTACTCTTGATTATTTAAGAAAAAATAGAATAGGAGCATTAATAGTATTTGAAAGAGATACTAGTTTATCTAATTATATTGAGAAGGCTAAAAAGATATATGCTGATTTTTCAAATGAATTATTATGCGCTATATTCTTCCCAGATAATCCACTACATGATGGTGGTGTAATTATCCAAGGAGATAAAATCACATGTGCTGGAGCAGTATTCCCTACTACAGTAGATATGAAATTTAGCAAGAGATTAGGCACAAGACATAGAGCTGCTATAGGTATATCTGAAGAAAGTGATGCCATTGCTATTATTGTTTCTGAAGAAACAGGTAGAATTTCAGTAGCTGTAGGTGGTAAATTGAATTATAATTTATCTGTAGATGAAGTTAAATTAATTATATTAGATGAATTAATGCCAAAATCTGAAACATTCATTGTAGAAAAAGAGAATGAGGAGGATGATATAGATGAAATTAATTAAGGGTATATATAAGTTTTTTGATAAAAAAATTATAGTTCCTATAACTAAGTTCTTCGTCAATATAGGAGAAAAGATTAAAAATATAGGAAAACCATTAGAAATGGTATCTAAATCAAAAAAAGGTATTATAATTATTTCATTAATTTTAGCAGTAGCAATTTGTTATTATATACAAGGTAGAAGTAATTCATTATTAGAAACTAATGCTAAAGTATTATATGATCAACCAGTTATTGCAAATTATAATGAAGAGGAATATGTAGTTGAAGGTATTCCTGAAACTGTTGATATTACAATGATAGGTAATAAAGCTAATATCTATTTAGCAAACCAATTACCTACTCAAACAGTAGTCGTAGATTTAAGTGATTTAGGAGTAGGATCATATGATGTTGATTTGAAATATAAACAAGCAATTACATCAGTTCAATATAAACTTGATCCATCTACAGTAAGAGTAACAATAAGTCCTAAGAAATCTAGAACTATGACTGTAACTGAAGAAGTAATGAATCTAACAGACTTAAACTCTGAATTATCAGTAAAATCAGTACAATTATATAAATTAAAAACTAGTGAAGAAGAAACTGGTACTAAAGAAAATGCAGAAGATAGAATTACTATTAACGAAGTAATCGTTAAAGGTAAAGAAGAAACTATTAATCAAGTAGCATCAGTTAAAGCATTAGTAGATGTAAATAAATTAACTGATCCACAAGTTGGAGAAAATCTACTTAGAGGAGCTAATGAAGTCCCAATAGTAGCATTTGATTCAAATGGTAAAAGATTAGATGTTGAACTAGTTCCATCTACTGTAAGAGCAGTAGTTAATATTGAATCACCAAGTAAAGAAGTCCCAATAGTAGTAGTACCAAAGGGAATTAATAATATAGTATTTGGTAAATCAATAGAAAAGATATCTCAAAGTGCTGAAACAGTTACTATATATGGTAAACAAGATGCATTAGATAAGATTAATAATATAGAAGTTGAAATAGATGTAACTAATTTAAATGGTAATAAAAAATTCACCGAAACATTAAAGAAACCAAAGAATATTAGAAAATTATCTGTTTCTACAGTAAATATTGATGTAACTCTAGGAGATGAATCACAATCAAAGGTTTCTGGAGTTAGATTAAGTGCTAGAAACTTAGGAAATGATTATGTTGTACAAGTATCAAATGATAGTGTTAATGAAATACCTGTTACAATAAAAGGAACACAATCAAATCTAGAAAATATTAAAGCTAGTGATATAGAAGCATATGTAGACTTAAAAGGTTATGAAGAAGGTACTCATGATGTTAAAGTTAAAGTAGTTGGAAATGATAACAAAGTCATATATGAACCAGATATATCAACAGTAAAAGTTATAATAATAAAAAAATAATCTCTTTCGAGATTATTTTTCTTTTTTAGAAGTATTTTTCTTTTTACAATACTTTTTATTAACTACTTTTACTTTTTTACCTATTCTTTTTTCGAATCTTTTTCTAACACCATCTGGTAAATTTGCTTTTATTACTCTCATTTAATACCTCCGAACAAGAATAATTATAACTTGTTTTCAATGTATAATCAAGTAAAAATGGCAATATTTTACATAATTATATTGACTATTTTACTAAAATTTAGTATTATTTTAACTGGTACATTTAAAAAACCCCACAAAAGGAATTAGTACCCGGGAAATATTAATTCCGATAAAGAAAGGGAAAAAGAAAATGAATACATTTATGGCAAAAGAGTCAGATGTAAAACGTGAATGGTTTGTTATTGACGCTGAAGGTCAAAATTTAGGTCGTTTAGCTTCAAAAGTAGCAACAGTTTTACGTGGAAAACACAAAGCAATTTATACACCAAATGTAGATTGTGGTGATTACGTAATCGTAATCAATGCTTCAAAAGTTAATTTAACTGGAAATAAACTTGAAGATAAAGTTTATTTTAACCACAGTGATTATCCAGGAGGAGTAAGATTAAGAACAGCTAAAGAAATGAGAACTAATTACTCTGAAGAAATGATTACTAGAGCAGTTAAAGGAATGCTTCCAAAAGGAAGATTAGGTAGAGCTATGATTAAGAAATTATTTGTTTATGCTGGTAGCGAACATAAACAACAAGCTCAACAACCTAAGGAATTAAAATAGGAGGAAAGTATGGCAAATAAGATATATACAGGTACTGGACATCGTAAATCTTCTATCGCTAAAGTAACAATGGTTTCTGGAAAAGGAAAAATCACTGTTAATGGAAGAGATGTTAATGAATATTTTCCATTTCCTACATTAGTAATGGATTTAAAACAACCATTAACTTATACTAATACTGAAGATAAATTCGATATTACTGTAGTAGTTAGTGGTGGTGGATTCTCAGGACAAGCTGGAGCTACTAGATTAGGTATAGTAAAAGCTTTACTAGAATATGATATTAATACTGATCCAACATCTGAAGGTTCTTTCAGAAGAATTCTTAAAGCAAAAGGTTTAATAACTAGAGATTCAAGAGTTAAAGAAAGAAAGAAACCAGGATTAAAGAAAGCAAGAAAAGCACCACAATTCTCAAAGAGATAATATTGTGTTTCAAAACTCGCAAATGCGAGTTTTTTTGTGACTAAAAAAAGCACTTAATCAGTGCTTTTTATATTTTGGTCATTTGATGGTTTTAAAATTTGTTCAATTGTTATTTGTTTATGCTTTGGTCCTGGATCTTTAACTAATTTACCATTAAAACATAATTCTTTTTGTCCAGTACCATATGGATCATCTACTGTTTCTTCTAGTTTCCAATCATACATTCTTACAAATTCTTTCATTGCATCTAAATTTTTTTCAGGGAATGTAATCAATGGTTTACTTGTACCTAGCCATGTAAATGCACATCGAAGAAGTGTTGTTCCTACACCTTTGTTCCTCCATTGTTCATCAACATATAAACAACATATTTTCTTTTCGTGTGGTGCTTTCTTTAAGCAAACTGCACCAATAACATTTAGACTATCTGGAATATAATCAGTTGGTTCATGAATGAATAATACATCTCTATATTCATCTGGCATATATGCAGATAAAACATTAGCAACATGTTTTTTATAGAACCATTCTTCATGTTTTGGATAATCTTCACATAATGGCTTTGTTAATTTAAAAATTCTATCTATATCATGTTTTGCATGCCATTCAGCGTATATAAGTTCATCTCTTAAACTTATAACTTCATATTTCCCAAATTTACCAGTAAATTTTATGCTCATATTCCCTCCAAATTGCGATATATAATACCATATTTTACGATTTTTTTCAACTTTGTGGTATAATACATCGTGTGAAGGGATGATATTATGGCAAGTTCTGCAATACATTTAGCAGCAGCTAATGTATATTTAAAAAAACATGATATTAAAAATAGAGAAGAATTTTTAATGGGTGTAATATCTGTTGATATAGCTGAAGATAAATTTAAGAGTCACTATACTAAGACTAGAGATACATCTGATTTATTGAAATATTTAGAAGGTAAGGTTCAACTAAATGAATTCTTAAAAGAAAATTCTTTAGATTCAGATTATAACAAAGGAAGATATTTCCATTTAATAACAGATTATGAATTCTTTAATGGTTTCTTAGATGAAGAAAAACTAAGTAAATTAGATTTTACAACATTTAAAAAACAACTATATCATGATTATGGCGCAATAAATTTAGATGTTAAAGCAAAATATAATGTTGTTTTTCCAGATGTTATAAAAAAAGATGATGGTACAAACGGAGAAACAGAATGTTTTTTAATAGACACATCAAAATTAGACACATTTATAGAAACACTTGGATCAATTGACTTAGAAAGCTATCCGGTTTCTAAAAAAAGGAGTCATGAATTATGATTCATGAATTAAAATTACAACCAAAGTATTATAATTTTATACTTAACGGTTCTAAAAGAATAGAAATAAGATTATTTGATGAAAAAAGAAGAATCATAAAAATAGGAGATACTATTAAATTTTTAAAAGAGCCAGAATTAGAAGAATCTTTTGAAGTAAAAGTAGTAGATTTATTAAGATATGATAGTTTTGAAGATATGTTTAAAGATTTTGATATATCAGTATTAGCAGATAAATCTATAACTAAAGAAGATTTAATGAAGGATTTAGAAACTTTCTACACTAAAGAAAAACAAAAAGAATATGGTGTAGTAGGAATAAGAATAGAATTAATATAAACAGTCTAATGACTGTTTTTTTGTGATATAATTTATTTAGGAGATGAAATTAATGAAGAATAACTATTTATTAGTACATGGAAGTTTTTCAAGCCCATTTTCAAACTGGCTTCCATGGTTAAGAAGTGAATTAGAAAAAGAGAATTTAGAAGTATATACACCAGATTTTCCAACAGGAGTTGGATATCAAAATTATGATAATTGGTCTAAATTATTAAAGGTTTATGTTGAGGCAGGAATAGTCAATGAAAATACAGTTATTTATGCTCATTCAATAGCACCAATATTTGTATGTAAGTTTTTAGTTGAAAATAAAATTAAAGTAAAAAGATTAGTATTTGTTTGTGGATTTAATAATTATTTAGGTATAGATAAAGACTATGATTCAGTAAATGAAAGTATGTATTTTGATAACTTAGAAGATGTTAAAGAATATTGTGATGATATTATTTGTTACTATTCAGATAATGATCCATATGTAAAATATGATGTAGAAAAAGAATTTGCTGATGCAATTGCTACTACAGAGTATTGCATTCCTGGTGGAGGACACCTAAATGCAGAATCAAATTATAGTGAATTTAAAGAATTATTAAAACATATTTAAGGAGATGATTTTATGAAACCTGGATTAGGCGTAGGAGTAATGATATTAAAAGATAATAAAATATTATTAGGATTAAGAAATCCTGATAAAGTAAAGGCTAGTAGTGAATTACAAGGCCAAGGAACTTGGACAATGCCTGGTGGTAAAGTTGAATTTATGGAAAGACTAGAAGATGCTGCTAAAAGAGAATTAAAAGAAGAAACAGATTTAGATGCTGTTAAATTAGAATTATTATGTGTTAATGATGATATGACTGAAACAGCACATTATGTTACAGTAGGATTCATTGCAAGAGAATATGAGGGTGAACCAAAAGCTATGGAACCAGAAACAATATTAGAATGGAAATGGTTCGATATGGAAGAACTACCAGAAAATCTATACGAACCAAGTAGAAAATGTATATTAAAATATAAAAAAGGAATAATATACGAATAATAAAATGGAGTAATTAATGGATAAGTATTTAGAATTTGCAAAAGAAATGGCATTAGATGCCGGAAAAATAATGAAAAAGTATTTTACTGAAGATAATGGTGCTAATTATAAATTTGATCAAACTATTGTTACAAAGGCAGATACTGAAATAAATGGTTTACTTATAGAAAGAGTTAAATCTACTTTTCCTGATCATTCAGTAGATGGAGAAGAAGAACAATTTGGTAAGAGCGATTATGTATGGGTATGCGATCCAGTTGATGGTACTGCAATGTATGCAAGACATATACCAGTAGCAGTATTTTCACTAGCATTAGTAATTGATGGTGTATCTACTGTAGGTGTAGTTTATGATGTGTTTACTGATAATTTATATACGGCAGTTAAAGGTGAAGGGGCATATAAAAATGATATTAGAATATCAGTTAATGATATTAAATTAGATGATATGAGAAGTGTATCTAATTTTGATATGTGGCCTGAAGCAGAATACAATCTATATGATTTTATTAAAGAATTAGGAAAGAAAACGTATTTTGTTAGTATTGGTAGTGTTATTAGAGCATGTATGTGTGTTGCTAATGGAGATTTTAATTTAGCAATATTCCCTGGAACTAAACATAAAAACTGTGATATAGCTGCTGCTAAAGTAATAGTAGAAGAAGCCGGTGGAAAAGTTACAGATTTATTTGGAAATGATCAAAGATATGATCAAAGTATTAAAGGTGCGGTAATTAGTAACGGTATTGTTCATGATGAAACACTAGAAGTGTTGAAAAATAATGTAAAATAAGAATGTCAGTCTTTGACATTTTTTATTTGCTATGTTATAATTCAGGACATTAAGAACGGAGTTTTTATGATAGTAAATAGTGTTAAAGATAAAATTTTTGATACCGAAGCTAAGCATATAGCTTTTCCTATAAATGTAGAAGGTTTTGTAGATTCTAAAATGACTTATTCTATAGTAAATAAGGTTTGGCCTGAATTATATCATACAGGAAAGCATGAACTAGGAGATGTAATCACTAAAAAAGCTAAAGGAAAAACATATCATGCTTTAGTTTGTCACTCAACAATTAGAGGTTGGGGAGAAGAACAAAGAAGTGTTATTAAGACATGTTTTGATAAGATAGAAACCGATGGTGAAACAATCGCAACAGAGATTATGAGTACAGGTTTAATTGCTACAATACAAGGCGCGGATACAGAACAAATACTTCTTGGTATGCAAGATTCAACAAATAATTTAGAATTACATTCTGCATTCTCTATGGAAGAATTAGAGGATTATTTTAAAAAAGCACAAAGAAGAAAACCAAAAGTATATGAAAATATAATTTAAAGAGGGTAATATGGGACAAAGAATTACAATAGTAACAAAAAAAGGATATGATTATCTAAAACAAAGATCAACTGAAGTTGATTTTGAAAAAGATGATTATAAAGAATATATAAGTAAACTAAAAGAATATTGTGAAACAAATGTAGTTTATGCGTTGTCTCCAGTTCAAATAGGTATTCCAAAAAGATTAATATATATAAGAAATACATCTTCTGATATGTCAAAAAATTATGATGGTAGTCATAATGAAAGTATTATATATATAAATCCTGTAATAAAGAAGGCATATGGTCATACACAATTCCTAGAAGGATGTGAAAGTTGTATTGATGCTGATGGTAATTATATCGTTGGTGTTGTAGATAGACCATATAAAATAGATATAGAATATACTGATATTGAAGGTAAAAGACAAAGCAAAACTATAAAAGACTTTGAAGTAACAGTTTTCTGCCATGAATATGACCATTTAGATGGTATATTACATATGGATAGAATTGATGAATCTTCAAAGATGACATTAACTGAAATGAGAGAATATAGAGCTGCTCATAAGTATAATGTAATTTCTGAGGATTGTGAATATAAACCAAAAAAACTAGTTAAATAACTAGTTTTTTTCTTTTATGTTTCGGTACATAGTCTGGTCTAACGGATTTTATTTGTTGATATAATATTGCCTTCATAAAAGTTCTTGGCAGACTATCTATCCATTTATCTAATTCTTCAATAGAGGCATTCCTTATTTTGTTTTCCACCGTCTTATTCATAAAACTCCTTTCTACATCTTGCTAGAAAAGAAAAAGACTCAGATATCTGAGCCTTTAAAGATATCTTATAGATCTAGCATTACCACCTAACTTAATAGGTTGGTGAGACTTCATAGGGCTAGTCCCTCCGTCTCTCTTTATAAGATGTATAAATATTTTAACATATTACAAAAAATAAGTATATATCAATTGACTTAATTATATTTTGGTGTTAACCTATTACTTACACGAGAGGTAAGAGAAATGACTACAATAAATAACAACGATATAAGAATGCAAAGATTTTTAGAAAAAAATTTAACTATATATGCAACAACAGAAAGCAAAGAAAAAAGAAAAATTGCTGAGATAATTATAAATGGCGTATATAACGAAGAAAAAGAAAATGCTCTTAGAGGAGTTAAAGATCCAAGCAAAACTATGGGATTTAATTATTTTGTAGCAAACTATAAAGATCATGAAACTTGTTTAGAATATTTTGCAACAAGAATGGCTAATGAAGCATTAACAGTAAGACAAGATGTAACAGCTAGAATTCATGAAGAATATCCTAGTTATCATTCTTTTATAAATGATAAACCAAATGAATATATAATTAAATCTATTTCTGAACAAGATAAAGATTTAGGTGAATTTGTTAAGTCAAACTTACATGTTTCAAAAGGTATTGATGAATTTATTCAAAAATTTTCTCAAAACCTTGGTAGAGATTGGATTAATTATGAATCAAGAGAAAAATTCTTCGAAATTCTAATTGAACAATTAACAGAGTATTATGAAAAACATTGTAAAAACTGTGGTTGTGAAGTTAATGCAGTAATAGCATATTTATTTAGAGCATATCATTTATTAGATGATTGCAAACAAATTTCTATGACTGATAAAGAAATAGAAGAAAAAACTGAAGGAATTTTTGCTAATAAAAATAATAAGTGGGTTATGCATATAAGAACTATGAGTGAAATGGTAAAAGATGCTAGAGACCATGGGGTTAATGTTAATAATAAAATATATGCATTTAAAAAGACTAGGCCATAGTCTTTTTTTATTTTTTTATTATAAAAGCATTTAAAAAAAAGTCATTATTTGATAAAATATATATTAGTCATTAAAGAGATAAAGTAGGTGTTAATATGGGCAAAATAATATCTTTAGTAAATCAAAAAGGTGGAGTTGGGAAAACTACTACTAGTATAAATTTAGCAGCATCATTAGGACTATTAGATAAAAAGGTTCTATTAGTAGATATAGATCCACAAGGTAATGCTACTACAGGCGTAGGAGTAGAAAAAGGTACTTTAACAGCTAGTATTAATGAAGCTTTAATAAATAAGAAAACAGCTAGTGAAGTAATAGTAAAAACTAAGTTTAAAAATTTAGATATTATGCCTGCTAGTATAAATCTAGCAGTACTAGATATGGAACTAAATAATATGCAAAAAGAAGATCCAACTCTAGTAAAAGGTGCTCAATTAAAAAGAGTATTAGATGAAATTAAAGATAATTATGACTATATATTAATAGATTGTCCTCCAAGTTTAGGAACAATAACTACAAATGCATTAACAGCATCTAATTCAGTAATGATTCCAGTACAATGTGAATTCTTTGCACTAGAAGGAATTATGCAATTATTAAATACAATACAAGTTGCTAGAAAGAAAGTTAATCCTAATCTTGAAATAGAGGGAGTTGTTCTTACTATGTTAGATTCAAGAACTATTCTTGGTCTTGATGTAGTAGAGAATATAAGAAGTTTCTTTAAAGAAAAAGTTTATGATACAATAGTACCAAGATTAATAGTACTAGCAGAAGCTCCAAGTCATGGTAAACCAATATCATACTATAACTCAAAGAGTAAAGGATCTACTGCGTATATTAATTTAGCAAAGGAGGTAATTGATAGAAATGCAAGAGAAGAGAAAGGCACTAGGTAGAGGACTAGAACAATTATTTAGTGATGAAAATATCAATACATTTGAAGATATTGAAAATGATATAGTTGATAATGCAAGACAAAATAATTCTATAGTAGAACTTAATTTAAGTGATTTAAGACCAAATCCTTACCAACCTAGAAAGAAATTTGATGAAGAAGCATTAAATGAATTAGCTGCTTCTATTAAAGAACATGGTGTATTTCAACCAATTATAGTTAAAAAGACTGTTAAAGGTTATGATATAGTAGCAGGAGAAAGAAGATTTAGAGCATCTAAAAAAGCTGGATTAACTACTATCCCTGCAATTATAGAAGATTTCTCAGATGATGAAATGATGCAAATAAGCTTACTAGAAAATCTTCAAAGAGAAGATTTAACTGCTATAGAAGAAGCAAAAGCTTATAAATCTATAATTGATGCATCTAATATTACTCAAGATGAACTAGCTAGGAGAGTTGGTAAGAGTAGAAGTCATATAACTAATATGTTAGGTCTATTAAAATTACCTACTAATGTTCAAGATTTAGTACTTTATAATAAAATTAGTATGGGACATGCTAGAGTACTTAGTAAATTAGAAAATATTGATAAAATAAATGAATTAGCAGATCAAGTTATAAGACAAGATTTAAGTGTTAGGGAACTTGAAGAAATATCTTCTAATACAGATATTAAAAAATCATCACCTGTTATAAGAAAACCAAAAGATGGAAAGTATGATGTTTTAGAGAGAAAACTAAAAGAAAAATTAGGTACTAAAGTAAAAATTAGTGATAAAAAAATTACTATTAGTTTTGAAAATGTACAAGATCTAAATAGAATACTAGAAATAATGAATTTTGATATAGATGAATAGAAGGTGAGTTATGGAAATATTTGATAAAAAGATTCCATCAGAAGTAATACAAAGTTTAATAATAATATTAGCAGCATTTGTTTTATACATTATAATTAAATCAATAATCAAAAGAATAGTTAATGTTAAATCAGAAAAGAACAAACATGAAAAAAATAGAAGAAAGACTGTATTAGTATTATTAAAAAATGTATCTAAATACGTAATAATAACTATTGCTTGTATTAGTTTACTTGCTATATGGCATGTTAATACTACTGCTTTAATAACAAGTATTGGAGCTTTATCAGTAGTTATAGGTTTAGTATTTCAAGATCTATTAAAAGATATTTTAGTAGGTATATCTATAATTATGGAGGATACATTCTCTTTAGGAGATTATGTTGAAATAAATGGTTTTAAAGGAGAAGTAGTTAATTTTAATTTTAAATCTACTAGATTAAAATCATTAACTAATGAAGTTAGAATTATATCTAATAGGAATATAACAGAAGTAACTAATTATAGTTTAAATAAGATTATGTTACTAATAAATGTTAATGCTCCATATGAAGAAAAATATGAAACTATAGAATCTGTTTTAAAAGAAATAGTTAAAAATCTTAGTAAAGATGAAATGTTTGATGAAATAGTATTAGCTCCTGGTATAGAAGAATTATCTTCTTCTTCAGTAGTTTATAGAATAAGTGCAATTATTAGTATTAAAGATAAATTTACTGCTAAAAGAAAGATATTAAAGGAAATAAAAATTACTTTTGATAAGAATAATATAAATATTCCATATACACAAATAGAGGTGCACAATGCAAAATAATTATAAATTAGGTTCTAAAGTAATAATGAAAAAAGAACACCCTTGTAAAACTAATCTATTTGAAGTAGTTAGAGTTGGGGTAGATATTAAAATAAAATGTGTTAACTGTGGAAGAACTATAATGCTTCCAAGAGTTGAATTTAATAAAAAGATTAAAAAGGTTGTGGAGGAATAGTATGGAAGAAATAAAGAAAAAAAGAGGATTACATCCCGTTTGGTTCTTTATATTACTTAGTGGTATAGTTATATTCTTGAGTTTTATATTCTCATTAATAAACTTACAAGGTGTAGAATATCAAGTTAATCAAAGTGGTACAGTAACTACTACTATATTAACTGTTAGATCTTTATTAACATTAAGTGGATTAAAATTTATTTTAGGAGAAACTATTAATAATTTCTTGAAATTTGTACCACTTGGAACTGTAATAGTAGGTTTAATAGGAATGGGATCATTAATAAAGACAGGATTACTTAAAGAAGTATTTAGTAAAATATCTAGATATGTACCAAGAGTAGTTATGTTCTTTATATTCTCATTATTATGTATAGTAATGGGATTCTCACAAGATCTAGCATTTGTTATTATGATTCCTATAGCATTTGCACTATTTACTGAATATAAAAGAAGCCAAGTTATTGGTATGACAATGGCTTTTGTATCAGTAGCTGCAGGGGCAAATATTAATTTATTTATAACATCACTTGATTACAGTATAGTAGAACTTGCTAGAAATAGTGTTAAAACTATAAATATGGACTATTCTTATGGATATAGTGGAGATTTATTCTTAATAGTAGTATCTAGTTTATTACTTGCATTATTAATCGCAGTAATAACTGAATTCATTTCTAGAAAAAAACCAGTTAGAATAAGTGAAGATGAAGTAGAACTAGATCCAAAACTAAAGAAAAAAGGTTTAAAATATGCAATTATAGTAGTTGCTATAGTAGCAGTATTATCTATATATGCTATTATTCCTAATTTACCATTATCTGGAGCATTACTAGATAATAAACAAGAATTATATGTTAATAAACTATTTGGAGCTAATTCTCCGTTTGTAAATGGTATATTATTTATTATTTCATTTACTGGATTAATTGCTTCAGTAGTATATGGATATATAACAAAACAAATTCAATCAGATAAAGACATAATTAAGATTTTAACTAGCAATTTAAATAATATTGGAGAATTATTATTAATTATATTCTTTGCTTCACTTTGGATAGCATTATTTAAATATAGTAAAATTGGCGAAGTAATAGTAGCGATGTTATTTAGTATATTAAGAAGTGCTAACTTCTCGTTTGTATTACTAATTATATTCTCATTTATAGCAATAGCATTATCTGGATTATTCTTATCATCATTCGCAGACAAATGGGGTATGTTTGCACCAGCAATGATGACTCAATTTATGAAATCTAATATAACACCAGCATTTGTTGGAGGAATATTTAGATTAGCATCTGGTATTTCAAATATTGTAACACCAGTATTTCCTTATTTTGCAATATATGTAGGATATATGGGATTATATAATAAGAATGATTTTAGTATTAAAAAATGTTATAGTTTATTAATGCCATATCTTATAGGTATAGCAATACTATTCTTATTTATAGTAATGGCATGGTATATTTTAGGAGCTCCTATAGGACCTAAAATTAATCCAACAATTTAAGCATCAATTGATGCTTTTTTGTTTGTTTAATGATATACTTGATATAGAGAAATGAGGGATACATAATGGGATTAACAGCCGGAATAGTTGGACTTCCAAATGTTGGAAAATCTACACTATTTAATGCAATAACAAAAAAGAATATATTAGCAGCTAACTATCCTTTTGCAACAATTGAACCAAATGTAGGTATAGTTACAGTAAAGGATGAAAGATTAGAATACTTAGCAGAACAAGAATCACCAGAAAGAGTTATACCAACAGCTTATGAATTTATTGATATAGCAGGATTAGTTAAAGGAGCATCTAAAGGCGAAGGTTTAGGGAATAAATTTTTATCTCATATTAGAGAAGTTGATGCTATTTGTGAAGTAGTTAGATGTTTTAAAGATCCAAATATAACTCATGTTGAGGGAGATATTGATCCAATAAGAGATATTGAAATAATTGACTTAGAATTAATTATAAGTGATTTAGATATAGTTAATAATAGATTAGATAAAATAGAGAAGAAGGCAGTTACTTCAAAAGATAAAGAGGCTTTAGAGGAAGTAAGTGCTTTAAGAAAAGTAAAATATGTTCTTGAACAAAATATACCAGCAAGAAGACTAGAATATACTGAAGATGAAGATAAAATACTTAAAAACTTTAATTTATTAACTAAAAAACCTATTATATATATGGCTAATGTATCTGAAGAAGATATAAAGACTGGCAATGAATATGTAGAAATGGTTAAAGAACATGCTTCTAAAGAAAATGCTAAAGTAGTTATGTTAAGTGCTAAAGTAGAAAGTGAATTAAGTGAATTATCTGATGAAGATAGAGATTTATTCTTAGAAGATTTAGGTATTGAAGAATCAGGATTAGATAAATTAATAAGAGCAACATATGATTTATTAGGATTAGCAACATTCTTTACTGCAGGTAAAGATGAATGCAAGGCATGGACATTTAGAAAAGGTATGAAAGCACCAGAATGCGCAGGAATTATCCATTCTGACTTTGAAAAAGGTTTTATTAGAGCAGAAGTAACTTCTTTTGAAGATTATAAGGAATTCGGTGGAGAAAAAGGTGCTAAAGAAAATGGAAGAATGAGATTAGAGGGTAAAGAATATTTAATGCAAGACGGAGATATAGTTTTCTTTAGATTTAATGTATAGGAGTATTTATGAATGAAAAATTGTCTAAAATATTAACTTATATTGGTATAGTAATACTATCATTGTTATTACTCTTATATTTATTTTCAAACAATATAATCTTATTAATATTAGCAGGTATAATATCTATATTTATATCTACTAGAAAAATAAAACACTTTGGTCTTATACTATTTGCTGTTAGTTTAATAATAAGACTAATATTTATAATGATTGCTAATTTTGAACAGGTATATGACTTTAAGACATTACTTGAAGCATCAAAAATGTTTGCGAAAGGAGATTATAGTTTTAATACTTGGTATCATTTTCATACTTGGGGATATCAAACAGCATTTGTTATATATCAAGGAGTATTATTAAAACTATTTAATAGTATATTTATATTGAAACTATTAAATGTTATATATTCTTCATTAATAGTAGTAATAGTATATAAATTAGGTTTAAAGATAAGCAAGAATGAAAAATCCTCTAGAATAGTATCAATGCTATATATGATTTTCCCGTTCTATTTATTCTTAAACTCTGTATTATTAAATTCACATTTAGCAACATTACTTAGTTATATAGGTATATTCTTCTTATTAAAAGAAGAACCCAAATATAAAGATTATTTGTTTGGAGGAATACTTATTGCACTTGGTAATTTAATAAGACCAGAAGGGATAATAATAGTATTAACAGTAATTATTTATAAACTAATTACACTAAAAAAAGAGAATATTAAAAAGATTATAATATCTCTATTAATATTCTTATCATCATATTTTATTCTATGTAATGGTGCATCATTCCTAGTAAAAGTTAGTAATATTAATCCATCAGGACTTCAAAATAAAGATCCATTATGGAAATTCTTATTAGGATTTAATTATGAATCTTGTGGATATTATGTAGAAGATGATGCTAGATTCCAAGTATCTAAAGAAATAGAAATGAATGAAATAAAAAGAAGAGCATTAGAAGATCCAATTAGAACTGGGAAACTAATGGTATGCAAAGTAGATAGATTCTGGTTATCTTCAGGATTAGAAGATGAAATGGGAAGCTTTAATGACAAAAGTTTTAATATACTTGGTATAAATATTAAATTCTCTAGAATTAAAGATATGGCTATTATCTTAAATAAAGGAATAAATATAATAATATTAACTTTAATGTTATTAGGATTATTTATTAATAGAAAGAATATTAAAAATGAAGTGTTATTCCTACTTATAATGATATTAATAACATTTGGAATATACTTATTTATAGAGATTCAACCAAGATATTTATACTTTGTACATGTATCAGTATTTGCACTCGCTACTTTAGGTATAAATTATATACAAGAATTAAAACTAAAAAAGAAGTAAAGGATTACCAACCTTTACTTCTTTTAGTTCCATAAAATAATAACAAGAATATTATAACTAATATAACTGTTGAAATTGTAATAGTACTTTCATATCTTAACATATTTGATATTAGTGGAATATTGTTGTTATCAGTTCCACTGTTTTGAGGTGCAATTACTATGGTATTTACCTCTGAATCATATGATACAACACTCCTAAATACTGCAGGTTTAGCAGTTTTAAGATTAATTATAGATATTATGATACTAATAATTACGATAATTGTTATTAATGTTGCTGAAACAACTAATGCTTTTTTTACCATAAAACCACCCAAAAAAAGTATACCATTTTTTGTAAATTAAATCAAATATATGTTTACATTTTTAGGACATTTTGTTATAATACTATCGCGAGTATTTAATTACTCTCTGTCTATTTATATAGACCATTAGTCCAAAGGGAGGTGTAGAGAATGAAAAATTATGAAATTTCATTTATAGTAAGACCTGATTTAGAAAAGGATGCAGTTGAAAAATTAGCTAAAAGTTATGAAAAAGTATTAGTTAATCATAAAGCAAAAGTATTAAGTTCTAAAGAATTAGGCCAAAAAGAATTAGCTTATACTATAAAGGGTCAAAAGACTGGTTATTATTACTTAATTAATGTAGAAGCAAATGATGCTGCTATAAACGAATTTGATCGTTTAGCAACTTTAGATGAAAAAGTTTTAAGACATATAATTATCAAATTATAAGGAGAAAATATGAATAGAGTAGAATTAATAGGTAGATTAACTAGAGATCCAGAACTTAGATATACAGGTAGTAATATTGCTACTACTAGATTTACATTAGCAGTTAATAGACCATTTCAAAGTCAAAATGGAGAACAAGGTACAGATTTTATAAATGTAGTTGTTTGGAGAAAACAAGCAGAAAATGTTAAAAAATATTGTACTAAAGGTAGCTTAGTTGCTGTTGAAGGAAGAATTCAAACTGGTAGTTATGAAAAAGATGGACAAAGAGTTTATACAACTGATGTTGTAGCGGATTCAGTTCAATTCTTAGAAAGTAAAGCTCAAAGTGAAAATAGAATGAGTTCAGAAGGCAGTGATTTATCTCCAGCAGATTTTGTAAATCAAGAAGTTAAAGAATCAGATATGTCTGATGAAGTGTTTGCTAATTTTGGCGATTCAGTAGAAATTAGTGATGACGATATTGCATTTTAAAATTTAAATAAGGAGGAAATTATGGGAGAATTCAAACCAAGAAGAAGAAAAAAAGTTTGTGCTCTTTGTGAAGGAAAGAAATTAAATTTCTTAGACGCTGAAGAAATGAGCCAATATATAAATGAAAAAGGTAAAATATTACCAAGAAGAGCTACAGGAACATGTGCAGAACACCAAAGAGTAGTAGCTAGAGAAGTAAAAAGAGCTAGAATGATGGCTGTTTTACCATTCACAAAATAAGAAATAAATAACTTTATTTCTTTTTTTTATGCTCAAAATATAGTATAATATTATTACTATTAGTGAAAGAAGGTATGTCTATGAAAGTAATATTTCTAAAGGATTTAAAGGGTCAAGGAAAGAAAGATGAAATCAAAGAAGTTAAAGATGGATATGCAGAGAACTTTCTAATAAAAAATGGATATGCAATTAAATATACTACTAGAAGTAAAGAGATACTAGATAATCAAATTGAAGTAAGAAATGAAAATGAAAAAGAATTAATAAGTAAATGTAATAAAATAAAAGAAGAAATGGAAAAGAAGACGTATACTTTTAAAGTAAAGACAGGTAAAGAAGATAAAGTGTTTGGATCAGTTTCTTCAAAACAAATAGAAGAAGAATTAAATAAAAATGGGTTTAAAGTAGATAAAAAGAAAATAGTATTAGATGGAAGTTTAACTACTCTAGGATATCATAAAGTAGAAGTTATTCTTCATCCAAAAGTAATAGCAAATATAGATGTTAAATTAGAAAAATAGGAGGATCTATGGATAAAAGAAATATTCCATATAGCAAGGAAGCAGAACAATCAGTATTAGGATCAGCATTTTTATCTAAAGATGCTCTTCAAAAAATATGTGATGAATTAACTGAAGAAGATTTTTATTTAGAAGCTAACCAAAAAATATATAGAGTATTAGCAGACTTAAATAGTGAAGGTATTCCTGTAGATATAACTATAGTTACTGATAGATTAGAAAGTGCTAAAGAATTATCATCTGTTGGTAATATAGAATACTTAGTAGAAATAGCTAATTTTGTACCTAGTGCAGCTAATATAGACTATTATATAGGTATTGTTCATGATAAATCAGTACTTAGAAAATTAATAAATGCTTCTAATGAAATATCTAATGCTTCATATACTGAAAATTCCCCAGTAAATGAAATTTTGGATAGTGCAGAATCAAAAATATTTAATGTTGTACAAAAAAGAAAAACGTCTGAATTTAGAAATATTCAAGATGTTGTATTTAAAGCACAATCAGACTTAGAAAAACTAAGTGAAAACAAAAGTGAAATAACAGGACTTGCAACAGGTTATTATGAATATGATAAATTAACTAGTGGATTACATGAAAACGAACTATACATTATTGCAGCTCGTCCTGGTATGGGTAAAACTGCATTTGCATTAAATATAGCAACTTATGTAGCTAGAAATACTAAAAAGAATGTAGCAATATTCAACTTTGAAATGAGTGCAGAGCAATTAGTTAATCGTATGCTTAGTTCAATAGGTCAAATTAACTTTGCTAAATTCAGAAATGGTAATTTTGATAATAATGATTGGAAGAGATTAAGTGAAGCAGTTAGTATACTAGCTGATACTAATATAAAGATTGATGATACTCCAGGTGCAACTATTTCTGATATTAGAAGTAAATGTAGAAGACTTGCTTCTAAAGATGAAGGACTTGGACTTGTAGTAATCGACTACTTACAATTGATTACAGGATCAGCTAAGAACCAAGCAAATAGACAACAAGAAGTAGCAGAAATTTCTAGAGGTCTAAAAATGATGGCTATGGAATTACATTGCCCAGTAATAGCACTTGCACAATTATCTCGTGCTGTTGAACAAAGACCAAATAAAAGACCAATGATGAGTGACTTAAGAGAATCAGGCTCTATAGAACAAGATGCCGACCTTATAGGTTTCTTATATAGAGATGATGTTTATAATAAAGAAGCTATGGGTAAAGAAGTTGCTAACCCTGAAGCAAGTATTACAGAATTTATTATAGGTAAAAACAGAAATGGTCCTACTAAAGATATAGAATTTATATTTAAAGGAAGTACTGTTACTTTCACTAATTATCAAAAAGAATAGGGAGGGATATTCGTGAAGAATATTAAAACTTATATTCCTGTTATAATAGCATTGTTAATATCTGCAGCTATAATATTCTTTTGCCAAACAACTCAAACCTCAAATAAGAATCCAAAAGAAGTATATAAAGTATACTTAGATGGTGAATTTGTAGGAGCTATTAGATCAAAAAGAGCATTAGAAAATTATATAGACAGTGAACAAAAAACTTTAAAAGAGGAATATGATGTAAAAAAAGTATATGTACCAAATGGTATAGATATTAAAAAAGCAATAACTTATAAAGGTAAATTAATGTCTGAAAAGGCAATATACAAAAAAATAAAACAAAATAAGAGTTTTACTATAAAAGGTTATGTTGTAACTATTTCTCAAAATGAAGAAGATTTAGAAAATGAAGAAGTAGAAAAGAAAGATGATATTAAAATATATTTAACTAAAAAAGATTTATTTGATCAATCGGTTAAAAGAGTATTAAATGCGTTTGTTGCAGAAGAAGATAGTAAGAACTATGCAAATAATACACAAAAAGAAATTACCACTACAGGTAGTATTATAGAAAATATATATTTAAGTCAAGAAGTTAATATTAAACAAGCATTTATTTCAACTGATGAAGATATATTTACTAATGTTAATGATTTAACTAAGTATTTATTATTCGGTGGAAATAGTTCTGAAGAAGAATATACTATTCAATTAGGAGATACTATTGAAACAGTTGCATTTAATAATAAATTATCAACAGATGAATTCTTAATAGTTAATCCGGAGTTTACTAGTAAAGATAATTTATTAATTCCTGGACAAAAAGTAAACGTTGCATTAATTGCACCAGTTCTAGAAATAGTAGTTGAAAAAGAAATAGTAGAGGATGTAGAAAAACCATTTGAAACTATAGAAAAAGAAGATGATACTCTAGATTGGGGTGTAACAAAGACTGAAGTTGAGGGTGTTGCAGGTATCCAAAGAGTAACTGAAAAAGTTAAATATGTTAATGGCGAACCATTAACAGCATATATCTTACCTAATCCAGAGATTATAAAAACTCCAGTAGATAAAGTAGTAATTAAAGGAACAAAGAGAGCATATAGTGGATCATTTACTCCAGCTTTATCTTCAGGATCTTGGGGATGGCCTACTGTTTATCCATACATAATAACAAGTTATTATGAGTGGAGATGGGGTAGACTTCATGCAGGTATAGATATATCAGGTACTGGTTTTGGATCTCCAATATTCGCTGCAGAAAGCGGAACTGTACTTTCTACATATACATCTTGTGATAATGATGGTTGGTATGGTAGTACATGTGGTCATGGATATGGAAACATGATTTGGATAGCACATCCAGATAACGTTTATATAGTATATGCACATATGATGAACAATATATTAGTTTATCCAGGTCAACAAGTAACTAAAGGACAAATAATTGGTTACATGGGTAACAGTGGTTCTTCAACAGGAACACACTTACACTTTGGTACTTGGTATGGTGGAACACAAGCGGATGGAGGACAATCGTTTGACCCGTTTAGTTTATACCGATGAAAGTATGTTTATTATCTAGTGGAAGTAAAGGGAATAGTTGTCTAGTATGTACCGATAATACAAAAATATTAATAGATTTAGGAACAACAAGTCAGTATGTTTGTAATGAACTGGATAAATTAGGTATTAATCCTAAAGAAATCGATGCAATTCTTATAACACATACTCATGTTGATCATATAAGTGGTATAAAAACATTTATAAAGAAATATCATACAAAGATATATGTAACAGAAACATTAAAAGAATTACTTGAAAAAGAAATTGGTTCTTTTGATTATGAATTATATCAAGATAAGAAAGCTATTATAAATGATTTAGAGATTAATTATATAAAAACTAGTCATGATGCAGAAGGATCTATTGGATTTATTATTAATGAAGGTAAAAAGTCCTTAGTATATATAACAGATACTGGTTATATCAATAGAAGATATTTTGAAAGATTATCTAATAAGAATCTATATATACTAGAAAGTAATCATGATGTATATATGTTAAAAAATGGACCTTATCCTTACTTTCTTCAACAAAGAGTAGTAGGAGATAAGGGACATTTATCTAATGAACAAGCTTCTAATTACTTATGTGAATGGATAGGTAAAAATACTAAAATGGTAGTATTTGCACACCTATCTGAAAAGAATAATACTCCTGAAAAAGTAATAGAAATGTTTAATGAAAAGATGGTAGAAAATAATATTAAATTTACTAAATATATATTAGGTAAACAAAATGAACCTACTGAGGTAATAGAAATATGATAAAAATAATAACTGTTGGAAAAATAAAAGAAAAATATTATACTGATGCAGTAAATGAATATTTAAAGAGATTATCTAAATATACTAAAATTAATTTAATCGAAGTAAAAGATGAAGACTTTGATATATCTAAAACTCTTTTAAAAGAAAAAGAAAGTATAATGAAATATATTGATGATAAAGATTATGTAATTACATTAGAAATAGAGGGAAATGAATTAGATTCAGTTTCATTATCTAAGAAATTAGAAGATATTCAAAATAATAATAGTAATATTACTTTTATAATTGGAGGATCATATGGATTACATGAAGATATCAAGAAAAGAAGTAATTATAAACTATCTTTTTCTAGATTAACTTTTCCACATCAATTATTTAGAGTAATTCTATTAGAACAATTATATAGATCATTTAAAATATCAAATAATGAATCTTATCATAAATAATAAGAAAGATATGTATATACATATCTTTTTATTGTTTTCTAATAAGTGATTTTGTAGTATAATTATAGGTATGAAAGTAGGTATAATTTATGGGTAAAGAAGTATTTGAAAAATATGAATCAAATGTAAGAAGCTACTGTAGAAAATGGCCAGTAGTAATGAAATCAGCAAAAGGAAGTTATTACACAGACGTTGATGGTAATAGATATATAGATTTTTTTGATGGAGCAGGTGCTCTTAACTATGGGCATAATCCAGATTATATAAAAGAAAGAATATTAGAATATATTTCAAATGATGGTATTACACATTCACTTGATATGTTTGCAATAGCAAAAGAAGAATTTATTAAATATTTTGAAGAAGAATATTTAATTCCAAAAGGATTAGATTATAGAATTATGTTTACTGGACCAACTGGTACTAATGCTGTTGAAGCAGCATTAAAGCTAGCTAGAAAAGTAACTGGAAGAAGTGAGATTTGGGCATTAATGGGTGCATTCCATGGTATGACTCTTGGTACACTTGCATTAACTACAGAAAGTTATGCTAGAGGAGGAGCTGGAGTATCACTTAATAATGTTACTCATATTCCAACTCCAGATTATATTCCTGGATTTGATACTATTAAGTATATGAGAACTTTATTAGAAGATGATCATTCTGGTGTAGAAAAGCCAGCAGCTATAATAGTAGAAACAGTACAAGCTGAAGGTGGAATAAATGTATTTAGCGTGGAATTCTTACAAGGATTAAGAAAATTATGCGATGATTTTGGAATATTATTAATAGTAGATGACGTACAAGTTGGATGTTCTAGAACAGGTACTTTCTTCTCATTTGAAAGAGCTAATATAGTACCTGATATGGTATGTATGAGTAAATCTATTGGAGGATATGGTCTTCCATTTGCACTTACTTTAATTAAACCTGAATATGATAAATTTGGACCAGGTGAACATAACGGAACATTTAGAGGATCACAAGTATCTATAGTAGCTGCTAAAGCAGGACTAGAATTAAATAAAATGCAAAATGTTGATGGACAAGTAAAAGAAAAAGAAGGATTAGTTAAAGAATACTTAGAAAGAGAAATTAAACCATTACTTGATGAAGGTGAAACTTATAGAGGTATAGGTTTAATTTGGGGTATCGAGTTTAAAGATGGTAAATTATCTAGAGCAGTATTAGATAAATGCTTTGAAAAAGGCTTAGTAATAGAATTAGCAGGTAGAGGAGATTCAGTTCTTAAAATATTACCAGCACTTACAATAGATAAAGAAACTTTAGTAAAGGGTCTTAATATAATTAAAGAATCTATAATTGAAGTTAAAAATCTTTAGGAGGTTTTATGAAATTTTATTTAGCGTTATGGGCTAGTAAATTTTATTTATTCATATCAAAAATATTTGGACAAGCAAATAGCGATAGAGCAGGATTATTAGCAGCAAGAATATGCCCAGAAGTATTATCAAAAGTAAATAAACCTAAAACTGTAATAGCAGTAACTGGTACAAATGGTAAGACTACTGTAACTCATCTAATATATAATATATTAAAAAATGATGGTAAAAAGATTGGGTTTAATATATGGAATGCAAATACAAGAGCAGGACATATAAGATGTTTGATTGATTCAGTTAATATATTTAACAAACCAAATAAAGATGTTGCAATACTTGAATGCGATGAAATGACTAGTGATACTACTTTTCCAGAAATAAAACCTAATTATGTAATAGTAACAAATATATGTCGCGATTCTATAAGAAGAAATTCTTATCCGGAATTTATATTTGATAAAATAAATAAAGGTGTTAATAAGACTAAGGACTCAGTATTAATATTAAATGCAGATGATCCTATAAGTAGTTTTTTAGGAAAAGATAATAAAAAGATATTTGTATCAATTGATAAAATAAATAATGATGAAGTATATAACAATATTTCACCAGATTTTATAGTGTGTCCAAAATGTAATACAGTAGTTAATTATGAATATAAACATTATAGACATATTGGTAAATTTAAATGTCCTAATTGTAAATTAGAATCATTTAAAGGTGATTATAGAGTAACAAAGATTGATGATAAATCATTTGTTTTAAATGGAGTGGAATATCCTAAATTATCAGAGAACTTATTTAATATATATAATGAATCTTTAGTAATAGTATTATTAAAACAATTAGGATATGACTTTAAATTTATTCAAGAAGAATTAAAGAAATCTTTTATTCCTAAATCTAGAGAAAATTTAGAAGTAGAAAAAGGAATAAATATATATTCTCAAATGGCTAAAGGACAAAATTCTAGTGCTTTATCCACAGTATTAGAAAATTTAACTAAATTAAATAATAAAAAACAAATAGTTTTATTACTTGATGAAGTATATGATAATCCATATTCATCAGAAACTATCACATGGCTTTATGATAGTGATTTTGAATTATTAAATAAACTAAATCTAGAAAAAATAGTAGTAACTGGACCTAGATATTTAGACTATATAGTAAGACTTAAATTAGCTGGAGTACCAGAAGAAAAAATAGAAGTATCTAAAGATTATAAAGAGGCTTATAAATTATTAAATCTAGATAAGAAATCTGATATATATGTTCTTTATGAAGTAGAAGAAAGACCAATGAGTAGAGAAGTAGTAGAATCTCTTAAAGAACGTATAAGAAATGAGGTGGAATAATGAAGACTATTGAAGTTATTTATCCTGAATTTCAAAATGTATATGCAGATTTATTTCAAATAGAGTTTTTTAAAAGATGCAATAAAGATATAAAAGTGGTTTATACTTCATACGGAAAAGAACCATATTTTGTAAAAAATAAAGTAGATATGATATATATGGGTTCTATGCCTGATAGTAAAATAATACCAAGTATAGAAAAATTAACTAAATATAAAGATAAAATAAAAGAATTATTAGAAGAAAATGTATTTTTCTTAATAACAGGTAATGCAATAGAAATATTCTCATCATATATAGTAGAAAATAATAATAAATTTAATGGATTAGGGTTATTTAATTATTATATAGAAAAAGATATGAATCATAAATATGTATCTTGGTATATAGGAAATTATAAAAATATAGAAATAATAGGTCATAAAAACCATTATTCTATATGCAAAAATATAGAAAATGGTTTTATTGATACTAAAGATGGTTATAGTAGTGATATAAAGAATCCTAACGAAGGAATTCATTATAAAAACTTTTATGGAACTTATTTACTTGGACCATTCTTAATAATAAATCCTAAATTTACTAAATTTTTATTAAAAGAGCTAGGTTTAAAAGATGAATTAATATATGAAGAAGATTTAATAAAGGCTTACAAAGAAAGAGTAGCTCACTTTAAAAAACCTGGAACTAGATTTGTCATGGGAGATCATGGATAGGAGGAATTATGTATCCAAAATTAATAATAGATAAAGAAGCATTCAGAAATAATGCTAGAATTATAAAAAAAATTTGTAATGATAATAATGTTAGTTTATGTGCAGTTGTAAAAGTATATCACGCAATGCCAGAATTAATAACTATTCTTCATGAAGAAGGTATAAATGAATATGCATCTTCAAGAGTAGTACATTTAAAAAACATAAAGAATCTTTATCCAGAAGATAAAACATTACTAATTAGAATTCCTATGATTAGTGAATTAGAGGAAGTTATTAAATATGTTGATACAACATTAATTTCAGAACGTGATACACTAGATAAGTTGAACGAAGTTGCTAGTAAATATAACAAAATTCAAGATGTTATACTTATGGAAGATTTAGGGGATTTAAGAGAAGGAATATTAGATCAAAATGATTTAGTTTCATTAGCAGATTATATAAAAACTAATCTAAAGAATATTCATATTAAAGGAATAGGAACTAATTTAACATGTTATGGTTCAATTAGACCTACTGTTACTAATTTAAGTAAATTAATCGAAACTAAACATATGATAGAAGAAAAAATAGGTGAAACACTAGAAGTTGTTTCTGGTGGTGCTACTACTTCAGTTGAATTATTAATCGATGGTAATATGCCAAAAGAAATTAATCATTTAAGAGTAGGAGGTTTATTCACTACTCCTGAATACATTAAAGAATTTAAAGTATGGAAGAATTATTTACCAGGATTAAGAAATGTATTTACTGTAGAAGCAGAAGTAATAGAATCAAATACTAAACCAACATATCCTATTGGAGAAATAGTAGTAGATGGATTTGGTAATAAGATTGAATACGAAGATAGAGGAAATAAAAAGAGAATTATAGTAGCATTAGGTAAATGTGATATCGGAGGATATCTACAACTTTATCCACATGATAAGAAATCATTTATATTAGGTGGATCATCAGATCATACTATAATCGACGTTGATGAATCAGATATCGATTATAAAGTAGGAGACATAGTAGAACTAGATTTAGATTATGAATCAATAATGATTGGTATGGAATCAAAATATTTAAATATAATAATTAAGTAGGTGAAATAATGGATAAAATAAAATATCTTTTCAAGAGAATTACTTCAATGAGTTTTAAAAATATGTTTAAAACAATAGACGAAATTCATGAAAAAACAAATCTAAATAGAGTACGTTTATTCTTTGATATGATCTACTGTGGTCTTAGATATCAAGCAGGATATATGGATTATAAATTATATGAAATGTATGATTTAAATGCATCTCAAAGAAAGACAATAGTAACAAGAGGAATAAATAATGCTATTGTTAAGAAATATAATAATCTTGAATATTCAAAGATATTTAATGATAAATTACTTTTTAATGAAAAATATTCAAAATATCTAGGAAGAGATTGGTTAAAAGTAACTGAAGATAATTATAGAGAATTTGAATCTTTTGCATTAAAGAATAAAGAAATAGTTATAAAACCACCTATTGGAAGTTGTGGTAAAGGTGTTGAAATAGTAAAAGTAACTAAGGAAAATGTTCAAAAAATATATAAAAATATATTAGAAACAAAAAGATATTTAGTAGAAGAAAAAGCAACTCAAATAGAAGAATTAAAAAAGATACATCCTACATCAATTAATACTATGAGAGTAGTTACTCTTAATGGTTATGTAGTAGCAGCATATTTAAGAATGGGTAATAAAAATAATTTTGTGGACAATTTTAATTCTGAAGGATTAGTAGCTCCTATTAATATAGAAACTGGTGTACTAGATTATGTTGCTATAGATAAAAAGATGAATATCTATAAGGAACATCCAATATCAAAAATAACTATAAAAGGTTTTCAAATTCCTAATTGGGATAAAGTAAAAAAATTCTCAGAAGAAGTAGCAAAAGAAGTACCAGAATTAGGATATGTAGGTTGGGATGTAAGTCAAAATGAAAAAGGCCCTTATTTAATTGAAGCAAATGAGTTCCCAGGTCATGATATATATCAATTACCACCACACAGAACTAATGGTATAGGATTATTACCTACATTTAAAGAAGCAATGAAAAAAAGAAAAAGAAGAAAATAAAAAACTATCATTTGATAGTTTTTTAAATGCTATTTATAATTCCTATAACAATCATCAACATTGAATTATCCACAGTGTTATATTATAATAAAAAGTAATAAGGAGGCAAAAAAAATGTTAGAGTTTCATAATGACTGGGATGTTGTATTAAAAGATGAAATAAGCAAAGAATATTTTGTTAATCTTTTAAATACAGTTAATAAATTATATGAAGAAAAAGAAATATATCCTCCTAAAAAAGATGTTTTTAATACTTTTAAATTAAGCTTTAAAGATGTTAAAGTAGTAATATTGGGTCAAGACCCATATCATGGTACTGGAGAAGCTCATGGATATGCTTTTTCGTGTCTAAAGACTCCAATTCCTCCATCTCTTAAGAATATTTATAAAGAATTATATGATGACTTAGGTATTAAAAAAGATTTTAATGTTGGGGATTTAACTCCGTGGTTTAAACAAGGAGTAATGCTTTTAAATACAGGTTTAACTGTGGAAAAAGATAAACCAAATTCACATAAAGATCTAGGATGGCATACTTTTACTGATGAAGTAATTAAAAAACTAAATGAAAGAGAAAAACCAGTAGTATTTATACTGTGGGGAAATAATGCTAGAGAAAAGAAGAAATATATAACTAATAAGAATCATTTAGTTATTGAATCTGCTCATCCCTCTCCATTCTCATGTAATAATGGATTCTTTGGAAGTAAACCTTTTTCTAAAACAAATAATTTTCTAATAAAAAATGGAATTACACCAATTAAATGGTAAAAAAAGATTTCAAGTTATATCTTGAAATCTTTTATGTTTTCATCATTTAAATCTTTATTATCAAAGAATTGTTTTTCTTTATATTTTAATATAATTCCAATTATATTAAATGGGAATTTTCTTATATAAGTATTATAATCTACTATATTTTCATTATAGTATTTTATGTATGCGCTTAAAGCTTCATCCATTTCATTTATCTCAGAGAATAATGAATTTACATCTTCACTTTTATTTACTTCATCATATTGATTCTTTATAAAATCTAGTTTATTAAAAGCATCTTTTAATAATCTGTGTACTTCAAAACTAGTCTTTTCATCAGTTTTAATATTTTCTATATCATCAATAATTTCTTTATCAGTATTTATCTTTTCTTTAACAATATTATTTATCTTTAATAAATCATCATATTTATCTCTTAAAGTCTCATCAATCTTACCTTCAACTTCATTTATCTTTATAATAAAATCTTGAAATTTATTATAAATTATATTTATTATTAAGACTAAAGCAAAAATAACTACTAAAACAATTAAAATTATCATCCATAGTTTCATTTTAATGCACCTCTATCATAAGAAAATTATAGCAAACAAAATAGATTTATTCAATAAAAAATGCTATAATTTTCTTGGTGATAAAAATGATTAATATAGTTTTATTTGAACCAGAAATACCTGGAAATACTGGAAATATAATGAGAACATGTGTAGCTACAAATTCTAAACTGCATTTAATTAAACCTTTAGGTTTTTCATTAGAAGATAAATATGTTAAAAGAAGTGCAGTTAATTATTTAGAACACTTAGATTATACAGTTTATGAAAACTGGGATGATTTTAAATCTAAAAATAATGGGACTTTCTATTATTTAACAAGATATGGAAAGAAACCACATACTTCTTTTGATTATTCTAATAAAGAAGAGAATATATATTTAGTATTTGGTAAAGAGAGTACTGGAATACCAAAAGAAATACTTAGAGAAGACTTAGATCATTGCATGAGAATACCAATGACTGATAAAGTTAGAGCACTTAATTTATCTAATAGTGTAGCAATAATGGTGTATGAAGTTCTAAGACAACAAGGATTTAATGATTTATTATTTAAAGAACCACATAAGAGCGAAGATTTTATAATAGAAGATTAAAAATGTAAAGTAAAATAAATATATTGACATATTCCATAAAAAAATGTATTATAAGAGTATAAATAAAGAGAGGAGATTGGATTTATGGATTTATTTAATTTCTTAGAAATAAGCTTAGAAAACTTTAAGTGTGATGGTGATCTTTTACCAATATTCAATGCTGCTAAATTTGTTATTAGAGTACTTCAAATAGCAGTTCCATTTGCATTAGTAATTTGGGGATCATTAGACTGGTTTAAAGCTTTAATTGCTGGAGACGAAAAAGAAATGAAGATGAAAAGAAAACCATTCATTTCAAGACTTGTTGCAGCAATTGTTATCCTAGTTTTACCATGGATAGTTGAATTAATAGCTAAACAAATCGCTGGAACTGATAAAACAACTAAGTTCTGGACTTGTTTCGATCAATCAGAAGCAAAAATCAATTTTGATGATTGGCATAAAGATGAATAATAAAAAATAATTCGAAAGAATTATTTTTTTTGTTTACATTTCTAGATTCCGTTTATTGACAATTATACTTAATAAAGTATATTATATTTATAGGGTGATATAATTATGATTAACTTTTTGGAAGATGCATTTTTACTCGAAGATTATAGTTGCGAAGGCACTAGATGGTTTCCAATATTTCAAACTGCAAAATTTTTTATTAGAGTGATTCAAATAGCAGTACCATTTGCATTAGTAATTTGGGGATCATTGGATTGGTTTAAGGCTTTAATAGCCCATGATGAAAAAGAAATGAGAATTAAAAGGAAACCTTTTATTTCAAGAGTAGTTGCAGCATTAATTGTATTTCTTCTACCATGGCTTGTGGAGTTTATATCAAAACAATTAGCCGGCAAGAAAAAAACTGCGGATTTCTGGACATGTTATTCAGAAGCAAAAGCAAAAATAGATTTTAAGGGATACGAATTAGAACCTTTAGATGACGATTATGGATTGCATTATACGCCAGGATCATCAGGAAGCGGTTCTGGTACTGATTCAGGTAGTGGGTCTGGTACTGATTCAGGCAGTGGTTCTGACAGTAGTTCATCAAAGAAATATGCCTGCTCTGATTATAAAAGTGAGGCTGATTGTGCAAAAGGGTCTTCAACTCATTCGTGTCTTTGGGTAGAGAGACAAGTAAGCTACAATAGTTCCATTGGATATTGTATAAATGGGGAAAAGAATAAATTAACATGTGTTCAATATGGAGCAAATAACGGAAAGACATGCCCAACTGTTGATGATTTTGATAACCCTTGTTATGCAACTGCACCAGTAGGAGAACAATCAAAACCAGGATGTGACTATATAAAGAATCCTAAATCTTGTTCAGACCATGGGTCAAATATACCTAAATCTTCATGCCCAAAAAAAGATGATTGGGGACGTGAATGCACATGGGAAACAAAAAATGGTTCGACAGGAACTTGTAAATGATAATACAGTAAAAAAGAGCAATAAAAATTGCTCTTTCTTTTCTTTTAAAAAACATTATTTTTTGCTAATTTTCCTTTTAATTTATTTAAAAATATGTTAAAATATTATATGATAAGAAATTGTTTCTATTTAGGAGAATAGAAAGGAGAAATATATGAAAAAAAAGAAGATTTTCTTTATATTATTAATACTATTTATTTTGTTTATAATTCCTAATGCTAAAGTGCAAGCTGATGTCAAATTATGTACTGAATACAGCAATAGTGAATGCCCTACAACAGATGGAGCAGGGAATGAATGCACTAAAAAATATGATGGGTCTGAAATGATTTGTACATTTACTACTCCACCAACTCCCGATTCGACTCCTGCTGATAGGCTTTGCATAGAATATAATCCGAATGAATGCCCTTCAGTTGATGTCGACGGAAATAAATGTACTAAAAAATATGTTGCCTCTCAATTTAGCTGTACGTATGATTCCGACGATACGCAAGAATGTTATGCGTTTAATGCCCCACGTTACTATGGATCAAATGGAATGCCAGATCTATCTAAGTGCCCAACTGATAGATGTACTGCCGATAGAATTAGTGGATACTGTTTGCCAATAAAAAATGGACCATTATCTTGTGAAGACTATGGGTATCATACAAATGTGTATGGAACAGTAGACCTTTGTACTTCTGATGGTTGGGGTAATCCATGTGCCGCAAACTCAAACGGGAAGTGTTATACAGCAGAATATATATACACAGAAGAAAACACCAATACTTGTGAAGATTACATTTATGACTTTCAATGTGTTGAACAGGATGATTTTGGAAGCGAGTGTAAATGGAATTCTAAAACTGGCAAGTGTGAAACTATAGTTGACCAAGTCTTAATGAATGATTTTGCAACAGGTTCTACAAATATGGGAATTGGATATACTTCAGCAGATGAATTAAAGGCAGCATATGAAATAAGTACATATCGAAAAATTGAAATAGTTCATGAACCATTTAAATGCAGTGATATTTCATATCTTACATCAGCATGGACTTTCTTAAGAATAGCAGCACCTTTTTTAATCATATTGTTAGGTTCTCTAGATTTCTTGAAAGCTATAACAGCTGGTGATGAGAAAAAAATGAAAGAAACCAGAGGTAAGTTTATAAAAAGATTAATTGCCTTTGGATTATTTATATTATTACCATTTGTTGTTCAATTTATATTCTCAGTTATGGGAACGTATGGTTCTGAAAATGTATGTTTAATAAAATGCGTTGTAACAAATGATATGTCAGATAAAGGATGTGATTAAAAATGTTGTTATATGGAATTAAGGCTTTATTCTTAGGGTTAAGTGTTCTACTTTGTAATCTTTCCTACCCACTTATTCCAAAATTATATAATTTGTTTATGGATTTATCGAATTTCCGAATATTAAAAGAAGATTTTATCTTTTCAATATGGAACAATTTATATGTTTTAGTTGGGGTTGTTGTTTTATTTGCTATAGCAATCAAATTAATAAGTGCGATGGTTAACCCAGATACTTTGGGAGATAATAAAAAAGGCGCAAAAGGAGCATATTTTAGAGCTGTCTTTGCTGTAATACTAATATTTCTTGCTCCAATTGCATTTAGAACACTATTTAATATCCAAGATAAATTATTAAGCGATAACTTTTTAACAAGTAGAATATTTGGTTATTCCATAGATTCTGATAGTGCTGGGCAAGTTCTTGCATGGGAAACATTCTCTGCATTCTGTGCTCCAGTAGACGAAGACAATAATGTTCGTACTTGGGATGATTTAACAGAAGACGAAAAAAAGAAAGAAAAATATGTTTATTACTTTGCAGGATATGGAGATATTAATTATACACAATATGCATTGCTTGATATATATAAAGAAGATATGTTAAAGTCTGGAGCTGCTACAGCTGGCGGAATAATACTAGGATGGCCTGAAGCGGGATCTGCTATTACAATGGGCTCTGGGGCTAGTATTGAATTTACAGACTTCCAATATCACTCTATTTTATGTCCGCTTGCAGGATTACTAGTTGTTTATGAATTAGTTCTACTATGTATGGATACACTTTTTAGGGCAGTTAAACTCGCAGTGTTGCAACTTATGCTTCCAATAGTATTAGGAGCATATGTGTTTAATGGCGAAATACTTAAAAAATGGGCAAAAGAGTTTTTCTCAACATATGTAATAATATTCTTAAAAGTATTAGCAATCGGATTTATGATAATAATCATTAATGTATTGAAGGGGGTGCTTTTATAATGTTTTTTCTAAGTAGTGGATCAAGCAACTGGATTATGGTTGGTTTGACAAAATTATTAACATTAATAGCAATTTTACAAGTAGTAAAGAAACTCCCTGATATTATAAATGGAATTTTTGGTACAAATATTAAAACAAGAGGCGGTATCAAAGGAAGACTTTCGGAAATGGCTGGTGTTGGACAACTTGCCGCAAACGCATGGACTGCGCTTGGAAAAACAGGTAAAAACCTAGCAAAATTAGGTTTAACTTTACCAGCAGCAGGTGGGTTCGCAGCTGCAAATGCACTTTACTACAAAAAAACTGGAAAGCAACTAAAAGACCTTCCAGCATTTCAAACTGGTAAAGGATTATTATACGGGGCAAGACAAAGCGTGAAAACAGGAAGTTGGATGTCAGGATATCAAGAATATGAAAAAGAAAGTACACCACCAACACATACACGTGCGCAATTACTTGGCGCAGAACAAAGAATTAATGATCGCCTTTCTGCTGCAGGATTAACATCTAAACAAGGAACATGGACAAATGAAGAAAGAGACGCTAGCGGAAAACCTATTTATGGTGCTGATGGTAAGCAAAGGTTTAAGACAACCGCTAAAATCAAGGATGAAATAGGACAAACACTTGGAATGGTTGATCAAACATTCGGTGATTCTAAACTTGGGAAGCAACTAGCCGCTTCTATGCACGCTGGTGCTGATGCACAAATAAAATATAACAGTTTGATGGCTGTGCAAAATTCAGGTGAAAAGGTAGCAGGCTATGCAAATAATGTATATAGTATGTTAAATTCAAATGCCTCACTTTATAAAGCATCAGAGATAAACCAAGCAAGGGAAATTGCTAGTAGACTTCAATCAGGTAATCGTTTAGTGACAGAAGATGATGCAAAATTCTTAGTTAAATATATGGACTCAGAAACAGCAACTCAATTTACTACAGCCACAAAGAAATATGATGACGCTTTGCAAACAGCTGTTAGGGATACGGAATATAAACCATTAGACCTATATGCTGTTGGTAGTTTGGGAGGTGCAGTCAACAATGCAAAAGCTGCTGTTGACGATATAGATAGAGAACAGCAAAACATTATTGCACAAATGTCGGATATTGATAAAGTTGCATATCAAACATATAACAATCCATTAAAGCAAATGACAGGATCATTAGCTGTAGCTAACCAATTTAACACAGCTGCTCCAACAGATCAAGTAGTTGATGAGGCTGGAAATCAAATACAAGGTTGGGCTAATAGCAACGCTCTAGTAGAGGGTCCAAACGCAGAAGTTGGAACTGGTACTAGGGATGCTTCGACTGCATCTAGTTCTTATAGTCAACCAGCCGTACAAATTTTAGGATCAGATGGAAATCCAATAGTTAGAGAGAGCACTCCGACACCTGCTCCACAATCCGTACAAGAACATCAAGCTGCAGATGTTGTACCAGCAGATGATCTTGAGACTGAAAGAGAAATTGTTAATAGAGTTGAAGAATTAAGACAAATAAGAACTAGCCGCGGCCTAAATGACGAACAGAGAGAAGAAATGAACGATTTGGTAAGTGATTTACGCCGTAGACAATCTAATAGAAATAGAAGAGATGAATAAAAAGGAGTGTGATATTAGATGAATTTATATATAATACCTGCTAATCCTAAAAGTGGTAAATTAATATTTAATATATTTAGACCATTTGATTTAATATTAGCAAGTTCAGGATTGGTTGTGTCAGTATTAATTATATTAATAGCTGCACCAAAAACATTACAAGGTTTAGTAATAGCTTTAGCACCATTACTAATATGCGCATTCCTTGTTATACCAATACCAAATTATCATAATGTATTGGTGGTTATACAAGAAACAATAAGATTTTTTTCAAACAGAAGGAATTATAAATGGGAAGGATGGAGTGTGAAGGAAGATGAATCAGAATAGTTCAAGTACTGAAAACTGGATAACAGTTAAAGAAATTAATAACAATGTTATCGTTTTAGATAATAAAAAGTTAGTTTCTGGAATAAAGGTATTACCTAAAAATATCTTTATTATGGATGAATTATCACAAAACCGTGTTATTGATGAATTAAGAAAATTTTATAACCAAATTGATTTTGAATTTTGGTTAATAGTAGCGGATAGACCTACAAACATAGATTTATATGTTTCACAATTAGAATTACAATTAAACAATGTTAGTAGACCTGCGATTAGAAAATTAATCATCGATGATATAGCTAAAGCTGATGGCTTTGTTCAAAACGATGTTGTTGATACAGAATATTTTGTGTTATTTAAAGCAGATACTCAAGAAGAAATTACAAAAAATGTAAGAGGGCTTATAAGTAACCTTGCACAGTCAGGTTTAATAGGTGCTCAAGTATCAAATGAAGATTTAAGAATGTTACTAGATAATTTCTTAAATGATGGAAAAACATTTACAGAAAGGACAGTGACTACAGAATGAGTTTAAGAAAAGAGATTGCCCCAAAGGGGATTACATTTAATGCAAATGATTTCTTTATTAGTGATAGTTATGCAACTATTTTAACAGTTATATCTTATCCACCAAATATTTTTCCTGGATACTTAGCATCATTAATATCAGGCATGTCTGGCGTAAAAATTGTTGCTAAGCATATTCCTATAGCATTCAGTGTTCTTGCTAAAATGCTTAATAGACAACTAGCAGATATTCAAGACAGATATCAAAGAGAAAATGATGTTACTGTTCAAGAAAAATTAAGGCAAGATTATGATTCATTGAATGATTTTGTAACTACAATTACTAATAATCAATCAAGAGTTTTTGATTTCCAACTACATATAATGGTTACTGCAAAAACAAAAGAGGAATTAGAGAGAAAGAAAGTAGAAATAAAAGATACATTAGAAGGAATGCAAATGAGAGCAATTCCTTTAAGATTTGAACAAGAAAAAGTATTCAAGTCTTGTTTGCCTATATTTGATAAGCAAGATCTTGAAGATAGAATTGGCACTCCAATTCCATCTCCAACTCTTGCTGCTATGTATCCTTTCGTATTTGACTGTGTTAAAGACCCAGGATTATCTTGTTTACTTGGTGTAGATTTCTCTGGTGGTATTATATTATTTAACCAATTCTTATACCAAATAAAGAAGGAACATAATAGAAATAATGCCAATATGATATTACTTGGTACTTCAGGTTCAGGTAAATCAACTGCTGCTAAATTATTACTTAGAACTCATATTAGAAATGAATATAAGATAGTAGCAATTGACCCAGAAGGTGAACTTGAAGATATGACTAAGTTATATGATGGAGATTTTATTAACTTAGGTTTAGGTGGAGAATATGGAATGATTAACCCACTTGAAATAGTTATAGATGTTGATAAAGAAGAAGCGGGAGCAGAAGTAGGTAAAGCTGTTTTTGTAAGCGCTATTCAAACATTAAAAACATTTATGATGTATTATGATCCATCATTAGAAGAAGACCTATTAAACTTATTTAATGAAGTCGTAATAGAAACATATCAAAGATTTAATATAAATGTTAATACAGATTTTAGTACATTAAAATCAGAAGATTATCCTACTTTTAGTGATGTTTATAAAACTATTAGAGGAAGAATTCTTTCTTATGGTGAAGCTACTAAAGAAAGAGATTTAATGGAAAGACTTGAATTAAAGATTAGACCATTAACATATGGAGGATTAGAACATTACTTTGATGGTAAGACTACAATTACTCCAAAATCTAATTTTATAGTATTTAATATTAGAGAAATAATGAATGCTGAAGAAAATGTTAGAAATGCATTATTCTTCAATATATTAAAACATGCTTGGAGTTTATGCCTAGATACTAAGATAAACTCAATTCTAGAAGTAGATGAAGCACATATGTTGCTTGGTAATAATAACCAATTAGGTGCTAATTTCTTAGCTAATGTTCAAAGAAGAGCAAGAAAATATAACACTGGTACAATTATTATTACACAAGAACCAAGTGATTTCTCTGCTCCAGCAGTTTTACAACAAGGTAAAGCTATTTTTGATAACTCATCTTACTATTTAGTAATGAATTTGAAGAAACAAGCTGTTGAAGATTTAAGTAACTTAATTGACTTAAATGATAATGAAAAAGAAAATATTAAACGTTATAATCAAGGGGAAGGATTATTTATTTGTGGTAACAAGAAATTACAAATTTCTGTAGTTGCTACTCAAGCAGAATTAGATTCTTTCGGAAGTAAAGGTGGATTATAATATTTAAAATAAACTAAAAAAGAATCGGGTGATAGAATGAACGATGAAGAAGCAGTAGTTTCGTCACAACAAGAGGAACAGCAAGTTGAGACACCTCAACGAAAGAAACAAACCTTAGGTGAAAAATTTGATAATGTCCAACAAGGCATGAATGATGTTGGAAAAACTATAGAGACAATAGGTAAAGGCGAAGAAAAATTTGCAGATATGCTTGATGGTGGTGAAAAAGCCACTAAGACAGCTGCCAACGTTGGCAGCACTGCTTCTTCAATCGCTGAATCAGGGACAGCAGCAGCAGAAAAAGCAGCAGCAGCAAGAGAGAAAGCAGCTGACGTAGCCTCTAAATCTGCTGCAGCTACTAAAAAAGCAGCAGCAACTTCGAAGAATATTGCTCAAGCATCGAGTAGGGCTGCAGACGCAGAAAAGGCGGCAGCTCAGAAAGCAGCTAGTATACCTTATGCTGGAGCTGCAATAAGTGCTACTGGTCAAACCGTGGCAGGAGTTCATAAAGGTCTAGCAGAAGGGCAAAAGGCAGCCTCTATAGCTGCAGAAAGCGGAGCAGCTACTGCAAAGGCAACTGCGGATGCTGCCAAAGCAGAAGCTAAGGCTGAAAAAGAAGCTTTGAGGGCGGCAAAAAATGCTGCAAAAGCAAATAAAACTGCGACAAATGCCGCAAAGAAAACTACTGATAAATCATTTGCTGATAAACTTAGAGAAAGAGGGAAACTTAATCAAGCTAGAGGAAAAAGAATACAAGATTTGTCCAAAAAGTTTGATTCCGATAAGTTTTTTAATGACGCAGCGGATAAACTTGGTAAGGGAAAAGAAGCTTTAAAGGCAATTTTTAAAATTTTTGATCCTAAAGTATTCGGAGTACTTGTTTTATTATTCCTTACAATTGGAACATTAATAGTGTCATATATTTTATCTCCAATGTTTTTCATGAATGAAGTATTAGATCCTGATAATACAGAAAAAGTTAATAACTTTATATCAGGATTAGGATTTAAAGATAGTGAAGAAGCATTTTATGATGAAGTTAATTATTTAAATACACATTATGGCGAAGAAATTGACTTTCCTTATATTATGGCAACACTATATTATACAGATATATTTTATGGGGATTTAGGAATCTATACTGCGGATAATAGTAAAGTTTGTGCTTCATTGAATATTGATGAAGAAAGTGATTCAAAGTACTGTGATGCAGTCAAAGTTGGAATTAATTTAGCAAAAATGTGGCTAAAAGAATCAAAAACTACTACAGGTGGTGGTGGATTAGTTTATTCTGCGAATAAACTTTATAGACTACGTGATCTTGCTAAACACCAATTCCTAGGGAAGAAGCAAACAAAGGAAATAACGTTAACAGAGTATATAGAAATGTGCGTTAAAAGGATAAATAATGAAATGAATAATATAAAAGATATTATTCCATTATTGATTGCTTATTGCGTTGCACATATGACCGGTTTTGGGCCATTATTTGAGACCTTGGTTTCAGAATATCAATTATATAATGATATGCTTGATGTTTTTTCCGGTACTGAAAACTGGAATTCATTACAGTTAGCTTTCCAAAATGGCAAAAATGATGAAGTTGGACTTGCATTAAGTAATTTATTGATAACATTCATTAATTGTTTTTATGAAGTAAAGAGTATTGAAATTGATATAGATAAACTAACAGGAACAATTTTTGAACTTTTTAGTAGTGATGAAGATGATGACAATAGCGATGTTGGGACAAACGATATTATAAGTTATGGTAAAAAATTATTAGATTCTATTACTGTAAAATATTATGAATATAAATTCGATGAAGAAAAATATGAAGAATATCTAGTAAATGATTATATAAGAAAAATGCCTGAGTTTAATCCGTTACTACTTGATAGTAGTGGTAATAAACTAACAGGTGATGAATTAGAGGAAAAAGTAAAGCGCATTGCTACTGAAATAAGATTGACTAAGGAAATGTTTGATACTATTTATAAAACTGATGAATCTGCGCAAGATTATACTGATTGTATTGGAGATATTAATCTAGATTTATTAGCGGAGTTAACTCCACCTGTTGATCTAACAATTGGGCAAACTGTTACATTTAATGCTCGAGAAAATTATGGCTTGTTTATAGGAAAAATGCATAACGGTGTAGATTTAAATGCAGATAGCGTTGGAGTAACTGAGGGTGCTAATGTCTATTCTATATATGATGGAAAAGTATATCAGTCAACTGTAGATGGTACATACAGTGATAAAGCTGTAGATGGTGGCTGGGTTGTAATAGATTATATGGTCCAATATACTAATAGTGCTGCAGGAAAAGGAATTATTAGTAGTCTATTTAAGAATAAAATCTCAAAAATCAGAGTATATTATGGTGGTTTAAAACCGGACGATTTAACATTAAAAACAGGAGATGTAGTTACAAAAGGCCAAGTTATTGGGCATATTGGGGATGTATATGCATCAGAAGATGGTGAAAAAGCATCACTTCACTTTGGAATATATGATTCAAAGAATCATTCGTTCTTAAACCCAGTTAATATGTTTATCACTTGTAGAGCGACTGCCACTGCGGATTGTAAACTTGATGGTGGAAAAGGAACAACATTAGCACTTCCAAGTAGTATATTTGAAATGCCTCAGATAAACTATACTGTTACTTTCTATGATAAAAGAGGATTTGGTAGTTTAGGTATAGATGGAAGTTCTCCACAGAAAAAAGTACATAAACTATGGTTAGAAGACGGAGCACGTTATAAGAATGGTATAGCTGTTGTTAAAGTTAATGGTGCTGATAGATATTTGGCTGCAATAACTAAGAATTTTGGTACAATCGGAGATTTAGTATATGCTAATTTAGAAGATGGTACATCATTACCTTTAATAGTAGCTGATGAAAAAGATTATCTAAATACTAATAATGGGAGCCCTGTTGATAATAAAGAATTATGTATGAGTTCTAAAGCAACAGATCCTGCTTGTTATGGACATTTAAGCGGTAAATCCTTAAGTGTAATAGAGTTTGAATTTGATAATGACTACTTATATAAAGGATTAACAAGTGCAACCCAAGTAAAACAAGATTGGAATACTAATCAAAAAGTTATTTCCATATCTAATTGTGGATCTGCGACTCAATAATTAATAAAGGTATTTAAAAAATACCTTTTTTTTGATATAATAAATATATTATGGAGATGATAAAATGAAATTAAAATTTCGTGCAGAAAAGAAAGATGTAGTTGCTTTTGTAATTATGGCGATTTTTGTATTTTTAATAATAGCATTATGTGTTTCCAACGTATTATCAATATTACATGATGGTGTTCCATCAGGATTAAATTTTTTTAAGGAATTAAATGGTAGTTCATTTGCATTGACAGTAGTAATTTGGCTTGCTGTAGTAGGTACTGTTTTTGGATCTACAACTTCTTATTTCTTTGAAAGAGATAAAGGATTTGGGTTTACTGATTTACCTAAAGAAAATGGCTATTCTAGATGGGCAAAAGATAAAGAAATAATGACTGCTAAAGAAGTAGTTAGAATTCCTTTTGCTGATAAAACTGCTAGCGTAGGTGGAACTCCTATTATATATGATAAGGATAGTGCTTACGTAGATAATTCTAATATGCATACTCTTGTTATAGGTGCTACTGGTTCTGGTAAAACTGCAGGTATTGTTAATCCTACAATGAAACATTTAATTAAAGCAAAAGAATCAATTGTTATTACAGACCCTAAGGGTGAAATATATGAAGATAATTATAAGATATTAAAGGATGCAGGATATCAAATAATAGTATTAAACTTCCGTGAACCTCAAAGAGGTAGCTGTTGGAATCCTTATGATCTTCCTTATAAATATCAAAAAGAAGGTAATTATGATAAAGCTAATGAGCTTTTAAATGACTTATCTACTAATATAGTTGTTGATGGACATGGTCAAGATCCATTCTGGCAAAATGCAGCAGCAGATTATTTAACTGGTTTAGGACTTGCATTATTCCAAGATGCACCACTTGAAGAAGTTAACATTAATAGTATTAACTTAATGATTAATCAAGGTGAAGAAAGATATGGAGCATCTACTTATATGAAAGAATATTATAAGATGCAAGATCCAACTAGTCCTGTTGCAATTAATATGGCAGGTACTGTTACAACAGCAGATGAAACTAAAGCAGGTATCATGACTGTATTACAACAAAAAGTTAAAACACTAGCTGTTACTAGAAACTTATCAGAAATGCTTTCTAAAAACGATTTTGATATGGCTTCTATTGGTGAAAGACCAACAGCATTATTTATGATAATTCAAGATGAAAAAACAACATATCATAGCTTAGCAACTATATTTATTAAGCAATGTTATGAATGTTTAATATCTACTGCATATAAACATGGTGGAGCTCTTCCAGTAAGAACTAACTTCTTACTAGATGAGTTTGCAAATATGCCTAAAATAAAGGATATTGCTACTATGGTTACTGCAGCAAGATCTCGTCATATTAAATTTACATTTATAATCCAAAACTTTGCCCAATTAGATAAAACATATGGTAAAGAAGATGCTCAAACTATCAGAGGTAACTGTATAAATACTATTTACTTATTAACAGGAGAATTAAGTGCCTTAGAAGAAATAAGTAAATTATGTGGTGATAAGATAGTTAGAGTAGGTAAAGATAAAAAAGAAGAAACAAGACCTCTTGTTACTATATCAGAGCTTCAAAGAATGAAACCTGATGAATATGTATTAGTTCGCCATAGATGCCCTCCTTATAAAGGAAAGCTAAGAATGGATTATAATACAGACTTCGGTTTTGGAGTAGGAGCAACATTATATGGACAAGATGTTGAATATCCTGAAAGACAAATGACTGAAGTAAAAACATTCAGTGTTAAAGATTTTGTTAAAAAGAAAAAGAGCGAAGCAATGGGGCCTGGAATGAATAATGCACCAGGATTTGGTGGAATGCCAGGTTTTGGAGGTATGCCAGGATTCGGTGGTATGCCATCAAGTCCAACTCCAGCACCAACACCAACTGCACCAACACCAATGGATAATTCAAACACTTCATTTGGTAGCAGTCAAGACATTGATGAATTAATTAAGAACATAGATAAGCAAATTGCAGCTATTGAAGAGGAAGAAAGACGTGAAAAAGAGAAACAAAAAGAAACACAAGCAAGCGTTACACAAGAACCTGCTTCAACACCTGAACTTAAGGACACTGAGAAACCTGTTTCTGAACCTCCAAAAGCTCCAGAATCAGAGCCAAAAGAGGATCTAACATATAAACCTGTGGAAAAACTTAGTGAAAAAGAACCAAATGTTTCTGAAATTATCCCAAGCAATGATATTAACTTAGAAAATTTTGAGTTAAAAGATAAAGAAGAGAAGAAACCAGTTAAAGATGAATCTGATTATGATGACTTCTTTGATGATTTCTTTGATGAATAGAAAACTAGAAATAGTTTTCTTTTTTATGTGTAAAATTAGCACTCTCTATTGACAAGTGCTAATTTTTGAGTATAATTATATTTGTAAGGTGTAAAACCCTTAGTAACAAAAAAAGGAGTGATGTTTATGTTACCAAGTAGATTTATATTTGATGATTGGTTTGATGAACCAAAAATGGAAGGAAGAATGAAATGTGATATCTATGAAAAGGATGGAAACACTATCGTAGAAGCTTCAGTTCCAGGATTTAAGAAGGATGAAATCAAGATTGAATGTGAAGATGGTACTTTAACAATCCAAGCTGAAAAGAACTATGATAATAAAGAATCCGATGATAAGAAATATATCAGAAGAGAAATTCATAGACATGAAAAATGTTCTAGATCATTCTATTTAGGAGATATCGATGAAGAAAATATTAAAGCTTCATTCAATGATGGAGTATTAACAGTAACTCTTCCTATGAAAAAGATAGAATCATCTAAAAAATATATAGATATAGAGTAAAAAGTGGATTTTTCCACTTTTTTCTTTTATCAAAATTTGTTATAATTGGTAAAGGTGATATTTATGAAAAAGACAAAGATTATATGTAGTATAGGACCTGCAAGTAATAATGTAGATACTATAGAAAAAATGATTAATGTAGGTATGAACTGTGCTAGAATTAATTTTAGCCATGCTACTTATGAAAGCGCTAGAGAAACAGTAGATAATGTTTTAGAAGCAAAGAAAAGAGCTAAGAAGAATATAGCTATTTTATATGATACTAAAGGGCCAGAATTCAGAAATGGTGAAGTACAAGAAGGTGGTATTAACTTAGTTGAAGGTAATACTATTAAAGTAGTTAAAGAAACTGTTATAGGTAATGAAGAAAGATTCTCAGTTAACCATCCTGAGGTTATTGATTCTTTAGAAGTAGGTAATTCAATACTACTAGAAAACGGTTTAATGAAAATTGATGTAATAGAAAAAGATTCTGATTCTGTTACATGTAAAATAGTTTCTGGTGGAGTTCTTGGAAATAAAAAGAGTTTAAATGCTCCAGGAGTACATTTAAATGTACCATTTATTAGTGAACAAGATAGAAACGATATTATATTTGCTTGTCATAATGATGGTGATTTCTTAGCAGCTTCATTCGTATCTTGTAAAGAAGATATAATGGAAATTAGAGAAATTATTAAAAATGAAGGTTCTAATATGAAGATAATAGCTAAAATAGAAAATACTATGGCTATTAAAAACATAGATGAAATAATAGATGAAGCAGATGGTGTAATGGTAGCAAGAGGAGATCTTGGTGTTGAAGCATCTCTTGAAGATTTACCACATTACCAAAAGATGATAATTAGAAAAGCAAGAGAACATTCTAAATTCGTTATAGTTGCAACAGAAATGCTTGAATCTATGAAAGAAAACTCTAGACCAACAAGAGCAGAAGTATCTGATGTTGCTAATGCTATAGTTGATGGTACAGATGCTGTTATGTTATCTGGAGAAACTGCACAAGGTAAATATCCTGTAGAAACAGTTAGAATTATGGCAAATATTTGTGAAAGACAAGAAGGATATACACATTATGATACAAATTATAATTATATAAGAAAGAATAATATAGTAGAAATGGTTGCAGAGTCAGCATGTTTATGTGCTAATGAATTAGATGCAAAATTAATAGTTACAGGCACTTTATCTGGTTATACAGCAAGAAAATTAAGTAACATGAAACCAAATGCAATTATATTTGCTACATGTGCAGATGCTAAAATAGCAAGATCATTAGTTCTATACTATGGTGTAGAAACATGGGTAGTTGATTTCTATAAATCAACAGATGAGATGATTGATAGTTCTATTAAAGTAGCTAAAGAAAGATTTAATCTTAATGAAGGAGATTTAGTTGTAATTACTGGTGGATTCAATGGTGAAACATTTGAGGCACACTCAACTAATTTGATGAAAATCGTAAACATAAAATAGACTTTTAAGTCTATTTTTTTATTTTGTGCTATAATTAAATTAAAGTAGGTGGTTAAGATATTTAAGTTATTGAAAAGTAGAGAATTAAAGACTGGATATTTATATTTTTATGTCCATTTTATAGTAGAAGTAGTATGCTTTTTCTATATGTCTAAAATAACACATAACTCTATGATAGCATGGGTATTTCCATTTATTTATGATGGTCTTGCCTTTGTACCACAAAGTATAATGGGATATATTTCTGATAAATATCCTAAAATAAATATGGGTTTAATTGGAGTAATATTATTAGTTATTTCATACTTAATTTATGGATTAACTAATTTACCATTATCTATATCATTAATTATAATTTGCTTAGGAAATGCATTTTTACACGTAGCTGGAGCAGAAGATACATTAAGAACTTCTAATGGTAGACTAAGTACTCCTGCTATATTCGTTGCGGGTGGTTCTTTTGGTGTAGTAACAGGCAGATTACTTGCTAGAACAAGTTTAAATCCATTGCTCTTAATAATAGCAATTTTAACAATTATACCTTGTGTATTAATATCAAAAAAATGTGTTCCAAATAAGAGTAATATGGATAAATTTAATTATGTTAGAGATGATTTAACTCCAGGAATAGTTATTTTGATAGCAGTTTTAGTAGTAGTAATAAGAGGATATATGGGGTATGGTATTCCAACTTCTTGGAATAAAACTACTCTTCAGTTAATTGTATTCTTTTGTACTATGGGTCTAGGTAAAGCCTTAGGAGGTATATTATCTGATTTGATAGGTATTAGAAAAGTTGCTATTGGATCATGCTTATTGGCAATACCATTCCTATGTTTTGGTGATAATAATATGTTTATTTCACTAATTGGAGTAATGTTCTTCTCAATGACAATGGCTATTACTTTAGGAATATTAGTTTCCTTATTAAAGAAAACTCCCGGACTTGCATTTGGTTTAACAACAATAGGATTATTCTTAGGAACAGCCCCAATATTCTTTATAAGATTAAATATGATAGGTAATATTATAGTAATTATAATTACTTCAGTATTATGTTCTATAGCATTAGGATATGTATTAAAGGGGGTAAAAAATGAAATTAATATTTTTTAAAGAGTATATTCAAGGGAATGAAATACTATTTTGGTCATATGTAGCATTAATGTTAATAATAATTATATTAACAGTTATATTTGTTAGAAAAGAGTTAAAAAAATGAATATACCATTAACATTATTAGAATGTTTAGCATTAACATTAATAATAGAACTTATAGCAGCACTTATATTAAGTGTTAGAGATAAAAAAGATATATTAAACATTATGCTTGTTAATGTTATAACCAATCCAGTAGTAGTAACAACGCAGTTAATTTTATATGCAAATTTTGGTTATAACGTAGAACTTATAGGTATAATAATCATGGAAATACTAGTAGTATTCGTAGAAGGTTTAATATATAAAAAAGTATTAAAATATAATGCAATTAATCCCTTTTTATTATCATTATTATTAAACGCATCATCGTTATTTATAGGGAAATTAATAAGTTTATTGTAAAGGAGGAATAATATGAACTTTTTAGATGTAGTTGCACCTGATACACCAATAACACCAGTTGAATCAACTAATTATGTTGTTCCAGCAGTTATTATTGGCATAGCAATAGTTGTAGTAGTTGCAGTGTTAGTAACAGCAGTAGTAATTAGAAAAAAGAAATAGGAGGAAATATGTTCTTTTTAGATGATATTGGACCAGAAGTACCAAAGAGTACTGGAATAACTATTGATCCTACAGTAATAGCTGTAGTAGCAGGAGTAGTTTTAATAGCAATAATATTAATCGTGGGCTTAAATATAAAAAAGAAAAAATAAAGCGATTTGCTTTATTTTTTTTATTTTGTTATAATTATAATGGTGAATTTTTTATGAAAATTAATTCTGTTGAACTCGCCATTAGTGCGGTAAGACAAAGTCAATATCCAGAGGATAATAAACCAGAGTTTTTATTATGTGGAAGAAGTAATGTTGGTAAGAGTAGTTTTATAAATACTATTATAGAACGTAAGGATTTAGCTAGAGTATCATCTAATCCAGGTAAAACTCAAACATTAAATTTTTATCATGTTAATGATTCTTTCTATTTAGTAGATGTACCAGGTTATGGTTATGCTACTGTAAGTGAAGAAGTAAGACAAAAATTTGGTAAAATGATCGAGGAATACCTAGAACATAGAGATTGCTTAGAAAGAGTATTTTTATTAATAGATTTTAGAATTAAACCTACTCAAGATGACTTACTTATGTATAATTTCTTAAATTATCATAATCTTCCAGTAACTATTATTGCTACTAAGGTAGATAAAGTAAGTAAAAATGATAGAGAAAAACAAGTAAAAATGATTAATGAAGAATTAAATATAAAAGATGGAGATAATTTAGTATTATTCTCTTCTAAAACTAAACTAGGTAAAATAGAAATACAAAATGAGATTGAAAAAATAGTTTTTGGAAAAGAAGAATAATCTTCTTCTTTTTTATTCTTTATGATATAATACTTAAACAGAAAAAGAGGTGAGAAATATGAAAATTCCAACAGTTGCGTTAGTAGGAAGACCAAATGTAGGTAAATCTAGTTTATTTAATAGAATGTTAAAGAAAAAAATATCTATTATTGAAAATACACCAGGTATAACTAGAGACAGAATATATGGTGTAGCAAATTATAAAGATTATAAATTTAATTTAATTGATACTGGCGGAATTGATATTTCCACAGGAGAATTTAATCTAGAAATCAAAGTACAAGCAGAAATCGCTATTGATGAAGCAGATGTAGTTATATTTGTAGTAGATGGTAAAGAAGGATTAAATGCTAATGATAAAGTAGTAAGTGAATTACTATATAAATCAAAGAAAAAAGTAATAGTAGCTATTAACAAAATGGATTCTAATGAATTTAAAAAGAATTCTATGGATTTCTATGAACTAGGATTTGAACATTATATTGGAGTATCTGCAGAACATGGTAAAGGAATGGATAATTTACTTAATGAAGTAGTTAAAGATTTCCCTAAACAAGATGATTTAGAAGATGATCCAAGAATGAAATTTTGTTTAATAGGAAGACCAAATGTAGGTAAATCTTCTTTAGTAAATGCATTAGTAAAAGAAGATAGAGTAATAGTTAGTAATGTACCTGGAACTACTAGAGATTCTATAGATACTGTTCTTAAATATGATAAAAAGGAATATGTTGTTATAGATACCGCAGGTATGAGAAAAAAAGGTAAAATATATGAGGATGTAGAAAAATATAGTTTACTTAGAGCAATGAAAGCTATTGAAAGAAGTAATGTATGTGTAATTGTTATTAATGCTGAAGAAGGTATTATAGAACAAGATAAACATATTGCATCTTATGCTATAGAAGCTGGTAAAGCAATGGTAATTGCAGTAAATAAATGGGATACTAAAAAGGATGAAGATATAAAAGAATATACTAAACTTGTTAGAGCAGAATTCCAATTTTTACCTTATGTACCAATAGTATTCTTAAGTGCAAAGACTGGATCTAGAATACATACTTTAATGCCAGAAATTATTAAGGTATATGAAAATAGTAAAAAAGAGATTAAAACAAGTACTTTAAATGCAGTAATTAATGATGCATATGATCTAAATAAAGCTCCTTCTTACAAGGGGAAAAGACTTAAGATATATTATGCAGTACAAACATCTACTGAACCTATTAGATTTGATATGTTTGTTAATGATAAGGGTTTAGTACATTTCTCATATTTAAGATACTTAGAGAATAAAATAAGAGAGAGCTTCGATTTCGAAGGATGCCCAATAGATTTTAATTTTAAGAATAGAAGTGGAGAATAGATATGAATAAGAAGAAAAAAGGGAAAATATTTGATGCTTTTGCTATATTTATAGCATTTTTGTCATTAGGATTTAATATATTATTACTTTATAATATATCTAAAACACCAGAGACAAAAGATCCTACTCCAGTAGAACCAGTAGTAAATAAACATACTTATACTAAAAAGGAATTAGGCGAGTATTTTAAGAACTATCAAACTAAAAGTAATCTCGCTCAACCAGATCAAATAGTATTATGGGACGTTGATCAAATAACATATAGAGGATTTTTCAAAAATACTGAGAAAAAGTTATATTATATTACTGAAAAATTTACTTGTGTAAGTGGTAATTCTTGTATAACTGCATCAGGTGTTCAAACTGATAAGAAATATGACTATAAAACTACATTTGTAGTAGCAATAGATTTCAGTGACAAGTATGATTTGAAGTATGAAATCTTGGATTATTCGATTGAAGAGTCTTTAGATTTTGTTCAAGATGAAATTTATGATTTAGAATAGAAAGATATCTTAAAGATATCTTTTTTTTGATAAAAAATGGAAATAGTATAGAAAAAAAATTCATTATATTATATAATAATATAATGAGAGGATAGGATAGAGGATATCATGAAGAATAAGAAGAATATACAATTTGTTTTTAAAAGAATATTGTTGACATGCTTATTTGTAGTGTCTATTTTTTCTGCGTTCAATTTTGGGAAAGCATTAGCAAGTATTGATGATATAGTTATAACAAATGCTACTATAGTAAATAAATCTACTACAACAGATGCAACTATTACAAATTTTAATAGAGATGGTTTAGAAACAAGTGTTATTTATCGTAATGTAAATGACTATGTAGATTTTTTAATAACTATTAAAAACAATGATTCTAAAAAATATACTGTTAAAACAATAACTGATAATAACTCTAATCCAAATATAGTTTACGAATATGATAAACATGAAAATGAAGATTTTAATTCTGGGGCAGAATTAGATCTTAACATAAAAGCAACTTATAAGACATCAATTACTAATAAAAATGATAGAGAAGTAAATAATAGCGTTGATTTTAAAATAACTTTAGTAGATGAAGATGGCAATGAAGAGGATAAGACAATACCAATTAACCCAGTAACTGGGGATAATTTAGTATTTTATATAGTACTTATGTCTTTATCATCAATTGGATTTATATTATTACTTAAAAATAAGAAAATAAATAAATCATTATTAATTTTATTAGTAATGATTCCATTTGCAGCAAAAGCAGCAACATTAAATTATATTTTTAGTATTAATAGTGAAGTAAAATTAAAAGATAAAGTACTTGTTACTATTGATATAAATGGTAATAAAGAAGAAAGATTAGTTCAATATAATACAGCAATACAAGAACCAGATGCAATATCAGTTCCTGGGTATAATTTTGTTGGTTGGTATAACAAAGAAGCAGCATTTGATTTCTCTACACCTATCACTGAAGATATAGAAATAGAAGCAAAATATAGCGTAATTGATTATGGTATTACATATAATCTTAATGGTGGAACAGAAAATACTAATCCAAGTACATATACAATAGAAGATACAATCACATTAACTGCTCCAACAAAGGATTATTATGATTTTGCTGGTTGGACAGGAACAGATTTAACTGGGCCTACAAAGAATGTAACATTTAGTAATAAGATAGGAGAAAGAAACTATACTGCAACTTATACTCCAAAAGAATATACAATTACATATGAAGGATTAACAAGTGCAGAAATAACTGCATCGGGTAATCCAGATAAATATACAATTGAAAGTGAAAATATAACTTTAAGTGCACCTACTAGAGATGGGTATAATTTCATAGGATGGACAGGATCAAACGGAACAACACTAGGTAGTGTAACAATTTCTACTGGAACATATGGTGATAAAACATATACTGCTAATTTTGAACTAGCAGGATATACAATTAACTATGATTTAGCTGGTGGAACATTGAGTACTGCTAATCCAACTACGTATACAATAGAAGATACAATTACGCTAAATGAACCAACAAAAGATGGATATAACTTCATAGGCTGGACAGGATCAAATGGAACAATTCCAAGCAGTGTAACAATTTCTACTGGTACAACTGGGCCAAAGAATTATACAGCAAATTATGAACCAATTCCATATGCAATTAATTATGATTTAGCTGGAGGAGTAGAAACTACAAATCCGAGTACATATACAATAGAAGATACAATCACATTAAATGAACCAACAAAAGATGGATATAACTTCATAGGATGGACAGGAACAGATTTAACTGCTCCAACAAAAACTGTAACATTTAGTAATAAAATGGGAGCAAGAAGTTATACTGCAACATATGAACCAATCTCATATGCAATTAATTATGATTTAGCTGGAGGAGTAGAAACTACAAATCCAAGTACATATACAATAGAAGATACAATCACATTAGCTGAACCAACAAAAACTGGATATACATTTGCAGGATGGACAGGAACAGATCTAACTGAACCAACAAAAACAGTAACATTTAGTAATAAAATTGGTACAAGAAACTATACAGCAACTTATACTGCAAATAAATATTATGTAGAATTTAACAAGAATAGTAGTGAAGCTACAGGCACTATGAGTAATCAAGAATTTACTTATGATGA
>JAEEVN010000002.1 GCA_016290885.1 Caryophanales bacterium | reverse complement strand
AAAAAATTTATTTTATTTTTTATTCTTTAATTATTTTATCATTGATACTTAAAAATATCAATATATTCTATCCGTTTCTTTTCTTTACGATTTCTTCTTGGATAGTTTTAGGGGCTGGTTCATAATGAGAGAATCTCATTGTTGAAGTACCTCTACCTTGTGTTACGCTTCTTAATGCAGTAGTGTAACCGAACATATTTGCTAGTGGAACAAGTGCAGAAATTTTAACTGCATTGTCATGGATGTCTTGGCCTTGGATTCTGCCTCTTCTTGAAGTTAAGTCACCAATAACGTTACCTAAATAACTTTCAGGAACAACTACGTCAACAGCCATAATTGGTTCTAAAAGTTGTGGATTAGCTTGGGCCTTAGCATTCTTTAATGCGAGTGATGCAGCAATCTTATAAGCCATATCTGATGAGTCTACATCATGGTATGAACCATCTACAACAGTACATTTAATATCTACCATAGGATATCCACAAAGGATACCTGATTCCATTGTTTCTTGTAAACCTTTGTCAATTGATGACATATATTCTTTAGGAATAACACCACCAGTAGTTGCATCATGGAATTCATATCCCTTTTCAGGGTTTGGTTCGAATGTAATTACGCAGTGACCATATTGACCATGACCACCTGATTGACGAACGAATTTACCTTCAACTGTACAAGCTTTAGAGATAGTTTCTCTATAAGAAACTTGTGGGCTACCAACATTTGCTTGAACTTTAAATTCTCTCTTCATTCTTTCAACGATGATATCTAAGTGTAATTCACCCATACCAGCGATAATAGTTTGTCCAGTTTCAGTATTAGTTGAAGCTCTAAATGTTGGATCTTCTTCAGCTAATTTTTGAAGTGCAATTCCCATTTTTTCTTGATCTGCTTTAGATTTTGGTTCAACAGTTAATTCAATAACTGGTTCTGGGAATTCCATAGATTCAAGAATACATGGTTTCTTTTCATCACATAATGTGTTACCAGTTGTAGTATTCTTTAAACCAACAGCAGCAGCTATATCACCTGTATAAACATCAGATATTTCAGTTCTGTTGTTAGCATGCATTTGTAGGATTCTTCCTACTCTTTCTTTAACATCTTTTGTTGAGTTTAATACATATGAACCACTTGATAAGTGTCCAGAGTATACTCTAAAGAATGTTAAACGTCCAACGAATGGATCTGTCATAACTTTGAATGCAAGAGCTGAGAATGGTTCATTGTCGTTAGGATGTCTAACAGCAGGATTTCCATCTAAATCAGTTCCTTCAATTGAAGCTATGTCAGTTGGTGCTGGTAAATAATCAATAACAGCATCAAGTAATGGTTTAACACCTTTGTTTCCTAAAGCAGTTCCACACATAACTGGGAAGAACTTAACTTCAAGAGTACCTTTACGAATAGCTCTCTTAATCATATCAACAGTAACTTCTCCACCATCTAGGTAAGTTTCCATTAATTCATCATCATACTCAGCAACAGCTTCAACTAAGTCATTATGCTTTTCTTCAGCAATTGCCTTAAGATCTTCAGGTATTTCAATTTCCTTAGCTTCTTCTTCAGGTTTTCCATCGAATTCATAAGCTTTCATAGTTACTAAATCAATAACTCCTCTGAATTCTGATTCAGCACCAATTGGCCATTCGATTGGTTTAGCATTTACTCCTAATCTAGAATCGATAGTACCTAATGTATATTCGAAATTAGCTCCCATCTTATCCATCTTATTAGCAAATATAATACGTGGAACCATAAATTCTGTAGCTTGTCTCCAAACTGTTTCAGTTTGTGGTTCAACACCAGCTTGAGCATCTAATAATGCAACAGCACCATCAAGTACTCTTAATGATCTTGAAACTTCAACAGTGAAGTCTACGTGTCCTGGAGTATCGATTATGTTTAATCTATATCCTTTCCAGTAAGCTGTAGTAGCTGCAGATGTAATTGTTATTCCTCTTTCTTGTTCTTGTGCCATCCAGTCCATTTGTGAAGCACCATCATGTGTTTCACCAATTTTATGGATTCTATGTGTATGGAATAAAATTCTTTCAGTAGTTGTTGTTTTTCCGGCATCAATGTGTGCCATGATACCAAAGTTTCTTGTGTTTTCTAAACTATATTCACGTCCCATAATTTATTCCTTTCTTACCATCTATAGTGAGCAAATGCTTTATTTGCTTCAGCCATTCTTTGAACGTCTTCTTTTTTCTTAAATGCAGCACCTTGTTCATTAGCGGCATCTACTATTTCATTAGCTAATTTTTCAGCCATTGATTTTCCGCCTCTAGTTCTTGCTGCTCCTACTAACCAACGTAAAGCTAATGCTTCACCTCTAGTAGCAGATACTTCAACTGGTACTTGAACGTTAGCTCCACCAACTCTTCTTGATTTAACTTCGATAGCTGGTGTAATGTTTTCCATAGCTTTAGTGAAAACATCATTAGCATTTTCATTAGTCTTTTCTTGTACCATATTGAATGCTTTATAAACGATAGTTTGAGCTTTTCCTCTTTTACCATCAAGCATTACTCTATTAATTAATTTTGTAACAACTTTAGTTCCATAAATAGGATCAGCTAAAACATCTCTACTAAATACATGTCTTTTTCTCATTTATTTTCTCCTTTCCTATTATTTCTTTTTAGGCTTCTTAGCGCCGTATTTACTTCTACCTTGTTTTCTATCAGTAACTCCAGCAGTATCTAGAGTACCTCTAACAATGTGATATCTAACTCCGATTAAGTCTTTAACTCTTCCTCCACGAACTAGAACAACACTATGTTCTTGTAGGTTGTGTCCTTCTCCTGGAATATAAGCATTGATTTCTCTACCATTACTTAATTTAACACGAGCATATTTTCTTAATGCTGAGTTTGGTTTTTTAGGTGTAGTAACACCAACACGAGTACATACTCCTCTTTTTTGTGGAGATGGTAATTCTCTTGTTCTCTTTGTTAAACTGTTTAATCTAACGTTTAAAACTGGAGATTTACTCTTTCTAGTCTTACTTCCTCTTCCTTTTCTAACAATTTGATTAATTGTAGGCATATTCTTACTCCTTTCATAACACACTTCCTGGTGTTTCATTTTATGATATAAATTAAAGTCTTGCATATACGCAAAACCTTTTTTTAATCAGCATAAATAATATAACATTTTAGCCTTATAATGTCAATGATTTTTTGTCTTTTTCTAGTTTTTTTCTTATTGGTCTTGGAATTAAACTTTTGAAGGTTGATGCTATCTCTGCAAGAATTAATCTTCCTCTTTCTTCATCTATTTGTTTTTGCCTTATTTTATTAGCTTTATACTTTATAGGAATTAATGGAGTTAACTTAACTGTTTTACCTGTTTTAGCCATAATAAGAGAAACAATAGATTGAATTTCATGAATTAATAGATTCATTTGTTCTATCATTCTACCATTATTACTTTGTTCTACTGCAGACATTTTATTATATTCAAGTGTAAGATCATTAATCTCTTTAATCATTTTCTCAGCAAAAGCATGCAATTCATCTGCACTTTTAGCATTATAAACGTCATAATCAAGTATCCAATCAGCATCCATAAAGAATTCTATTTCAGAAATATCACTAAAATTCACAAATTCATCTGCATTGGTACAATCAATAAATATTGCTCCTGGCATACATATTTTCATAAAAACGGATGCAGGTATAGGTCCATCATAATCCGTTAAACATGCTAAATCTCTTTTTTGAACAGATATGGATATTGAATTGTCATTATATACTATTTTCTTCATATAATCACCATGATTGCTAATTATTATAACAATTCGCCTTTATTTTTTCAACAAAAAAAGAAACTATTAGTTTCTTTTTATTATCTAATTGGGGCCTTTTTCTCAGTCTCCTTAGCCATTTCAAATTTTTCTGGTGGTACTCCGACAACTTTAACTCTTTCATTACTCTTAAGTAGATCCCCAAATACTGCTTTTTCTTCTAATTCTCTAGGAAAAACTCTTATTTCTTCAACGCTTTCACTTCTATCTAAATCGAAGTTCGCTGTTACAGAACTTAGTTTTCTTGATAATTCCATTGCTTCATCCGATACATCATTGTTAGAAAGGAATGATAATTCACCAGTTCTAACAACTTCTCTTGCATCTACAGTTCCTTGCATGCAATTTACACCATCAGATTCATTGATACGAGTAAGCATATATTGTTTACCATCAATTTCATATACTCCAAGTAATAATCCTTTTATATTAAAATTATATTTTGTTCCTTCTTTTAAGTCTCCTTTTGAATTTTCATAGAAAAAATTTATCCAAGCCATATAATTCCTCCTAATATAAATATAAAACATGTAATTTTATGCTGTCAATGAAAAAGACAAGTGTTATACAATCACTTGTCTTCCAGATTATATTAGATCTGCTATATTTAAACCATCTTTTTTTATTTGTTCATATAATTCCATTGAATTAATATGCATTAATATAAATTTATCACTTTTTATCTTCAATAAATCACTGTATGATATATGAGAATCAGAATCTTTAGAAAATACTTCAGAATAAATTATTTTAACACTATCATCCTTAGCCATTTTTCTAATATACTCTATATCATTTGTATCTCCAGTATAATAATATTTACCTTCTTTATCACTAAACATTATTCCATTACATATAAGAGTTGGTTCATGAGCAGTTAATTTAAGTTTTAATGTTAAATCTCCTAATGAAAAATCTATATCTTTAATAAAATTAATTAATTTTAAATCTACACCAGTAGTTTTAAATAATCTTTTTAAATGATTTAGATATCTTTTACTATTATATATAACATAGGTCTTAACTTTTAATTTGTAATTTAAATACCATATAAGAGTACCTAACCCTGCGACATGATCATAATGTGTATGTGTAATAACTATATATGCTTCTTTTATACCATCGAATATATTATTTTTTAATAGTTTTTCTGTTGCACCTTCGCAAGCATCTATTACTAATAGTTTATCCTTTTTCTTTAAGAATGCAGAATTTCCTCCTAAATCTATATTAAGTGCTCCTCCAATTCCTAAGAATTTTAATTTTTCCATAAAATCACCTAAATAAATTATATCATAAAAAAAGAAACTATTTAGTTTCTTCTTTCTTTTCTTTTTTAGAACCTTTTTTATTGTATTTTTCTACTATTTCATCTATTTCTTCTTTAGTTAGAGTTTCTTGTTCTAATAAAGCATTTGCTATTAAATCTAATAGATCTTTATTTTCTTTAATAATTTTTTCAGATACTTTATATTGTTTATCTATTATCTTTCTTATTTCTTCATCTATTCTATAAGCTATTTCAGATGAGAAGTTTTGTGCTTTATTATAATCTCTACCTAAGAATATACTAGATGATGGTTCTTCTAATTGAATTGGTCCAAGTTCACTCATACCATATTCAGTAACCATAGCTCTAGCTATTTTAGTAGCATGTTCAAAGTCATTTGATGCCCCAGTAGTAACTTCTTTAAACATAAATTCTTCAGCTACTCTACCACCAAGATATCCACTAATTCTATCAAGAAGTTCATTCTTAGTAGCTAAGAACTTTTCTTCTTTAGGAAGCATTAAGTTATAACCACCTGCTTGTCCTCTTGGGATAATAGTTATCTTTTGAACATCATCAGCTCCATCAAGTTTTAGACCTACAACAGCATGTCCTGCTTCATGGTAAGCAACTACTCTCTTCTCATGTTCAGTATATTTTCTAGTTACTTTAGCTGGTCCCATAATAACTCTATCGTATGCTTCATCTATTTCAGACATACCAATAGATTCTTTATTTCTTCTAACTGTTAATAATGCAGCTTCATTTAGTAAGTTTTCTAGATCTGCTCCAGAGAAACCAACTGTTCTTTTAGCTATATAAGATAAATTAATTTTTTCATCAAATTTCTTATTCTTAGCGTGTACTTTTAATATATCTTCTCTTTCTAGTTTATCAGGAAGTCCTACAGTTATTTGTCTATCAAATCTTCCTGGTCTAAGAAGTGCTGGATCAAGTACATCTGGTCTATTTGTAGCAGCAATTATGATGATTCCTTCATTAGAACCAAATCCATCCATTTCTGTAAGTAATTGGTTTAATGTTTGTTCTCTTTCATCATGTCCACCACCAAGACCTGTACCTCTTTGTCTACCAACAGCATCTATTTCATCAATAAATATTAAGCATGGAGCAGTTTGTTTAGCTTGTCTAAACATATCTCTTACTCTGGATGCTCCAATACCTACGAATAATTCAACGAAATCAGAACCACTTATAAAATAGAATGGTACATTTGCTTCACCTGCTACTGCTTTAGCAAGTAATGTTTTACCAGTACCAGGATTACCTACAAGTAATACACCTTTAGGTATTCTAGCTCCCATTTTAGTAAATTTCTTTGGTTCTTTTAAGAAATCTATTAATTCTTGTAATTCTTCTTTTTCTTCAGTTAAACCTGCAACATTATCAAATGTCACTTTATTTTTATCAGATTGTAGTTTAGCTCTACTCTTACCAAAATCCATAGATTTTGAATTAGCTCCTATTTGTTTATTTAAGAACCATAGTAATGCTCCTCCAATTAATAAATATGGAACTACATTTATTAAGAAAGTAAAGAATATACTACTTTGTGGATCAGAATTAATTTTAATTTTAAAATTATTTTTAGTTCTATATTCATTTAATGTTTTAACAGTATCATCAACTAATGGTGCAGTTGTATAATAACTTTCTTTATTACCATAGCCCTTCATTTTACCTGTTATTTCATATATTGAACCTTTAGTATTAGGTGATAACTCTACTGTTTCTACTTTATTATTTTTTAAATTCTTCATAAAAGTAGAATAGTTCATATTATGAACTTTAGAAGTCATCATAGTACTAATTACATATATAGCAGCTAGTACTAATATTAATCCTAAATATGGTGCAATATTTCTTCTTGTCTTTTTACTCATTTTTATCTCTCCTTGTATACCATAATATTATATCATAATTTCCAGTCTTTAATCTATCATATTTAGATTTTTTTAATCCTGGAATCCATACTATATTATCATTAGAATCTACTACTAATGGATAGTTATCTCTAAGTGATTTATCTATCTTAGAATCTATAAATAAATCTTTAATTTTCTTCTTACCATTTAAATTAAGTATTTCAATATAATCTCCATCTTTTCTATTTCTAACATATAAAGGTAAAGATATATCTTCACTATTTAAATGACATACAAAGTTATTAGTCAAGTCAGTAGATTCTATCTTTTTAATAATGCAATCTCCAATAACTACTTTATCTTTAATAGCTATTTTATAGTTATCTAATTTATCTGTATCTTTAATATAAAGTTTATTATAACTTTTCTCTATCATAATATTATTAGGTAAAGTAATAAATGTATTAGGTTTATCACTATCTATTAAATCTAATATTGCTTGTACATGCTTAGATTCAATTAAATTAATATTAGATTTATAATTATTAAATAAATATTTATTTAATATTTTTTTAATAATATATCTATCTTCTTTTAATAATAAATCTAAATCAATAATATTATCTTTAACTATATCTATATATCTATTAGATACATATTTATCTATAAAATTATTAGATTCCTCTAATTCTTCACTAAAAGTCAAATACTTTTTATGGATGTTTTTATTTTCTTTTTTTAATACCGGTAATATATCTAATCTATATCTATTTCTTGTATATTTCTTATCAAAATTTGTTTTATCTACTCTATATTCTATATTTTTTTCTTCTAGATATTTCATTATTTCATCTTTAGTATAGAATATTAAAGGTCTAATAATAGAATAATTATCTCTTTTACTAATCTTATTAAAACCACTATAACCATCTAAAGTAGATCCTCTAGTAAGTCTCATAAGAATTGTTTCTACTAGGTCATCTCCATGATGCGCTAGTAATAAATATTTAGATTTATATTTTTTTAATATATCTTCATAGAAACTATATCTTTTTTCTCTAGCTTCATTTTCAATTGAATTAGTATCAAATTCTCCTAATTTAATACCTTCAAATAATAGGTTATGATCAGAAGAAAATTTCTTAACATATTCATATTCTTCATCTGATTCTTTTCTTAAACCATGATTAATATGCGCTACTACTATATTATATCTTCTTTCTTCTTTTAATTCTAAAAGTAGATTTAATAAACACATTGAATCAGGTCCACCAGAAACACCTACTACTAAAGTAGATCCACTAGGTATAGATTCTCTAATAATTTTAATTGATTCATCCATAAAATCACCTAAAAGATATTATAAGTTAAAACACTAAAAAAGTCTATACAATAAAAAATAACTGATATTAATCAGTTATGTTACTAGATCTAGCGCCCCTAGCAATCTCATCAAGTTCTTTTAATCCTTGAGAATCTGGTTCATTAATTAATCTCTTTGGTTTAATTGGTTTAGTATTTCCGTTAAAAATAGGTTTTATTTCAAGCCCTCCTTGAATAGTTACACCAAATTCAAATTTAATTCCCTCTTCTCTTATTTTATCTGGAGTATACAAAAAGATTGTTTTTTCTTCTTCATATTGATTACGTTTCATTCCCTTAAGTTCTACTATCTTATCTAAGTAATCCTTGACTGCTTCCATAGTTTCTTCTCTTGTTTCAGAGTCTATATGTCTTTCTCCTCTGAAGACATCAATACTAGTTCCAATTTTTTCATCTTTGACATTTATTTTGTTATTCCAATCGCTATTTTCAAAATAACATTCTACACTATCAGTATATGTTACTTCTTGTACTTCTTTTCCTTCTACTTTTTTAACATGTAATCTACTTTCATTAGTTCCATGGAATAAAGATCTAATATCTGCAACTACTTGAGCAATATCAAATCCATATTTAGTAGCGGCTTTAACATATTCTACAAATATATCCATATATAATTTATACTCTTCTGGGCCAACCATCTTTGGAGTAATATAGTTTACGCTTAATCCTCTACCTCCCATATCATTTTTATCACATAATGTTGAAAAATAGAAATTCATAATTTTTTCTTTTGACTTCATAAAGCCTCCTGTATAAGTGATTATTATATCATAAAAGAATAAAAAAAGAAGAATTATTCAGCTAATTCTTCTTCTAATACATCAAGTGGTTCTTCGTCATAATATTCATTTTCCATAGTATAGTCTACTTTAGAATATTGTTTTAATCCAGTACCAGCTGGGATTAATTTACCAATTATAACGTTTTCTTTTAAACCTTTTAATTCATCAAGTTTACCATTAATAGCAGCATCAGTAAGAACTCTTGTAGTTTCTTGGAATGATGCAGCTGATAAGAATGAATCAGTTTCTAGAGATGCTTTAGTTATACCAAGTAAGATTGGTCTACCTGTAGCAGGTTTCTTACCATCTAATAATGCATGTTGGTTAACTTCTCTAAATTCATTAATTGATATTACTTTACCAACTAACATATTAGTTTCACCTTTATCAACTATTCTAATTCTATTAATCATTTTTCTTGCAATCATTTCGATGTGTTTATCAGAAATATCAACACCTTGTGATGCATAAACTTTTTGAACTTCTTGAATTACATATTGTTGAACTGTTATTGGATCAGTTACTGCAAGTAATTCTTTTGGAGAAATAGAACCTTCATTAAGCATATCACCTGGTTTAACTTTATCTCCAACTTCAACTCTAATCTTAACTCCATAGTTTGTAGTTTGTTCACGAGTTTCTTTATCATTCTTAATAGTAACTTTAAATTTACCATTTAAGTTTTCAACATTTGTAACTTCACCAGCAATTTCAGCAACTGAAGATTTCATCTTTGGAGTTCTTGCTTCGAATACTTCTTCAACTCTTGGAAGACCTTGAGTTATATCGTCTTCAGAAGCAACACCACCAGAGTGGAATGTTCTCATTGTTAACTGAGTACCTGGTTCACCGATAGATTGAGCAGCCATAATACCTACAGCTTCACCTATTTCTACTATATTATTAGTAGCTAAGTTTTTACCATAACATCTTCTACAAACACCGTCATGAGTTTTACAAGTAAGTGTTGTTCTTATTTCAACTTCTTCGATACCTGCTTTTATGATCTTGTCTGCTATATTATCAGTTATATATTCATTTTTATCAATGATAACTTCTTTAGTTTCTGGGTTAATAACTTTCTTATTAGTATATCTACCAACAATTCTGTTTCTTAAACTTTCAATAACACTTCCGTCTTTATCATTAATAAATGCTCTAACTGTAACACCTTGAATAGTACCACAGTCTTCTTCTTTAACAACAACATCTTGAACAACATCAACTAATCTTCTAGTTAAGTATCCAGAGTTTGCAGTCTTTAACGCAGTATCAACGATACCTTTTCTGTTACCATGAGCAGATAAGAAATATTCAGAAACGTTCATACCTTCTTTAAAGTTAGAAGTGATTGGAATTTCAACGGCTTTACCATTTGGTTTAGCGATAAGTCCACGCATACCAGCCATTTGTCCAAATTGTCCCATAGATCCACGGGCACCAGAGTTCATCATCATGAATACTGGATTATCACCATTATCTTTTGCTATTGTAGCAAGTTCTGATTGAACATCTGAAGTTGCTTTATTCCAAATTTCTACTACTTTATTATATCTTTCATCATCAGTTATTAAACCACGTTTATATTGTTTAGTAACTTCTTCAACTTTCTTTTTACCTTCATCTATTATTTCTTGTTTATGTTCACTAGTCATAATATCAAATGCTGACATAGTAATACCAGATTTAGTAGCATATTTGAATCCTAAATCTTTTAATCTATCTAGCATTATAGAAGTTTCAGTTGTTTTATATCTCTTGAATACTTGTTCAATGATAGCTTTAATACTCTTCTTAACAATACCATCATTAACAGGTAAATTCTTAATAGCTTGAACGTAATCTTCACCCATTTTAACAAAATATTTATCAGGAGTAGTTCCTGCAATATTTTCTTTAGATCCATCATTAATATATTGGAATGTATCTGGGAAGATTTCATTAAATTTAATCTTACCTACAGTAGTAATTAAATATTTATCTCTTTGAGTATCTAAGAATACTTTATGTCTAAATGAATTTACAGGAACAACAATTCTTGTATGAAGATCTATTTCTCTTCTTTCATAAGCCATTAAAGCTTCGTTAGGGTTTTTAAATACTCTACCTTCATTATCTGAAAGTTTTTCCATAGTTAAGTAGTAATTACCTAAAACCATATCTTGTGAAGGAGTAACAACCGGTTCTCCTGAAGATGGTTTTAAGATATTTCCTGAACCTAACATTAATATCTTAGCTTCTGCTTGAGCTTCATTAGATAGAGGAACGTGTACAGCCATTTGGTCTCCATCGAAGTCCGCATTGAAGGCTGGACATGATAGTGGATGTAATCTAATAGCTTTACCATCAATTAGTTTAGGTTCAAATGCTTGAATACCTAATCTATGTAATGTTGGAGCTCTGTTAAGTAATACTGGATGACCCTTAATTACTTCTTCAACTATATCCCAAACTCTATCATCTTGGTTTTCTATCATTCTCTTAGCAGCTTTAATATTGTGACAAATTTCTTTTTCTATTAAACCTCTAATTACATGTGGTTTAAATAATTCAAGTGCCATTTCTTTAGGAATACCACATTGATACATCTTAAGATTTGGTCCTACAACGATAACTGAACGTCCTGAATAGTCAACACGTTTACCAAGTAAGTTTTGTCTAAATCTACCTTGTTTACCTTTAAGCATAGAACTTAATGATTTTAAGGCTCTATTACTTGGACCAGTTACGTTTCTACCTCTTCTACCATTATCAAATAAAGCATCTACTGCTTCTTGTAACATTCTCTTTTCGTTTTGAACGATAATAGAAGGAGCACCTAATTCTAATAATTTCTTTAAACGATTATTTCTATTAATAACTCTTCTATATAGATCATTTAAATCAGATGTAGCAAATCTACCACCATCTAATTGAATCATAGGTCTTAGTTCTGGTGGAATAACTGGAATACAATCTAGTATCATCCATTCAGGTCTATTTCCTGATTTATCAAATGCATCTAATATTTCAAGTCTCTTTAATAATCTAACTCTCTTTTGTTCTTGAGCACCATCTAATTCTTTTTGAATCTTAGCTATTTCAGCTTTTATATCAACTTCCATAAGAAGTTTCTTAATAGCTTCAGCACCCATTCCAGCTTCAAATCCATCACCATATTTTTCATAATAAACTCTATATTCTTTATCAGATAAAGTTTGTTTCTTTTCTAGTGGTGCATTTCCTGGATTAATAACAACATAACTTACGAAGTATAATACTTCTTCTAGGTCTCTTGGAGACATATCTAGAACTAATCCCATTCTAGAAGGAACTCCTTTAAAGAACCAAATATGTGAGACAGGTGTAGCTAGTTCAATGTGTCCCATTCTTTCTCTTCTAACTTTAGAAGATGTTACTTCTACACCACATCTATCACAAATAATATCTTTATATCTTAATCTTTTGTATTTTCCACAAGAACATTCATAATCCTTAGAAGGTCCGAATATCTTTTCACAGAATAATCCATCTCTTTCTGGCTTTAATGTTCTATAGTTAATTGTTTCTGGTTTCTTTACTTCACCATAAGACCATGATCTTATTTTTTCAGGAGAAGCAATGGAAATTCTTATACCTTCAAATCTATTAGCATCCATTATTCTTCATCCCCTTCCATATCATCAAAGTCTTCTTCGAAGTCTTCTTCAAATTCATCTTCAGTTTCTTCAGTTTCTAATTCTTCTTCAGTAACTAAAGTTGTATTTACTTTTTGGTCTTCTTCTTTATTTTTAAGACCAATATCTATATTATCAAATGATAAATTATTATCTTCTTTATTTTCTTCTTTTTCAAGTTCAGTAATTCCGATATATTTACCACTTTCATCAAGCATAGATATATCTAATCCTAATGCTTGGAATTCTTTTACTAATACTCTAAAGCTTTCTGGTATTCCAGCTTGATGTATTGGATTTCCTTTAACTATATCTTCATATACTTTAACTCTTCCTACAACATCATCTGATTTAACAGTTAAGATTTCTTGAAGTACATTAGAAGCTCCATATGCATATAATGCCCAAACTTCCATTTCTCCAAATCTTTGTCCACCAAATTGAGCTTTACCTCCAAGAGGTTGTTGAGTAACTAATGAGTATGGTCCAGTTGATCTAGCATGTAATTTATCATCAACCATGTGGTCAAGTTTAATCATATACATAACACCAACTGCAACTTTATTATCAAATGGTTCACCAGTTCTACCATCATATAGAGTAGTTTTACCATCTGGACTCATCTTAGCTTCTTTCATCATATCTTGGATATCTTCTATTGTTGCTCCATCAAATACTGGTGTAGAACAATAAACTCCAAGATTCTTAGCAGCCATACCTAAGTGTAATTCTAGAACTTGTCCTAAGTTCATACGAGAAGGAACACCTTGTGGGTTTAATAAGATATCAACTGGTCTTCCATCTGGTAAGTAAGGCATATCTGCTTCTGGTAATACAAGTGAAATACATCCTTTGTTACCATGACGTCCAGCCATCTTATCTCCAACTTGGATCTTTCTCTTTTGAATTATATAAACTCTTATTTCTTTACTAACACCAGAAGGAAGTTCTTCATTATCCTTCTTAGTATATACTTTAATATCGTGAACGATACCATCTACACCATGTGGAACACGTAGAGATGTGTCACGAACTTCTCTTGTTTTTTCACCGAAGATAGCATGTAATAATTTTTCTTCTGAAGTAAGTTCAACTACTCCCTTTGGAGTAACTTTACCTACTAAGATATCATTTTCTCTAACTTCAGTACCTATTCTTATAATACCATCAGCATCTAGATTCTTAACTGCATCTTCAGATACGTTAGGAATATCTCTAGTAATTTCTTCTGGTCCTAATTTAGTATCTCTACATTGAATAGAGAAACTTTCTATATAGATTGATGTAAATGCATCATCTTTTACTAATCTTTCATTTAATACAATAGCATCTTCGTAGTTATATCCTTCGAAAGTAGTAAATGCTACTGTCATGTTTTTACCTAATGCAAGTTCTCCCTTATCTGTACTTGGTCCATCAGCGATAATCATATCTTTCTTAACTTTATCGCCAGCTTTAACAATTGGCTTTTGATGATAACAAGTATAGTTATTAGATCCTTCATAATTCATTAATGTATAAACATCTTTTTTACCACCAGTAGTTTTAACAATAATTTTCTTACCATCAGCGTATTCTACTACACCATCGGCTTTACAAACTATGGTAGCACCTGAATCTCTTGCAATCATGTATTCAACACCAGTTCCTACGAATGGAGCTTCTGGTTTTAATAATGGTAATGCTTGACGTTGCATGTTTGCACCCATTAATGCACGGTGAGCATCATCGTGATCTAGGAATGGGATACATGATGCAGTTACTGATATAATTTGTTGTGCAGAAACATCGATATAGTTAACTTCTTCAGTCTTAGCTATAATGTTTTCTCCTTTAAATCTAGCAGCAACTTCTTTATCTATTATTTTATTACCATCCATTTTAACTGTTGCTTGTGAAATAACATAATCTAATTCTTCATCAGCAGTTAAATAATCTATTTCATCTTGTAATACACCATTTTTAACTTGTCTATATGGAGTCATAATAAATCCATATTCATTAACTTTAGCATAGTTAGCTAAAGATGTAATTAATCCGATGTTTGGTCCTTCTGGTGATTCGATAGGACAGATTCTACCATAGTGTGAGTCATTAACGTCACGAACTTCCATGGCTGCTCTTTCTCTTGATAATCCACCTGGTCCTAAACTAGATAATCTTCTCTTATTAGTTAATTCTGAAATTGGGTTAATTTGATCCATGAATTGAGAAAGTTGTGAACTTCCAAAGAATTCTTTAATAACAGCAGTAATTGGTCTAATGTTAATTAATGATTTTGGAGTAGCTTCAGCTTCTTCAATAGTAGTCATTCTTTCACGAATAACTCTTTCCATTCTTGTAACACCAATTCTGAATTGATTTTGAATTAATTCACCAACTTGTTTAACTCTACGATTTGATAAATGGTCTATTTCATCTATATGACCTATACCTTGTAAAAGGTTTAAGTAATATGAAACAGATGCATATATATCAGAAATAGTTAATCTCTTTTCAGTTATACTTGGATCATTACCAATTATATTAACAACCTTTTCTTTATTATTAGGAGCAAATACTTTAATGATTTGTACCTTATTATAAGTATCTAATTCTTCATTAATATTTACTTCAACTACATTTAATCCTTCTAATAATAATGGTTTTAATTTATTATAAACTTCTCTATCGATTACAGTTCCTTTTTCAAATAGAACTTTCTTTCCTTTAGCATCTTTAATATCTTCAGCAAGTGTTAAACCAAAAATTCTATCTAGTACATTTAGTTTCTTATTATATTTATATCTACCTACTTTAGATAAATCATATCTAAATGCATCAAAGAATCTAGTAATTAAATGGTTTTTAGCTGAATCTAATGTAGCTGGTTCACCTGGTTTTAATTTTTCATAAATTTCAATTAATGCTTCATCAGTAGTAGAAGTTGAATCTTTATCCATTGTATTTAATAGATATTCATCTTCTCCGAATAAATCTACTATATCAGCATTACTTGATAAACCAAATGCTCTTAAGAAAGTAGTAACAGTTACTTTTCTGTTTCTATCAATCTTAACGTCTACACCATCTTTACTATTTAGTTTATATTCAAGCCAAGTTCCTCTATTAGGAATAATTTGAGATGTAAAAATGTTTCTACCATTCTTATCTGTCTCAACTCCATAATAAACAGATGGAGATCTTACTAATTGTGAAACAATAACTCTTTCAGCACCATTAATAACGAAAGTACCACTTTCAGTCATTATTGGCATATCACCAAAGAATAATTCTTGTTCCTTTACTTCTCCAGTCTCATTATTAAAAAGTCGAGCCTGTACCTTTAGTGGAGCTACGTAAGAAGTCTTTCTTTCTTTACACTCTTTAATAGTGAATCTTGGTTCATCTAGAGAATAATCAGTAATTTCTAATGATAATGTTCCAGCGAAGTTATCAACTGGGAAGATTTCATCTAAAACTTCTTTAATTCCTTCCTCGATAAACCACTCATAAGATTTCTTTTGAATTTCAAGCAAATCCTTTAATTCTAAAGAGTTTGGAATTCTTGAAAAATCTCTTCTTTCACGGTCTTTACATACTTTTTTGTTTTTATATGCCATTATCTTCACCCCTAACAATAATATTCAAAGAACATGCCCTCCAAAAGCCTAAAAGAGGACATAGTACCAATTTAAAATATTATCAAAATATTAAAAGAATGTCAACATATTTCTATTTTTTTTGTAAAAAAAATGAAAATTTACTAAATTTTCACTTTTTTATACCTTTTATTATCCAAAAACCCTTAATTTTATCTATAATTTCAAAGTTTAATACATCACTATTATCACTTATTAATGACTTAGCTCCTTGGTCTTTTCTAATTACTAACCATAATTCTCCATTATCATTTAAATGATCAATAGATCCTCTAACTATTTCATATATTTTGGCTTTACCAGCATGTATTGGAGGATTAGTAATAATCATGTCATATTTACTAGTAACACTAGAATAAATATCACTATTAAATACATTAGCTTTTATATGATTCTTTTTAAGACCAATCTTAGTTAAATTAATTGCTCTATTATTAACATCAACCATATCAACATTTTCTTTTCCGCTTAATAATAGAAAGAATCCAATTGGTCCACAGCCACACCCTACGTCTAGAAATGATTCTTTATTACTAATATCTATATTTTCAAGTAGTACTCTAGTACCAAAATCTAATCCTTTTTTATTAAATACTCCATTATCTGTATAAAGATACATATTAATATCATTGACCTTAACAAAGAATTCTTTAATTTCACTATCTAATTTTTCATTATTATCAAAATATTGATTCATCTAGATCACCTAGAAACATTATAACATAAAAATAAGTTCACAATGTGAACTTATTTATATAAGCTGTATAGAATAACAATAATTAAGAATCCTGCGATTATAGTAATTATTGATATCAAGATTGTACTTGCATATCCAGAATATTTATCATTTTCGTTATTTAGATTTAGTTTTAATATATCTGGGAATTTCTTTTGTCTACCAATAACTATACCTTTATGTGCTCTTTTAAGCCCTAGTCTTCTTAGTCTATTTAGCATTCTTTCTTGATTAGCTAGAATCATATTTACTTCTGATATAGTCTTTCTTTTTCTTTCTAATTTACCTATTCTTTCTTTAGAAGGCATATCTAAATTATTAGAAATATCAACTATTTCGTCTTTTAAAGATTCTTTTTTTATTTCAGCACTTCTATTACATTTTTCTAAAGATGCATTTAATGCTTGATCTACTGCGATTACAGATTTTTCAGGATCAATATCTTCTTCTATACTTTTTTCAGTTCTATCAAGCACAAAATGAATCATATTAGTTTCAAATGAATCCGCTTGTTCTTGATTTTTTATATATGCATCTTTTAGTTTTTGATTATTTTGTCTTGCTAATACCGGATCATATCCACCATATACTATTTTATCTTTAACTATATCTATTATGTCATCTATTTCATCAGGAATATCATTTATCTTTTTAAATGAGCTTGTTCTATGAGCATCTATACCAATTATGACAGTTAATCCATCAACTTTAGCAGCTTCATCCCAAAATATAAAATGTGGATATTCTATATTTCCATTAGGAAGAAGTCTATCCGCACCATTTAAGTTTATTTCTAATGGTATTCCCATTTCTTTTGCTCTTCGACATATTCTTTGACTTGCTACAACAGCATTTTTAAAAAACATTTCTCGTTCTTTAGGAGTCTTCATTGATTCTCTATATCTCATAAAGTAATCAGGATGCGCTACTATATCAAATATTCCACTTTCTATTCCTTTGCATACCATATTTGCGTATATAAGAGGATAATCGGGATCAGTAGGTTTAATCATATCTAAGCCATTTGTTACGAAATGTTGTCCTAATATCATATAATCTGTTTTTTCTCTCATTTCTCCAAGATAGGCATCTTTCATAGGATCATATTCTGCTTCAAAACCTACTAATATTCTCATTTCTGGATGAGATTCTTTTAAACTATTAATTGAAGAAATATATTCATCTGTCTCTGAAAATAACATTTTATTATTTTCTTCAGGTAATACTAAATCTGGATTAGGTATATGTTCAGTAAATCCTAATGCTACTATTCCTTCTCTTTTAGCTGCTAATAACATTTCTTCATCACTTACATATTCAGAATGACCAGATCTATACGTATGAGTATGATAATTAAATTTTTGAATATATTTATCCATAAAAGTCACCTCTATTCTAGAGCATTATTATCTTTTATTATATCATATATATAAAGCATAATTTTAAATTATAAGTAAGCTTTACATAAAAGTATTTCTTTTTTTTGATTTTATGATAGAATATTAATATACTAGGAGTTGGTTGTATGATAATAAATATATTATTATTAATAGCAGGATTTGCTCTTTTAATAAAAGGTGCAGATATGTTTGTAGATGGTGCAGCTTCTACTGCAAGAAATTTTAAAGTGCCAAAGATGTTAATAGGTTTAACAATAGTTGCATTTGGTACATCTTCCCCTGAATTTGCAGTATCTATGCAAGCATTGGCATCAGGAAGTACTGATATGGTTCTAGGTAACGTTATTGGTAGTTGTATATTGAATATATTATTAATAATCGGTATTGCAGCAATGATTAAACCTATTAAGATAAAAGATAATACAGTAAAAAAAGAATTACCTATCTCTTTACTTATTGCATCTTTACTTACAGTATTATTATTAGATATTAAACTAGGTAACGGAGTATTAAATCAAATAACTAGATCAGAAGCTATCGTAATATTGTTATTCTTTAGTGTATTTGTTTATTACTTAGTAGCATTAGCAAAGCAAAATAAGAACGAAGAAAAAGAAGAAAAACCAAAAATGAAATTATGGAAATCACTATTATTTGTAGGTGTTGGATTAGCAGGTATTATTATAGGATCAGATTTTGTTGTAGATAATGCTACCGCTATTGCAAAGGCATTAGGACTAAGTGAAAGAATTATAGCATTAACAATAATAGCATTTGGTACATCTTTACCAGAATTAGTAACTACTATTGTTTCTGCAAATAAAGATGAACAAGATATATTAGTAGGAAATATCATAGGAAGTAACATATTTAATATTTGTGTTGTTCTTGGTATACCTGTTGCAATATTTGGTACAATTACACCAAGAAGTTTCTCTTATTTAGATTTAATCATGTTAGTAGGATCAGCATTATTATTATTTATAGTTTCTAAAACAAAAAAACATATTACTAGATTTGAAGGATTCTTAATGCTTGTAGCATTTATGGTATATTATTTCTTAATATTTATAATATAAAAAACTCACATATGTGAGTTTTTTTATTCTTTATTTTTATTTTTAATTTCTCTTATATATCCTATTATTATAAATTAACCACCATTATAATAATTTATTAATCAAATCATTTAATTCAGGGATTTTATATATTCTATGATATCCATCAAAATGATTATAATATTGTAAATATATTCCTTCCGAATTAGTATCTTCAATAAATCTTGTGAATTTTTCCGGACTATTATTATCTTCATCAGAATATAAACAATATTTTATAGATTTCATTCCTTTAACATAATTAAATGCGTCTTCTTTTACATAAGATTGTTTGCCTACTTCAACTGTATAGTCATTTCTATTACTTGGGTATTCATATACCCCACCTGGTGCTACAGCTATATAAGCCTTTGGTTGATAATTATGTTCTTTACAGAATCTAATAAAGTATGCATTTCCTATTGAGTGTGCTACTACTATTGTGTTTTCATTTAATTGATTGTTATTTAAATAAAAACTTAGTATTTCATCAAATTTCTCATATTTTGAATCTGCTCTTATAGGGAATTCTGGCATTATAACATCTATTTCTTGTTGACCAAAAGTTTCTTTTACATCTTGACCCCACATTTTTAATGTGTCTCCATTTAATGAATGTAATACAAATATATTTGATATATTTGTTTTTTTAGCAGTTTCTTTTTCTAATATATCTAAGAATTCTTGATTCATAGCAGCTGCATGGAATCCATTTATACTTTTAATCTTTGCTCCAGCCATTTTACAAAGGAATAATCCTGGTTCATAATCCCATGGTTTATCGCTTCTAAATACTGCTCCATGAATTCTTCCTGCTGCAACAAATGCCATAGAAACACATACACCACCGAAATTTCTTCGATTAGATGAATATTTTCTCATTCTTTGCATACATGGAAGATTATTATTTCCATCAATTGCGTATAAAGTATTTTTAATAGGGACTTCATTTACAGAGATTTTTTTATCATTTAAATATGCTCCTGTTTCATCCGCATAATAAAATTCATTAATTCTTGGAAAACTAATAACACTTGCTATTGTTTCTCCATCTTTTCTACATGCAACTTGAATTCCCCATAAAGGCAAATTATTTGCGAAATTAATAGTACCATCTATTGGATCAATAATAAAGCAATTATCTGTTACTTCACCATTATTGTTATATTCTTCGCTAACTATATCAAAATTTGGATAATTTTCCTTTATTTCTTTAATTAAATACTTTTCTATTTCTAAATCTAAGTTAGTTACTAAATCATTTTCTCCACCCTTTGAGTAAACTTCAAATTCTTTTTCTGCGATTTCATTCGCTTCTTTTATAATTCTTTTTAAAAATTCTATTTCCATAAGTAACCTCACATAAATATTATATCATATTTATACATTAAAAAAACTCGTTTTATACGAGTTTTATTGCTTACCATGACAATTCTTGAATTTCTTTCCAGAACCACACCAGCAAGGATCATTTCTACCTACTTTTTGTACTTTTCTTGGAGTTTTAGTAGATGTTTTATCTGAAGAATTATCTCCGGTTGGTTTTTCTACTTGTTTTCTTTCTAGATTTTGTTTAATTTCTGCTTTTAATAAGTATAAAGTTGTTTCTTTATTTATTACTGAAAGCATTTCATCAAATAGGTTAAATCCTTCTCTAGTATATGCTACCAAAGGATCTGTTTGGGCATAACTTCTTAAACCAATACCTTCTTTTAAATGATCCATAGTATTAATATGTTCCATCCAGTGTGTATCAATAACTCTTAACGCTATTACTTTTTCGAAGTCATTTACTATTTCTTCTGGTAATTCACTAATTTTATTATTATATTCATTTATTACTACATCTGTTATATGCTTAATTACTTTTTCTACTGGTTCATTTATTATTTCTGATACTTTAATAAATGATTTAGATAATAAGTTTTCATTCATATATTCACAGATTTCATCACAATCTTGTTCGGTTAAATCTTTTTGATAAATAGTATGATTAGTAACTACTTCATCAACGTGTTCTTGTATTAATTTAAGAATTGACTCATGTATTGATTCTTTTTCTAGAATTTCATTTCTTCTAGCATACATTATTTCTCTTTGTTTACCCATTACATCATCATATTGAAGTAAGTTCTTTCTTATATCATAGTTGTTTCCTTCAACTTTCTTTTGAGCTGATTCAACATTTCTAGTCATTGTCTTACTTCTTAATGTAACAGTTGTTCCTAGTCCTGCAGCTGACATTAATTCTTTAAATCTATCTGTACCAAATCTAACCATTAAATCATCTTCAAAAGATACAAAGAATTGTGAATATCCTGGATCACCTTGTCTTCCAGAACGTCCTCTTAACTGATTATCAATACGTCTAGATTCATGTCTTTCAGTTCCAATAACACATAAACCGCCAAGTTCTCTTACACCTTCGCCTAATTTAATGTCGGTACCACGTCCAGCCATGTTAGTAGCAATTGTAACTGCTCCCTTTTCACCAGCTTTAGCTATGATTTCAGCTTCTCTTGCATGGTTCTTAGCATTTAATACTTCATGTTTAATATGTTCTTTTGTAAGCATATTACTAATTAATTCATTTGTTTCGATAGCAATAGTACCAACAAGTATTGGTTGACCTGTAGCATGTCTTTCTTTAATTTCATTTATAACTGCAGCATATTTATCTTTCTTAGTAGCAAATATTAAATCTGCCATATCTTGTCTTATTACTGGTTTATTAGTAGGAATTTCTATAACATACATGTTATATATTTCTCTAAATTCTTCTTCTTCAGTTTTAGCAGTTCCTGTCATACCAGCTAGTTTATTATACATTCTAAATAAATTTTGGAATGTAATAGTAGCTAGAGTCTTAGTTTCTTCATTAATTTTAACTCCTTCTTTAGCTTCTAATGCTTGGTGTAATCCTTCAGAGAATTGTCTACCTTTCATTAAACGTCCAGTAAATTGGTCTACTATTACTACTTCTCCATCTTGTACAACATAATCTACTTCATTATGCATTACGAAATTTGCTCTTAAAGCTTGATTAACATGGTGTACCAATGCAGAATATTTAACATCATACATATTATCTATATGATAGAAAGATTCACATTTCTTACTACCTTCATCAGTTAAAGAAATACTTTGAGTTTTTTCATCTATATTAAAATCTTCATTTTCTTTTAATTTTTCTACAAATCTTTGTGCATCCATATATTGATTAGATGTATGCATAGATCCACCAGAAATAATAAGCGGAGTTCTAGCTTCATCGATAAGTACAGAGTCTACTTCGTCGACAATGGCAAAGTTTAATCCTCTTTGAACTCTATCTTCTTTTCTAACTACCATGTTATCTCTTAAGTAGTCAAAGCCTATTTCATTGTTAGTAGAATAAAGTATATCTGAATTATATGCTTCTTTCTTTTCAGCAGGAGACATATCTCTAGCATTTACTCCTACTGTTAAACCTAAGAATTTAAATATTTGTCCCATCCAGTTAGCATCACGTGAAGCAAGGTATTCATTAACAGTAACAATATGTACACCTTTACCAGTTAATGCATTTAAGTATGCAGGCATTGTAGATGTTAATGTTTTACCTTCACCGGTTTTCATCTCTGCTATATTACCAAAATGAATAGCTATAGCACCTAATAACTGTACGTAGAATGGATATTCTCCAATTACTCTTTTAGCAGCTTCTCTTGCAGTAGCATAAGCATCTACTAATATATCATCAACAGTTTTACCTTTTTCTAACAACTCTTTGAATTCTTCTGTCTTTCCTTGTAATTCTTTATCACTTAGTTTTTCATATTCTTCTTTTTTAGCTTCTATTTGATCTGCTAATGCAGTGAATTTTTTCATTTCTTTATATTCGAAATCAAATAATCTTTTAAATATGCTCATCTTATCACGCTCCAATAATAATTATACCAAATTAAAGCCCTTAAAACAATAAAAAACATTGATATTAAATCAATGTTATATCTTTCTATTTCTTAGGAAATAAACTGCAAGGTAAATTATAATTCCAAAAGATATTACTCCAATTACTACCATTAAAACAATACTTGGAACTCTATCATTTTCATAATCATATCTTGCTCTTATATTTTTATAAGTATTATTCTTATTTAATACCCATGTATATGTATCATCTTTTACTTCATCAGCATTATTTTCAATAACATTAAAAGGCATAGTAATATTTATTTTTAAATCATCTATATCATAAGAATTAATTATATTTTGATTATTACTATCATCTAATTTAAAATTAGATTCTGTATTAATAAACATACCTGAATTAGTTCTACTTAATTCTAATTCTTTAAATAATAATCTATATAATTTACTATTTAAATAATAGTCTTCAAATGATTTGTATTTTTCTTTATAAATAATTCTAACCTTATCTCCTTTTAACATTATGTCATATTTATCTGCATCGATATCAGCTTTTTCAAATAACATAAATGTATTTTCATAAGCATTATCTTTATTGTCAATTAAGATATCAATATCTTCATCAATAGATAGATCTCTATTAAATTTTAGATTATAATCTCCGGAACAACCTGCAAAAAGAAATACAATTAATATTAATATAATAAATTTAATCTTTTTCATTATTCCACCTCAATTACAAAGTATCTTAAAGCTTTAGCATTAATATTATCCAAGGTATATGATTTTTCGTTTTGGTTACCCTCTATTATGCTACTATACCCAATAGTATTGCTTGGGCAGAAATAAGATTCATATTGATCATTTGGATTAATTATATTGTAAGTTCCGTCATTTGTTTTATTATAGATTACTATATAATCTTTCTCACAACCAAAGTTATTAGTTTCATTAGCCTTATTAGTAGTTTCTACTAATACACTGCGTCCATTAGAAATATAGCTATCTATTTGTGAAGAATATATTTCTTTTACTCTATAATTATACATTTCTCCAAGAAAAATGAATGCTTTATTAAAATCTATTCCATTATTGCAATCAATAAGATTTTTATCTTCTAAGAATGCTAATACATCAATCATATTGATATCAATATCATAATAATTTGCAATTAATGTTGTAATTGCAGATATTCCATTACCATAATGTTCCATATAGCTTTTCTTATTGCAAGAAAGAGATACATTTTTTAAAGGAGCAGTATTAATATCATAATAATATGCATTTCTATTATCCTGATAAAAATACTTATCTGTTGAGTAAACAGATTCATATAATGTATTAGGATTCTCTGATATATAGTCTAAATCCACTTCATTAGATTTAATGTAGAAAAAATTAGAATTATTAACACATGCATTACCAGTTAATTTTAATATTATAAGTAATAGAATGAAGAAAACATTTGCAATACCTACTACTTTATATAACGGATGATTTCTTCTATATAAAACATATACTGTAATTGGTAAAACTAATAAGATTAATATCTTTAGGATTAAGAAAATAACAAGTACTGAACTTCTATCACACATATTATTCTCCCCCTAACTTAGTAAATGTATTACCATCAAAATTATATAACTCATAATAATTTGGCCCGTATTCACTCATAGATTTTCTAACGACAAATTCATAATTATCATCTTTATTAAAATCTACTAAAAAGGTAAATCTAAATCTTATTCCATTAACACTATTGTAATCACTTTCTGCTTGATCAATAAGATAATATTTTCCATCTTTTGACATGAATACAAAACTTTTATATTTATTTTCATTTTCGATAAGCCCAACAGAATATATGTCTTCGTTGTTATTATCATCATCTACATCAAAATTATTTACAACTATTTGTTCAATATTTGTATTCTCTCCAATAGCAATGTTGTTTTGTTTGCAAAATTCACGTACTTCATTTGAATCTTTTATGTATGCATACTCTGTTTTTTTAAATTTCAAGTCCATATCTGCAGTATAACCAAACATACCTAAATCAAAATCAAGAACGTTACCTTTTTTATCTAATGCGTAGTATGAATAGTCCCCACCATTAGAACCACTATCTCGTGTTAAAATAGATCCGTCAATCTCTTCATTTTTGAAACAGAATTTTGCGCTTTGTTTATCAATAAATTCATTATTATTGTAAACATTAATTATTCCTGACTTAACCTCAACTTTTGTAAAATCTCCAATAAAAGCTGTATTTTTATATTTTTTTCCTTTAGGTAGCGAAAAAATAATGGTAATGACAAGGTAGAATGCCACAAGTAATAAAATTAAAATCATAATATTCTTTTTATTCTTAATCATTTTGCACCTCACTATTTACTTGGAACTCTAAATGCAAAAGCAAATACGTCTTTATCAAGATAATCAATTTCATCTATTATATTCTGAGTTTTTCCTGCAGAATATGTTTTTCCATCGCCTGCATATACTTCAACATGTCCTGGATATATTGCTGGTCTACCTCTTACTGATACTAAAGTACAGCAATCTCTCTTGAAGAAGACTATATCTCCGGGTTCTAACTCACTTTTATCTGTAATAAGTTCCCATCCCATTGCATCAAGTGTCATAGCAAGACCAGGTGCAGAATCTATACTACAACCTGACTTTTTAAATCCTGCAGCTAATCCAAATCCATCATCAGGAGCAGCTTTATATATTGCATTACTTGCTAGAGTCGCACAGCATATAATTTTTCCTGTATTTGCACTTGAAAAAGCTGTGAACGTAGTAAATCCTGGGCAATTATATGTGAACCCATTATCATGAGCATATTCTATTAACTCTTTGGCAGCATCCGCTATCTTTTGACCATTACCACCATAATTATTTCCACCATATATACCAGAGATTTCTCCAACTGATGTCTTTGGGACCAATATTAATTCTTGTGAACATACAAAGTTATTTCCATTAATATTATATGGGGTTAATGAGAATAGGAATTGTACTATGAATGGTGTTAAATATAAAAGTCCAAATGCTACAAGTCTCCTTATGAAATTAGTTCTACTCTTCTTTACTTCTTTTGGATCACTTGAAGTGATCATCTTAAAGAAATCTAAACTACCAAATATAATTATTATAAATGGTGCAGCCACGAAGAATAATCTCATTACACCATCTGCATAATTCTTTATTTCTGAACTAAATTTATTACTACAATCATCAGAATATTCATCTATTATTTCAGATAAATCTATAGAAGGACATACTTTTTCTGCATTATATTCAAATATTTCTTCTAGAACTGATGCCTTTTTAATTATCAAATTATTACACTTGTGCATATTAGAATTACTTGAGGCATTATCACAGTCTAATTCATCATACATTTCATCTATATCGTCTAATTCAGCAACAGCATCAATAACATCTGCACATGTAGCATCATTATATGCTTTTGCTGTTGTTAAAGGCATAAATAGCAAAATAAAAAATAATAATATAAAGATCTTTTTTATTCTTTTCATATTCAACCTCATTATAGAATAATTATATATTATTCAAAGAAAAAAGTCTAGAATAATCTAGACTATTTAGTTTCAATAATACCGTAATTACCATTTCTTCTTTTATAAAGAACACATATATTATCAGTATCAACATCTTTATATACAAAGAATGTATGTCCAAGTAATTCCATTTCTAGAATTGCTTCTTCTTCATCAATTGGTTTTAATTCAACTTTTTTTCTTTTTACTACTTTTTCTTCTTCATAGAACTCATCTTCTAAAGTTGCTTCAAAATCTTCAATTAATGTTTTATTATTTCTTTTATTTATCTTATCTTTATTTTTTCTTATTTGTCTTTCTAATTTATCTACAACATTATCAATTGCAGCATATAGATCGTCATCATACACTTCATTTCTAAGCGTAAATGAACTTGTTGGAATGGTAACTTCTATTTTTTGTTTTCTACCCTCCTTTTTAGTAACAATAGTTGCAGTAATATCAGCGTTGTTAAAGTACTTGTCTAGTCTATCTAGTTTTTGTTCAATGTACTCTTTAATTGAGGCTGTATTATCCCCATGAATTATATATTTCATTTAACCATCTCCTTAATTATATTATACTATGTTTGTATACAATGGTAACAAAATTTCTTTTACTTTACGTAAAATTTTGTAAATAAAAAAGAAGATTAATTCTTCTTTTCTTTTTTTCTAGAAAATTTCTTTTTAAGATCTTCACTTATTCTCTTTTTATCAAATACTATATTAGTAGTTGCTATTAACCATATTATTATAATAAATAATATTGCATATACTATTTGACCTATCATTGCATTTTTAGTTACATATACTATTGATGCAATTGAGAATAATATATCTATAAAATATATAATTAATACTGTTTTTACTTGTGAAGATGTTCTTTTTAATAATTGATGATGAAGATGTAATCCATCTCCTTGAGTTGGATTTTCTCCTTTTAATATTCTTCTTATTATTGCAAATAATGTATCTAATATAGGAATTGCTAATATTAATACTGGAATAATGAATGAAGTTATAGTTACATTCTTAAATCCTAATACCGAAATAATTGATATTATATATCCTAAAAACATTGATCCACTATTACCTAAGAATATTTTAGCTGGATGGAAGTTATATAACAGAAATCCAAGTGTTGCTCCTATCATTATTAATGATAAAGAAGCATCTAATCCATTATATATACCAGTAAAACTAATTATTATTGATATTGTTATAAAGAATATAGTTGCAATACCACCCGCTAATCCATCTAATCCATCAATAAAGTTTAAACAATTCATTAATGCTATTATAAATATAATAGTTAAATATGGTGCAAGTACTCCAAAGTTTAAATATATACCATATGCAGATACATCTTGAATAACTATATTTCCATAGAACACTACTACACATGCACTTATTATTTGCCCAACAAATTGAACAGATGCTGGCAATCTTTTAATATCATCAAATATACCAAATATTAATATAATTATTCCACCTATTAGTATTGATAACATTTGAGGTGTCTTTGTACAGAAAAACATATATCCTAATAAGAATCCAAAGAATATAGCTAATCCTCCAAGTTTTGGCATTACTTTATTATGTATATGTCTTCCACCTGGAATATCCACTGCATTTATATGTATTGCTAATTTTTGAATTAAAGGAATTATTAATACTACAAATAAAAATACACCTAAAATTATTTTTAAATCATTGACTATTATGTTGCTCATAAATAAATCTCCTATTTGTTTTCATAATCAGCTATTTGTTTTTTTCTTCTTAAATATCTATCTTTTTGACTAAATTCTGTATTTAAGAATTCTTCAACTATCCTAACTGCTCTTTCTGGTTTTATTTCTCCTGGAATAGCAATTGCGTTAACATCATCATCACTTCTAGATAATTTAACTTCTTTTATAGAATTAACTTTAGCACATCTAACACCTTTTACTTTATTACAAGCAATAGACATACCTACTCCAGTTCTACATACAGATACACCATAACATTTATGTTTTACTATATATTCTCCTAATTTAATCCCATATTCTGACCAATCACTTATTTCTTTAGAATCTGATCCTAAATCTATTACTTCAACGCCTTTTAAATGTTTAATAATATATTTTTTTAGATCATATCCCCAATGGTCATTAACAATAGCTATTTTCATATAATCACCAATTTTATTATACAAAAAAATTAGACATAAGTCTAATTATTTTTCTTCTTTGTTTAATCCATATTTTGCATTGAATTTTTCAACGTTACCTTTTTTACTTGTTCTTACTTGTTTTCCAGTATAGAATGGATGACATTCTGAACAAACTTCTACGTGGATTTCATCCTTAGTAGATTTAGTATCAAAAGTAGCACCACATGCACATATAACTTTACAATCTTTATATATGTTTAATTTTTCCTTTGCCATAAATATTCTCCCTTCGCCATAACAAAAATGTTATAGAATTTTTTTGAAATCCATTATATTATAACACACTAATGAAATAATGCAATATATTTTTTTATTTAAGTGTAATATCAGCGCCAACTGCTCTTAATTTTTCTACTATTCCTTCATACCCTCTAAGAATAAGATCTGCATTATCTATAATAGTAGTTCCTTCTGCAAGTAAAGCTGCTACTACTAGTCCAGCTCCTGCTCTTAAATCCGTAGCATATACTTCTGTTCCTTTTAATTCTGTTTTTCCTTTTATATATGCTCTTTCACCATCTATTTTAACTTTTGCTCCCATTTTCTTTAATTCATATAAATTTTGAAATCTATTTTCCCAAATTGTTTCGTGTATATCAGATTCCCCGTTTGCTTGAGTCATTAGAGAAGCTAATACTTGTTGTAAGTCTGTTGGGAATCCAGGATATACTTCTGTAGTTACTGATACTGGTTTTAAATCTTTAATTCTTTCTCCAATATATACGCTGTCATCATTAACTGATATATTTACCCTCATTTCTCTAAGTTTATTATTTAACGACTCCAAGTGTTCAGGTATTATATTATTAATTTTTAAGTTGTTTGAACAAGCTGCTCCAATTATTTCATATGTTCCTGCTTCTATTCTATCTGGTATTACTTCATGGAAACATGAATGTAAGTATTTAACACCTTCTATTTTTATTCTTTTAGTTCCAGCTCCAGTTATTTTAGCGCCCATACTATTCAAATATGTTGCAACATTAACTATTTCAGGTTCTTTAGCAGCATTGTTTATAACAGTTGTTCCCTCTGCTTTAACTGCAGCAAACATAAGATTTATAGTAGCTCCTACTGAAGCAAAATCAAGATATATTCTTGCTCCTTTTAATTCTTCTGCTTCAATGGTATACATATCACCATTTTCTTTTATAGTAGCTCCTAAAGCTTCAAATCCTTTTAAGTGAAGATCAATAGGTCTTGTTCCTATAGAACATCCTCCTGGGAAACACATTTCACACTTTTTATATTTACCAAGTAATGCTCCCATGAAATAATAAGATGCTCTTAATTTTTTAGCTAATTTCTTATCTATTTTTCTATTCTTTATAGTATCTGAAGAAATATGTAATTCTCCATTCTTTTTTCTTTTAATCTTTGCATTTAAGTGAGTTAGTATATCTTCTAGTGCATCTACATCCGATATATTAGGTACATTGGCAAGAGTAATCTTTTCATCACAAAGGATTGCTCCTGGTATTAATGCTACTGCACTATTTTTTGCACCACTTATAGTAATTTCACCTTCAAGTTTTTTTCCGCCATTAATTATAATCTTATGCATAATTACCTCCTGTATATATTTCTAAACTAATTGTAGCACAAAAAAAAAGAATATTAAATATATTCTTTTTTTATCCCCTTTTTATTTATTCTATTAAAATGTTTTTACTGCTGTATTTGTTGCAAATCCGAAGTTTTCGTTTATATTAACTTGTCTATAACACATAACATCGAATGGCATTGTTTGGAATAATTCGGTAATTAATTTCTTAGCAGCTAATATAGCATCAGTTTCTACTAAGTTTCCTTCATAGAATGCATTTACTAAGATTTGTTCATCATATGAATAACCAATTCTTACTGTTTCTTTTTCATCATTAGTATCACTAATTTTAACATCAACGTAATGACCATCTATTACAGTATTTAAATTATCAGCAGTTGCCTTATAAATAGCAGCTACCATAAATGCATATCCATCTTCAGTAGTATTTTCTTGTAAATAGTTATTTATACCATTGTAATATGTAAGATTTCCTGATTGTGCAGCACGGATTCTTGAGAAGAAATCTAATAAATGTTCTTCTGGAGAAACACCGTTCTTAACATTTTCAGTTACTTTAACCATTTCTACTGAGTAATCACTAACGAAATTTCTTAAATCTTCATTATCAGGATTAACATCTAATAAGTTTGTTAAACTTACTCTATAATCATAGAATGTAGAAGCTTTAACTTCGTCGAAATATTCAGTTTCCGAAATATTTCCATGTTCTAAGTCTCTATATTTTTGTAACATTTCTGTTACTCTTTGAGGCATTACTAATTCTCTAATTATATCGAATGATCTATCTAATTCTGCTTTTTCCATTATTAGATTGTTTTCATTATCATAATATTTACCATTTAATACATAGTAAACATTTTCTAAATCTTCAACTGTATATTGTTTTTCATCAAAATATGCTTTGTTATTATCATACATAGCAGTTGCTACTGCTTTTGCATGAGTCATATATTCTTCTGTAGCAAAATCTTTATTATTAACTGCTACTGTTGTTTCAGTTGGTTCAACTGTTGTTTCTACTGTTGTTGTAGTAGAAGGAGTTGTTGTAGTTGTTGTTGAAGTATTAGTTTTAGCATTACAACCAGCAACTGAAGTTAAAATTGTACTTGCAGTTATGAATGCAGCTAATTTTTTTCTTAATTCAATATTCTTATTCATATTCAATCACCTATTATATTAGTCTTAAACCTAATGTTTTAGCCTTTCTACTTTGTTTTTCTATAACGTTATCAGGATCATTAGGATCTACTGTAACAACTGGAACTGTTACTGTTGTTCCTTCTGTTTGTCTTGTTGTTGGAGCAGTTGTTGGAGCAGTAGTTCCTTCTGTTGGTTTTGTTGTAGCTTCTGTTTGAGTTGTAGTTGTTGTAGTTGTAGGTTCTGTAGCAGTTACATCAACAGTTACTCTTGTTGGTTCAACTGGAAGTGGATCTGTTCCTGTAGGTTTAACTTCAGGTTCAGTATGTCCTGGTTGTGTACCATTTATATCTGTAGGTATTGCAGATGTTTCATATGAAACTGATTCTGCTGTACCATTTGTTGGTGTAGATATTACAGATGTACTTGTTGGATCTGTAGTTGGTCTAAGTGTTTCATATGTTGTATCAGCATTACCACTACCACCATTACCATTAGATGAATCTGCAGTTGTTGATTCTCTTGTTGGAGAAGAATAATCAACAGTTACAGTTTCAACACTATAATCTCCAGTACTTGTTGTACTTTCTGATAAACCAGTTGTTGAACCAGTTATAGTAGATTCTAATGTAGTTGTTGTAGTTGTAGCATCTGGAGTATTATTTTTAGATGTACATGAATTAAGACCTAGTGCTGCTAGTATCATAGTAGCTCCACCAGCCATAGCACCACCTAAAACTATTAAATCTCTTTTTCTTGATTTTTTAAATCCTTTTTTTGGAGTATTTCCTCCATTAAATAATGAGTTTAAATTCATATTTGCAGCCTCCCTTATTTTATCACTTTCTTCTAATAAACTTAATTTTGCTTGATAGTAATCTAACTCTGCTCTTTTTAGTGCAGTCATACCAGATTCTCTTATAGCAATATTTGTTTGCTCGATTTGTTGAAGTATACAATCAGCAGAATCATTTTTTAATAATGCATTTAAGTTTCTAAAATACTCTATTAATTCTTTTAATTTTTCTTGATCCTTTTTGCTTATTGCTACCTTTAATTCTGTTTCTTTTGCACTGAATTGTTTCATAAAAGCAACTTTAGACTCATAGTCTGATATGTCTGCTTTTACTTTCTTATCTCTTTCCTCTGGAGAAATACTTACAAAGTCAGTATTTAGATCAATTTTTGGTCCATTATTACTACTCATATAAAAACCCCCTTCTTTTTTTGAAAAGAATGTTGCTTATTCTAGCACAATAGATAATAATTGTCAAATTTATAAAATAAAAAAAGACATTAATTGTCTTTTAAATAATTTACTATATATATAAAGTCTTTAATATCTAAACTTTCTGCTCTTGCAGTTAAGTCTTTATTAATAGAATTTAAGGCCTTTTCTATCTTTTCTAAATCATATCCTTTTAGGTTATTTCTTAGATTTTTTCTTTTAAATTTAAAGGAATCTTTTACTAATTTAAAGAATAGTTCTTCATCCTTAACACTATATTTTTTATTAGATTTAAACTCTATTATTGCACTATCTACATTTGGTTTTGGTACAAAGCAGTTTCTAGATACATCCATTAGCTTCTTAATATCAAAATAATAATTTAAGAATATAGTTAATGAATTATACTCTTTTGAGTTAGGTTTAGCATTAAATCTATCTCCAACTTCTTTTTGTACCATTATAACTATTTTATCTACTCCTAGATTATCATTTATTATCTTAGTAATAATTGGAGTAGTTATGTAATAAGGCAAATTTGCTACTACATATAACTTTTTATAGTCATATTTCTTTAGTTTTTCTTTAACATTAGCTTCTAGGAAATCCTCGAATACTATTTCAGTATTATCACAGTCTTTTAATTGATCACAAATTATATCCCTTAATGATTCATCTATTTCATAACCAATTACATTTTTAGCAGCTTTAGCAGTGTAATATGTTAAATATGCTGCTCCTACACCTATTTCTAATACTAAAGTATCTTTATCTATATCAGATTTTTCCACTATGTTTCTTAAAATGTTCTCATCTTTTAAGAAATTTTGTCCAAACTTTTTCTTAAATTTAAAATCTTTTACTAATTCTTGATTCATAAATTAAATAACTCCTTAGCATTCTTAGTAGCTTTTTCTATTACTTCATCAGCAGATATTCCTTTTATTTCAGCGATTTTTTCTGCGATATATATTAAATTTAAAGGACTATTTTGTAATCCTCTATTTGGTTCTGGTGCTAAATAAGGACTATCTGTTTCTAATAATAGATATTCTAAAGGTATTTCTTTAACTAATTCTATACCTTTTACATTATTACTATATGTAATTGGTCCATCTATACCAATTTTAAAACCTAATTTAATAAATTCTTTTGCCATTTCTACACTTCCTGAATAGCAATGCATAGATCCCTTTCTAACACCTGATTCTTTAATAATATCAAATACTTCTTGTGATGCCTTTCTTGAATGAACTATTACTGGCAAATCATATTTCTTAGCTAATTCTAATTGTTTTTTAAAGAAATATACTTGTTTTTCACTATTTTCTTTAGTCCAATAATAATCTAACCCTATTTCTCCTAGAGCTACTACATTATTAGATTTAATCAATTCTTCTAGATCTTCTAAATCTTTATCATCAAAATAATCTATCTGATCATAATTTAATCCTATTGCGGGATATACATTATCATATTCATTAGCTAAATCTACTATTTCTTTATTAGATTTATTATCTACACCATTAATTATCATAGAAATATCTTTATTCTTGCATTCTTCGATTATTTCTTTATAATTAGGCATTTCTTCTTCATAAACATGTGAATGAGTATCTATCATTTTGAATCACCACCTAAATTATACCATAAAAAAAGAGAATTTTATTCTCCTTTTCCTGTTGAGCCAAATCCACCAGTTCTATCGCCAAAAGCCATATCATCATCTGTTATTAAGAAATTCATGAATATTCCTTGAGCAAATCTATCTCCTTTATTAATAGTAATAGATTCGCTTCCTTCATTTTGAATCTTGATAAATATATGTCCTTCATTATCTGGATTATTATAATAATCAGAATCTACTATACCTACTTGGTTGCATAGTCTTATATTATATTTAAATCCCATAGAACTTCTAACTAAGATTGCTAAGAATTCATCTTCATTCATACTAGCTTTAATTCCTGTAGGTACTTTTTTACTTTCTCCAGGATTTAAAGTAAATTCAATTGGACTTTTAAAATCATATCCTGCACTATGCTTAGTAGATCTTGTAGGAATTGATATATCCTCATAACTACACACTTCTTTTAAATCTTTTTCATATTGTTCTTTACTTATTTTTTCAAACTTTCTCATAAATATACTCCCTAATATAATTATATCAAAAAAAGAGTATTTCTACTCTTTTATTTTTATAATATGTTCAAATAACTCTACTAAATAATATACGTAGTGTTTTTCTAAACCACTTAATAATAGTTTTATATATAATCTATCATTTTTATAATTGAATCTAAATTTATTAGATAGATTAGATGCATATACAAATAAATCTGTTACATCTAATGATTCAATAATATCTTTATTAAGGATAAATTCTACATATAAATTGTTAGAAATTATATTATTTACCTCTAATTTTTTAGCTAATTTCTCAAGTAATTCACTATGCATATATACATCGATGTCATCATTGATTTTACCAAATCTATCCTCAATTTCTTGTTTAACTCTCTCTAGTGTTTCTTTTGATGAAATTTCATTAATTAGCTTATGAATTTCAATTTTAAGAGCATCACTATCAGTATATTTATTATCAATATGAGTTGTTACATTAATTAATGGTTTTTCATTCTCAATTACTTCCTCTTCGACTTCTAAACCTTTAAGTCTAGATACTTCATCATTAAGAATTTTTACATATAGATCATATCCAACCGAATCAATGAATCCTGCTTGTTCAGATCCAAGTATATCTCCAGCCCCTCTTATAGATAAATCTCTCATAGCTATATTAAATCCTGAGCCAAGTTCAGTAAATTCTTTAATAGCTTTTAATCTTTTTACTGCAGAATCATTAAGCATCTTTTGTTTTGAATGCATAAGGTAAGCATATGCTATTTTATTAGATCTACCAACTCTACCTCTAATTTGATATAACTGTGATAAACCAAATCTATCAGCATCATAAATAATTAATGTATTAACATTAGGAATATCAATACCTGTTTCTATAATAGTAGTACATAATAATATTTCAAATTCATTATTAATAAATGAATTCATTGTATCTTCAATTTCTTCTTTATTCATTTGACCATGTACTATTCTTATATCTGCATTAGGTATTAATTTCTTTAATTCATCTCTTTTTTCTTCGATAGTTTCTACTCTATTATATAGAATAAATACTTGTCCGTTTCTAGACATTTCTTTGTAAATAGCATCTTTAATAATAGAAAGTGATTCCTCAACTACATAAGTTTGTACTGGATATCTAGATTGAGGTGGTGTTTCTATTAAAGCTAAATCTCTGATACCTACTAATGACATTTGAAGTGTTCTAGGAATTGGTGTTGCACTTAAAGTAAGTACATCTATATTAGCTTTGTATTCTTTAATTCTTTCTTTATGAGTTACTCCAAATCTTTGTTCTTCGTCTATTACAAGTAATCCTAAATCTTTATATTTAATCTTTTGATTTAATAATTTATGAGTTCCTATAACTAAATCTATCTTACCATTAACTAATTTATCTAATATTTCTTTTTCTTCTTTATATGTAGTATATCTATTAAGTAATGCAATTTCTATACCAAAATTCTTAAATCTATTAACTGCATTTTGATATTGTTGATTAGATAAAATAGTTGTAGGACATAGATATGCAACTTGTTTTTTAGATTCAATTGCTTTAAATATTGCTCTAAATGCTACTTCTGTCTTACCGTAACCAACGTCTCCACATAATAGCATATCCATTGGTACTTCTGATTCCATCGCAGATTTTATCTTTTCAATAGCAATAAATTGATCTTTAGTTAAATCATATTCAAATTCAGAATCAAAATCTTTTTGAAGAGAATCATCTTTATTAAAAGCAAATCCCTTCTTCATAGCTCTTTCTGCTTGAATTCTTATTAATTTATCCGCAATATCTTTAACTTTATTCTTAATTCTAAGTTTAGTTTTAGCCCAATCAGTACCACCTAATCTATTTATTTTAGGTATCATTCCTTCTTTAGAAGAATATTTAGATATTAGTTCTATCTTTTCCACAGGAATATATAGTTTATCATCATTTTGATAAGTTATTTCTAAGTAATCTTTCATATTTCCATGATTACTAATAGTTTTAATACCTTCATATCTACCAATACCATGATTAATATGGACTACATAATCGCCTTTTTCTAGATTATTTAGTTTTACTTTAGTTCCTGCTTTAAATTTATTTTTATAATTAACTTTATTTACTTTAGTACCATATAATTCTTTTTCACTAATGAAGATATAATCATTTATTTCAAATCCTTCATTTAGTTCCATTTTAATAACATTTAATTCATTATCATAAATATTATCTATATCAGTTAAATGGAATTCTAGATTTAAATATTTCTTTAAACTATTAATTTTTACATCGCTATTTAAAGAAATAATAATAGTTTTCTTATTTAATAGAGATGTAGTTATATATTCATTTAATAAATTATAGTTATTTTTAAATTCATTAACATTCTTTGATTTAAAATCATATGTTTTATCTATCTTTTTATTTATTATATTATCTACTGATAAAAGGAATATTTCATCTTTAAGTTTAATATCTTCTAGATTAAACATATAATTTGTTTTATTAGGATCTTCTGAAGCTTTATCATATTCATATATCTCATCTTTTAACATAGTATATGAATTTTCTATATCATTATAATCTTTAATAATACTAATAGGATTATCTAAATAATCAAATATTGAAGATACTTTATCTAAACATAATGGTAGATATTTTTGTTTTGGTTCAATATCTATATTCTTTTCATTCATGAATTCTGAATATGGAGATATTTCTATTTCTTTTATTTCATCAAGAGATCTTTGAGTATCTACATTAAAATATCTAATAGAATCAATTTGATCTCCCCAGAATTCTATTCTTATAGCACTATCACTAGATATTGGGAATATGTCTAATATAAATCCTCTTGATGAGAATTCTCCTGAAGATGTAACTATATCTTCGTTTTTATATCCCATAGTTATTAGTTTATTAACAAGTTCATCTCTATCTATTTCATCACCATATTTTAATACTATATTATTTGTTTTCCACATTTCTTTTGTGGGTAAGTACCTAAGTAATCCCATTAAGTTAGTAATTACTATATGTTTTTCATCAGTTAATAATTCATTAAGTGTGTTTAATCTAATCGATAATAAATCTGGAGAACATGCTAAAGCTTCAGTTGTTAAGAAATCATCCATTGGGAATAATAAAGTATTATCATTCTTATTAGATAAAGCTGAATATAACATATTAGCTTCATATAAAGAATTAGTTAAAATTAATATATCTCTATTGTTAGATTTATATATATTATCAACGCAAAAAGAGGTTAACTCATCAGTTAGCCCTGTTAAAGCAATATTATTAATTTCTTTTACATTTAATAATTCCTTAAACCTCTTCATACACAATCATCTCTTATTATATTTCCCCATTAATAGATCAAAATTCATTTCAAAATAATCATCTATGATATCTAAACATGTTTTATAAGTATTATCAAGTATTTCTCTATCTTCTTTAGAAAATTTACCTAATACATAATCTTTAGTATCCATATCTTTATTATTTGAAATACCTATTTTTAATCTTTTATAGTTATCAGTTCCAAGATGATCTTCAATACTTTTAATACCATTATGTCCACCGGAACTAGATTTTTCTTTTAATTTAATCTTTCCAATTTCCATATCTAAATCATCTTGTATTACCAATATGTCTTCTACCTTAATTTTATAGAATTTCATAATAGCACTTACTGATTCACCACTATTATTCATATATGTTTGAGGTTCTAAGAATATTACTTCCTCATTATTTATATTAGTTTTAACATATTTACCATTAAATTTTTCTTTTTCTAATTTAAGGTTATTCTTTTCTAGATATTTATCTATTATATTAAAACCAACATTATGTCTTGTTTTTTCATATTCTTTTCCTGGATTACCAAGACCTACGATTAATCTCATTATTTCACCTCCATATATTTTTTATATACTTCTTGCTTTTGAAGTTTATGAAGTTTAGCTACTTCTTTAATTGCTTCTTTTTCAGTTAAACCAGATCTAATTAACTCTTTAATATGTGATATTATGTCAACTTTATCATAGTTTTTTACTTCTTTATTCTCTTCTATTACTATAACAAATTCTCCTTTAGGATTAATTTCATCTAGTACGGAAGATACTGTACCTCTATAAACTTCTTCATGTTTCTTACTTATTTCTCTAGATACACTTATATTTCTATCTCCCATTACTTCTTTAATTAATTCTAGAGTTTCTATTACTCTAAATGGAGATTCATATAGAATAATACTATATTTATATTCTTTTAATTCTTCTAATTCTTTCTTCTTAGAAGATTTCTTACTATTTAAGAATCCATAAAATAAAAACTTATTAGGATTTAACCCACTCATAACAAGTGCAGGAATACATGCAGTAGCTCCTGGAAGACATACTACATTATATCCTTTGTTAATTATTTGATAAGTACTAACAAATCCTGGATCTGATATAGATGGTGTGCCTCTATCTGATACTAATGCTACTGATTTACCTTCATCTAAATAAGATAATACCTTTTGCCATGCAGTATCTTCATTAAATTTATGATTTGATATTAGTTTTTTATCTATACCATAATAGTCTAATAGTTTTTTTGTTTCTCTAGTATCTTCAGAGAAGATTACTTCACTATTTTTTAATACTTCTATACTTCTATAAGTCATATCACCTAGATTACCTATAGGAGTTGGTACTAAATATAGTGTTGGAGTATCATCATAACTAATTTGACTCATATTATCACTCCTTAAATATCTTTTTTATTTCTTCTTTATAATTACCTTTCTCATCATGAACTATTACCGGAGGCATAATCTTAATACCTGGTTTACCATTCTTAACTGCCTCGAACAACAACATATTTGCTTCATGATCAATTTTTGGATAAATAAATTGTATTCTTTTTATTTCTAAGTTATATTTCTTAGATAATTCTATTATTTCACTTAGTCTTTCTACTCTATGAACCATTACTAGTGATCCATTATTTTTAAGTAGTTTTCTAGATAATTTCATTATATCTTCTAGTGTAATAGTTATTTCATGTCTAGCAATTGTTTTTATATCATTACTATTCTTTTTAGATGTTTCATTATTTTTAAAATATGGTGGATTACATGTTATTAAATCAAATGTATCTGTATCATATTTTTTAGTTAATTCTTTAGCATCTATATTTAATAGATCTATTTTATCTTCTAGATTATTTAGTTTAATAGATTCAAGTCCTAGATCATATGCTTCTTTTTGTATTTCTACTCCAATTATATTATTTACTTTATCAGATAATATTAAAGGAACAGGGCAATTTCCTGAGCATATATCTATCATTTTAGTATTCTTTCTAACATTGCAGAAATTTGCTAGTAATACTGAATCTAGGGAATATCTAAAATAATCTGTATCTTGAACTATTTTTTTATTATATCCTAATAAATCATTTATTACTTTCATCTAAGAATATTTCAATTACATCTTTATCTTCAGTTTCTACTCTATAAGATTTTCTAAAGATATCTACAGATATAACTTTTCCTTTCTTACCATCTCTATTAACAATAGTACCTATTTTAGGATATTTTTTCTTTTCTTCAACATATGTTTCATCTTCATAGTCTAAACAACATAGAAGTCTATTACATGCTCCATTAATCTTAGTTGGATTTAAAGATAAGTTTTGGTTTTTAGCCATATTAATAGTTATATTATTAAATGAATATAAGAATTTAGAACAACATAATGGTCTTCCACATGGTCCAATACCACCGATTTCTTTAGCTTTATCTCTTGGACCAATTTGTCTAAGTTCAATTCTTACTTTATAAATAGCTGCTAATTGTTTAGCAAGTTCTCTAAAATCAACTCTATCATTAGATAAATAAGTAAAGAATAAATGTGTTCTTTCAAAATTGTAATTAGCATCGATTAGTTTCATATCTAATTTATCTTGTTCAATTAATTCCTTACATTTATCAAATGCTTTCTTAGAATCTTTTATATTTCTTTGATATTGTTCAAAATCATTCTTAGAAGCAATTCTAACAACATCTTTTAGATTTTTATACTTATTTTCATCAACATCTACTATTTCAGATATATTACCAAATTGTAATCCTCTTTCTGTTTCTACAACCACATTAAGTCCATCATGAAGTTTTAAATCATTACAATCAAAATAATATTCTCTTCCACCTTCTGAAAATGTAATTTTAGCTACTTTAATTGTTCCCATACTACACCTCACTCATCTTTATAATGAAATCATCCATCAATAATTTTAAATTCATATTAGTTTCTAAGTTATTCTTAGTGTTTTCTATTACTTGAAGCTTCTTTGTAATAGATCCAAAAGTATTTTCTTGATCTAAAGCCTCAATATAATCAGTATATTTATTCATATACATTAAATCTCTATGTAATTTAAAATTTAACATATCATAATAAAAATAAAGAATAAAGTCAAATAAGAATATATAATCTCTTTTATCTTTATATATATCAGATATTTCGGTTTTATAATAAATATATGTTTTTATCTTTTTTAAATCTATCTTTTTAATTATTTCTAATATATTAGCAGTTAAATAATTAAATGTTTCTTCGTTATATTCATCTTCATTATAAATCTTCTTATAATTTTCGAAAATTATATTGTCACTACGTTTGTCATTATTAAATGTAATAATTTGACATCTAGATTTTACTGTGGAAAGAACTTTTTGTAAATTGTCTGTTAATAATATGGCAACTATATCATCACTTGGTTCCTCTAAAAATTTTAAAATTGTATTAGCTGCAGCAGAGTTTAAATCTTCCGCTCCATCAATTATATATACTAATTTATTACCAAGTACCGGTTTTACTGAAAATGATTCTTGTAATTCTAATAATTGTTCTTTTTTTATAGTACCATTTGATGATTCTATTATTTTTAATTCAGGATAAATGTTGTCATCTATTTGATTTGATACCTTTTCATCATATTCATCACATATTATTTCTTTTGCAAAATCTAGAGAGTATTGCATCAAAAAACTCTTATCGTTTGAAACAAACAGATAAGCTTGAACTATTTTATTATTCTTTTTTTCATTTAAAAGCAAGTTTGTTACTATTTCTTGCTTTTCTAAATACTTCTCTAGCATATTATCCTCTATTCAGATATTTTATTTCTGCCTTCTAATGCTCTTTGAATAGTAAGTGAATCAAGATATTCCATATCTGCAGCAACTGGTATACCAGCAGCTATCTTAGATACTGAAACTCCTGTTCCTTCCAATAACTTTAATATATAAAGTGATGTTGTTTCACCTTCCATAGTCATATTTAAGGCTAAAATAACTTCTTTTATTTCTTCTTTTTTAATTCTATTAATTAATTGATTGATCTTTATATCTTCAGGGTTAACGCCTTCAAGTGGTGATATTAATCCTTCTAGAACATGATATACACCTTTAAATGCATTAGATTTTTCAAATAAAATAAGATCTTTAACACTTTCTACTACACATATAGTAGATTTATCTCTTCCTTCACTACTGCATATCTCACATATATCACTTTCTTCAGTGTAATTATTACATATATTACACTTTCTTATTTTTGTTTTAACATTCATTATTGAATCTGAAAACTTCTTAGCTTGTTCTTCTGAAGACTGCAAAACTGCAAAACATAAACGTTCTGCATTTTTTTCTCCTATACCGGGAAGAGTCTTAAAACATTCTAATAGTTCTTCAAAGCTTTTAGGATATTTCATATTAGAATAACCCTGGCATTCCTTTAGAATACTTTCCTAATCTTTTTTCCATTTCAGCTTCTGCTTGTGCTAATGCATCGTTAGTAGCTATCATAATCATATCTTCTAACATTTCAATATCATCTGTATCTATATCTTCAGATAATGTTACTTTTGTTACTTTTCTATTACCGTTAACTTCCACAGTTACTAAGTCTTTAGAAGCAGTGAAAGTCATTTTCGCTACTTCTTCTTGAGCTTTCATCATATCTTTTTGCATAGCTTGAGCTTGCTTTAATATTTGATTCATATTCATATTACATTTCTCCTATCTCTAATAAGTCTTCAAATTCGTTTTTCTTAACATCCTTAGCCTCAGTAATACTATTTAATACTTCTGACTCATCTAAGATTTCTATTTTTTCTTTATTTTTTATCTTTTTAACATATACTTCTCTTGTTTTAACCCAATCATCGTTAAGATCAAAACACGCATGTATAGTTGTAGATAATTTATTACTAATAAGATTTTCTATATTAAATAAATTATCATATAATTCCTCTAATAAAACTCTAGAATCTGTTGTAATTACTATACCATCACTAGATCCTGCAACTATCTCACAATCTAATAATAAGTTATAAATTTGTCTTTCTTCCAGATTATCTAAGTCACCCTCTAGATTGTTAATGAATTCTAGATAGTTTTTTAATGATGCTTTATCTGCTTGAGATAAGATATTATTTATTCTTATCTTCATTAGTTCATCATATTTAATATATTTTTCATCAGGTATAGGTGTTTCTTCTGCTTTTTCTTCTTTTGTTTTCTCTACCTTTGTTTCTTCTTTTACTTCTTCTTTCTTTTCTATGACAATTTCAGGTTCGCTGCTAGCAGTTATACGAACATTTGTTTCCATAATACTGCTAATCTTAATTAATAATAAATCGAAGAATATCTTCTTTTCTTTTAGATTGCGCATATGTCCAATATAATCAGTTATTTCAAAAATAATCTTAGTCACATTATCTTTGCCTATTTCTCCAACCAATTCATTCTCATTATTTTTTTGATATTCTATAAGTGAATTCTTTAGATATTTAATTATATCTTCACAAATCAACACATAATCTTTTCCGTCAGAGTCATATTGATCACTGATATTAAAAACTTCTTCCAAGTTATTATTTATCATGCAATCAAATAGTTTCTTGAATGAGTCTTGATTTACTCTACCGTTTATCTTAAGTATATCTTCTAAATTAATATTTCCATTGGTATAAGAGTTTAATTGATCTAATAATCCTATTGCATCTCTTAAACCTCCATTTGAATCTTCACCAATTTGTTTAACTGCTTCATCAGATATTTTTATCTTCTCTTGTTTGCAAATATATCTTACTCTTTCCTCAATTAAGTTATTTGGTATTGATTTAAATTCAAAGCATTGACATCTAGATATAATTGTTAATGGTACTTTTTGTGGTTCAGTTGTTGCTAAAATGAATATTACATGTTTAGGAGGTTCCTCTAATGTTTTTAATAATGCATTGAAAGCTCCTGGAGACAACATATGTACTTCATCGATAATATATATTTTATATTTTGAGAATGTTGGCATGAATGTTACATGGTTTTTAATTTCTCTTACTTCATCCACGCCGTTATTTGATGCAGCATCCATCTCAATAATATCAACGTTCTCATTGTTATTACTTAATTTACAAATATCGCATTCCTCGCATGATACTCCATCTTTAGGATTCTCACAGTTTATTGTTTTAGCAAATATCTTAGCAATACTTGTTTTACCAGTCCCTCTAGGTCCAATAAATAGATATGCGTGTGTTAATTTATTATACTTAATTGCATTCTTTAAAGTTGTTGTTACTATTTCTTGCCCACAAACATCATCAAATGTTTTTGGTCTATATTTTCTGTATAAAGCTTGATATATCATATTTATCTTTCCTTTCCTTAATAATTATAACATATTTAACTATATAGATTAACAAAATAACTAATAAAAATCTATCTTTTTTTATATTTTATTTATTAATAAATATTCACATATATAAAAAATATTTCCCGGGAAATATTTTTGATAAATTTAGAGCAAAAAATAACCAATGTTTCACGTGAAACATTGGTGGATTATCTTATATTTTTAAAAAATGTTGTTAGTTTATCTGATATTTCTTTATTTTCTATATATTTATATTCTATATTTTTTTCTGTTTTATTATTATTTTGCTTTGAATAATATATAACTTCGGATATTCTAGATTTCTTTATTACTTCCTTGCACATATCACAAGGTTCTAATGATACATATAATTTGCAATCATTTAATCTCCAATTATGTATTTTTTTTGAAGCTTTTTTTATTGCGATTATTTCTGCATGATCTAATATATTATTAGTTTTTACTGTTCTATTATAAGCTTTTGCTATTATTTTATCATCTTTAACTATAATACACGCTACCGGAACCTCATTTTTTCTAATAGCTTTATCCGTAAGTTTATTTAATTCATCTATAATTAATCTTTCGTTCATATTTTACTCCAAAAAAAATGCACACACGGAAATTAAATGTTAAGGCTGCTATATTTCTATCCTGACCTGATTCCAAGTTCTCCGTTGTGCATAATTAATATACTTTATTTTAAATAAAAAGTCAATTTATAATAATGTTTCACGTGAAACATATATCAAAAAATATTTCCCGGGAAATATTTTTATTCATTGTTTTGATCATTTTTGATTCTTAAGCTTCTGTTTTGGCGCATTAATCTAATGATCATTATTTCTTTTGCGTCTTTTGAAGATGATTTTTTCAATGTTTCATCTATAATTGCTAGTCTTTCATCTTCTGGTGTGTGTTCTAAAGTAAATTTCTCTCCTAATAATCTTAGTATTTTATTTTCAAAGTGTAATTCTTCTATTTTCTCTTCCTTTGCGTCCATTGTAGGTGCAGTATCTAACAATTCTATTCCAAATTCCATTTGTTTGTTTTTTGGTACTCTTTTTAATTCAAGGTTTTCTCTTAATGCTGTAGAAAGTTCTTCTTCTAAGAATTCTTCATGCTCTCTTATAGCTTTATCTACATTTGGTGAAATTCTACCAATGTATTCTTTGTCATCTTTACTATCCTCAACAAGCTCGTTGTATACTGCAATAAATGAATCTGGCATAATCTCCCAGTATATAGGGCCGTCATGCGACATTCCTAAAAAATCTACGTCCCCATGAATAAAAGTATTGTTTAAATAATAAAAGCGATGTTGACGAAACTCATCCCCTATTTGAAATAAATAAGTTCCTGTATGGTTAATTTCTTCAATTTGCATATATGTTTTATCACTATATACCTCGCCTTTTATATGTATTTCATTTATTGCACTCATAACAAACCTCCTTAAACGTAGTTATATTCTACCATTCTAATATTTTATAATCAATAAAAAACAATGTTTCACGTGAAACATTGTTCAATATTATTCTTCAGTTGGTGTTTCTACTGATTGTTCTTCAGTAGATTCTGATTCTTCTTCCTTTTTAGAAATAGAAACAGTTGCTACTTTTTGACCATCTTTTAATGTTATTAATCTAACACCTTGAGTTACTCTACTCATCTTAGATACTTGATCTAATGGAATTCTTATAACTATACCTGAGTTAGTAATTATAATTAAGTCAGAATCATCTTCCACCTTACTTATTGAGATTAATGAACCATTCTTTTCTGTTACATTTAATCCTTTAACGCCTTTACTGCCTCTATGAGTTAATCTATATTCGCGAACATTTGTTCTCTTGCCATAACCGTTTTCTGTAATTATAAGTATTTCATCATCTTCGGTAATAACATCAGCACTTACGCAATCAACATCTTCTGGTATATCTATACCTTTAACACCACTTGCAGTTCTACCTAGTAATCTTATTTCATCCTCATTGAATTTAACCATTCTACCATTTGAAGCTCCGATTAAGATTTGTTGGTTTCCATCTGTTAAGAATACTGATAATAATTCATCATTTTCTTTTAGTGTTATAGCAATCTTCCCGTTTGCTCTAATGCTTTCAAATTCTGCTATATCAGTTCTCTTTACTATACCTTTCTTAGTTACGAAAGTTACTAGTTTTTCACCTATCTTATCATCTACTCTTACTGGAAGAATTGCTTTTACAAATTCATCTTTTTCTATTGGAAGTAAGTTGATTATTGGTAATCCTTTGGCTTGTCTACTAAATTCTGGTACTTCGTAACCCTTAATTCTATATACTTTTCCTTTATTAGTAAAGAATAATACATGATCATGAGTCTTTAATGTAACCATCTTAGTAACAAAGTCTTCTTCTTGAGTTTGCATACCTTTAACGCCTACTCCACCTTTATTTTGTACTTTGTAAGTATCAATTGGTAATCTCTTAATATAACCTTTATTAGTTAAGTTAATTATTATATCTTCTACCGGTATTAAAGATTCATCTTCAATATAATCGATAGCAGTCATATCAATCTTAGTTCTTCTATCATCAGAATATCTATTCTTGATATCTAATAATTCTTCTTTAATTATTCCAAGAACTTTTTCTTCACTAGCAAGAATTGCGTTGTATTCTTCAATTTTCTTTAATAATTCTGCTAATTCTTCTTCAATTTTTTCTCTTTCTAATCCAGTTAATCTTCTTAATTTCATTTCTAGAATAGCATTTGCTTGGATTTCTGTTAAGCCAAACTTATTCATTAATCCTTCTCTTGCTATATCATCTGTTTTAGAACCTCTGATTAACTTAATTACTTCATCAATATGATCTAGAGCTATCTTTAATCCTTCTAAAATATGTACTCTATCTTGTGCTTTTTTAAGATCAAATCTAGTTCTTCTAATGATAATTTCTTTTTGATAATCAATATATTTAGCAATTATATCTTTTAAACCTAGTGTTTTTGGAACACCTTTATCTAGCATTAAGAATATAATACCAAAATTTGTTTGAAAATCTGTATGTTTATATAAATTATTTAATACTACTTGAGCATTTGCATCTTTTTTAAGTGTAATAGTAATCTTAACACCATCTTTTAAATCTGTATGATAATCAGATATACCATCAATTACTTTATTATGAACAAGTTCTGCAACTTTATTCTTTAATGTAGATGTATTAACACCATATGGTACTTCATCAATAATTATTTGATGCTTTCCATCATGTTCTTCAATAGTTGCTTTACTTCTTATAGTAACAGTGCCTCTTCCTGTTTCATAAGCTTTTTTAATACCACTATTACCAAGGATTATACCTCCCGTTGGGAAGTCTGGTCCTTTAATATATTGCATTAAACCTAAAACATCTATATTAGGATTATCTATATATGCAACGCATCCATCAATTATTTCTCCTAAGTTGTGTGGTGGAATATTAGTAGCCATACCAACAGCTATACCCATAGTTCCATTTACTAATATATTAGGGAATCTTGATGGTAATACAGCAGGTTCTTTCTCTGATTCATCAAAGTTAGGAACCATATCTACCGTTTCTTTTTGTATATCTCTTAGTAATTCTAACGAAATCTTTGATAATCTTGCTTCTGTATAACGCATTGCTGCTGCACCATAACCTTCAATATTACCAAAGTTACCATGTCCATCAACTAAGCAATTTCTATAACTAAAATCTTGTGCCATGTGTACCATAGCTTCATATATCGAAGAATCTCCATGTGGATGGTATTTACCCATAACATCACCGACAATTCTTGCCGATTTCTTATGAGGTTTATCTGGAGTGTATCCAGATTCATACATTGACCATAAAATTCTTCTATGAACTGGTTTTAAACCATCTCTTAAGTCTGGTAAAGCTCTAGATACTATAACAGACATTGAGTATTCTAGAAAGGATGTTTCTATTTCTTTTACTATATTGTTTTCTTCTAATCTATCTCTACTGTGATCCATACTTTACCTCCTATATATCTAAGTTTTCTACATATACAGCATTTTCTTCAATAAATTCTCTTCTTGGACCTACATCCTCACCCATTAATCTTGAGAATGCTGCATCTGCTTCTGCTAAATCTTCTACTGTTATTTTTCTTAAGATTCTCTTATTAATATCCATTGTTGTTTCATTTAATTCTTCAGCATCCATTTCTCCTAAACCTTTCATACGAGCTACATCGTATTTAGTATTATCGTTTAGAGATGCTATATAACTATCTCTTTCTGCTTCATTTAAAACATATTTAATAGTTTTACCATGTTTAATACAGAAAAGTGGTGGTTGAGCAGCATATACATGTCCTGCTTCAACTATTGGTCTAAAGAATCTATAGAACAATGTTAATAGTAAAACTCTTATGTGTGATCCATCAACATCGGCATCGGTCATGATTATTATTTTATGATATCTAAGTTTAGATAAATCAAATTCATCACCTATTCCAGTACCAAATGCAGTAATAATTGTTCTTATTTCTTCATTAGATAAAGCTTTATCTAATCTAGCTTTTTCAACATTTAATATCTTACCTCTAAGTGGAAGGATAGCTTGTGTCATTGAATCTCTACCTTTAATAGCAGATCCTCCGGCAGAATCTCCCTCGACTAAGAATATTTCACATACTGCAGGATCTTTATCCTTACAATCAACTAGTTTTCCACCGAAGTTTATAGGGTCTAAGTCACTTTTTCTTCTAGTTAATTCTCTTGCTCTTTTAGCAGCTACTCTAGCTCTTGCAGCAGTCATTGTTTTATCCACAATAATTCTTGCTTCATCTGGATTTTCTAATAAGAATCTTTCAAATCCTTCTGCAAATACTGAATCTGCTATCTTTCTTACTTCAGAATTACCTAATCTTCCTTTAGTTTGTCCTTCAAACTGTGGATTTGGATGTTTACAAGAAACTATCATTGTTAAACCTTCTTTAACATCATCTCCAGTTAAAGATTCATCTTTTTCTTTTAATATATTTTGTTTTCTCGCATAGTTATTAATAATTCTTGTAAGAGCTCTTCTAACTCCTTCTTCATGAGTACCGCCATCATGAGTATTAATATTATTAACAAATGAATATATACTGTCTGAATATCCAGAATTATATTGCATTGCTACTTCTAAGAATACTCCATCTTCTTCACCAGATAAATGAATTATTTCTTCATGAATTGGTGTCTTTCCTTTGTTTAAATATTTAACATATTCACTTATTCCACCTTCATATAAGAAACTTTCTTGTAATTGTGGTTCTACTCTTTCATCTGTTAGAGTTAATCTTAAATCTTTATTTAAGAACGCTAATTCTCTTGTTCTTACTTTTAAAGTATTATAATCATAAATATCTGTATCAAATATTTCTGGGTCTGGTTTAAATGTTACTGTTGTTCCAGATACATCTTTATCACAAGTACCTACTTCAGTAAGTTTTTTAGTAGTTTTTCCACCGTTTTCAAACTTACATTCATATACTTTACCTTCTCTTTTAACTTGTACTTCTACCCAAGATGATAAAGCATTAACTACCGATGCACCAACACCATGTAATCCTCCAGATACTTTATATCCTCCTCCACCAAATTTACCACCTGCATGTAATACAGTATAAACTGTTTCTACTGTGGAAATTCCTGTTTTTGGATGTATTGCTACTGGAATACCTCTACCGTTATCTACTACAGTAATTGAATTATCTTTATGTATCGTAATTTCTATATGATTACAGAATCCTGCTAACGCTTCATCTATTGCATTATCAACAATTTCCCATACTAAATGATGTAATCCTTTTACATCTGTAGTACCAATATACATACCAGGTCTTTTTCTTACAGCTTCTAATCCTTCTAATACTTGAATATCACTTGCTTCATAACTTCCTGCCATATTATTCACCTTCTACTACCTTTCCGTTATCTATTTTATAAATATCTGCTTCTTTAATTATTTTTTTATCAATATTATTTAAATCAGTAGATGTTATAAACACTTGTAAATCATTTTTAATAAACTTAATTATATTAGTCTTTTTAGTACTATCCAATTCACTAAATATATCATCTAATAATAATATAGGTTTCTTATTATATTCTTCTTCATAAATCTTTATTTCAGCTAGTTTTAAACATAATATTGCTATTCTATGTTGTCCTTGGGATCCATAATTATTTATTTTTACATCATCTATAAATATAGAAAAATCATCTTTATGAATACCAAGTAATGTAACTTTTTGAAATAATTCATTGTTATATACCATATTAAACTTATCTTCTAATTCATTTCTATCATCATTATCCATAAATGAATCATACTTTAATATAATATTTTCTTTACCTGTAATATCTTTATATATATCCTTTAAATATTTGTTTATTGTTTCAACATATTTTTTTCTTTCATTATATATATAGATATTTAAATCAATTAGTTTATTCGTTAAGACATCTAAATAATCTTTATTAACTATTTCATAGTTTTTTAAGTATTCATTTCTTGTTTTTAATATTTTATTATATTCATTTAAATATCTAACATAATTATTATTAAATCCACTAATACTTATATTAAAAAAAGATCTTCTTTCTTGTGGTGATCCTTTTATAATTTCTAGATCATCTGGACAAAACATTATTGCATTGATTTTAGATAAATATTCACTAACCTTTTTTAAAGGTTTATCATTAATTGAAACTCTTTTACCATTTTCATTAATTAGTACTTCATACTTATTAATTTTATCTTCATCATTAATAGTTCCAATTATCTTTGTAAATAAAGAATTTTGTTTTATTAGATATAAATCTTTATTTGTTCTATGTGATTTAGTTAAAGATAAAACATATATACTTTCTAATATATTAGTTTTACCTTGAGCATTGTTTCCAATAAATATGTTTATTTTTTTATTAAAATTTAAATCTAAGTTATCATAATTTCTAAAATTTTTTAATTGTAATTTTGTTAAAATCATTTTAAACCTATTTTTTACCCCTCATATTTACCATACCACCTTAATTAATGCTCCTACACATACAATACTATTATAACACAAATAAGGGCGTTTTTGTACCTAATTTTTAAATTTAATAAAAAAATACTACTATTCTGTAGTATTTAATCTCTTTCGTAATATTGATTCTAATTTTGATGATCTTAAAAATTGATTGTCTAATACACCATAAGATATATTTAAATCTAGTATTCTATTATTATCAAAGACAATAGTAGCTTTTCCATTATTATTAAAATAGTTCTTTATTTTATTAAAATTAATCCAAGAACAACTATTTAGTCTTGGTGATTCTGTAGGAAAATAAATCATATTATTACTTTCCTCTATTATTATTGGACTTTTATGTGTTATTCCAGTTAATTTTTTAGTTCCTTCTTTTCTTCCTAAATAAGAACTACCAAAATATTCACAACTATTTTTAATAATTTCCATAATATTTTCCTCGATTATAAATATTCTGTCTCTTTCTATAATTTTAGTTTGATCATCACTAATTGGAATTAATGCCATAGTATTACGATTAATCTCATAAGAAATCATTTTTATTCCCCCTATCTATATTGATTTCTATATATTATTTTCCCGAAAAAAAATAATATTCCCCTATTTTTTCACAAAAAAGTTAAAAAATTTGTCGAAATTTGTCGTAAAAATAAAAAAATTGCATTTTTTATGCAATTTTTATTATTAATAAGTCTTAATAGGCATTAATAATTGTAATAAATCATCATTATCTTCAGTATTTAGAATTATTGGACTAATTTCACTATTTAATAGAATTCTAACATTTTTACTATCAATAGTTCTTAATGCATCCATCATATGTTTTGCAGAGAATGCTATTTTTATTTCTTCATCATTATTCTTTTTAATAGCTAGTTTTTCCTCTACTCTACCTATTTCTGGAGTATTACTTGTTACTATTAATGTATTACCTTCTGTTTCAAATTTTATAACATTCTTTTCTTTTTCACTAGTAAGAAGTGATGCTCTATCCACAACATTAAATAAATCATTTAGATTAGCATCTATTATTAATTTAAATTCACTAGGAATTAATCTAGATATATTAGGGAAAACATCATTTAATAATCTTGATTGATATAAAATATTATCAAATTCAAATAATATCTTATTAGTAAATATATGAATATTTATATTTTCTTCTTCATCATCAATTATTTTAACAAGTTCTCCTATATTTCTTCCTGGTATAACTATATTAATTGGATTATCAACAGGATTATCTAATTTAATTCTTTTTTTAGCTAATCTATAAGAATCTGTAGCTATACATTCAAGTATATCTTTTTCAATTTTAAAATTAATACCTGTAAGTATTGGTCTACTTTCTTGATTACTAGTAGCATATATAGTTTGATTAACCATTGTTTTTATTATCTTCTTATCTAATGTTATAGGATTACTGCTCTTTTCTATATTTATATTAGGAAATTCATCTGAATCAATTCCATTTAAATTAAATTTAGAATTATCATTATATAACATTAATTTTAATCCATCGATTACTTCTATATTAATAATACCATCTTGAATCTTTCTAATTATATCAAGTAAGAATTTACCTTGTATAACTATAGATCCTTCTTCTTCTATATTATCTATATATTTCTTGTCTATAAATACTTTAATATCTATATCATTATCACTAGCAAGTAATGTTAATCCTTTCTTAGTTAAATCAAATTTAATACCTGCAAGTACTGGTATAACATTTTTAGTAGATACTGCATGTGATACCTTATTTAAATTTTCTAATAATATTTCTTTTTTAATACTGAATTTCATATTCCTTACCTCCATCTTGAAATGCCTTATTTTTATTTTTTTATTAATTATTTATATTATTATTGATGTGGAAAATGTTTAAAACTTATTTTTTTCTTTTATTTATAACAAATTTTCATGTTTATTTATGTTTAAAACTTTTAACTGTTTCCACATTATTCCAATCTTTTTTTTATTTCTTCAATAATTTTTTCTAATTGTTTATTTGATTTTAATTCCTCTGCTATTCTATCACAAGAACTCATTACTGTAGAATGATCTCTTCCTCCAAATTCCATACCAATTCTTGGGAAAGATTCATCTGTTAATTGTCTTGATAAATATATGGCAATATGTCTAGGAAAAGCTATACTTGCTACTCTTTTCTTTGATTTTAAATCTTCCACAGTAACATTATAGTAATTAGCAACACATTTTTGAATTCTATTTATATCATAACTATTTGATCCATTACCATAAGAATTAGTATTACTAACAAATTTTCCTTTTAAAGCTTCAATTGCTATATCTAAAGTTATTTCTTCTTGGAAGAATATAGTAGCATAAGCACAAACTCTTGTTAAAGCTCCTTCTAGATTTCTAACATCAGATTGGCATGTATTTGCTATATAATCAATAACTTCATCAGATATATGCTGTGCAAAATTCATATTTGCTATTTTATTTTTTAATATTTTCTTTCTTAATTCATTATCTGGTGGAAAAATATTTACTTTTAATCCCCAGTTAAATCTAGTTCTTAATCTATCCTCTAGATTTTTTAAATCATCAGGAGAATTATCACTAGATATTATAATTTGCTTCTTATTATCAAATAATGTATTAAATGTGTGGAAAAAAGCTTCTTGTGATTTAGGAGCATTTCCTAAGAATTGTATATCATCAATTATTAATACATCAACATTCCTATATTTATTATTAAAATATTCTTTTTTATCAAAGTTATTACCATTTGTTGTTCTATTTATACCTATCCAGTCATTTATAAAGGTATCAGATGATACATACAATACTTTTTTATTTGAATTATCCACAATATAATTACCTATTGCATGCATTAAATGGGTTTTACCTAATCCAGAATTACCATATATAAATAAAGGATTATACATTTTACCTGGATTTTCAGCAACAGCCAAAGCAGTAGCTTGTGCGAACTTATTACTCTCCCCTACTATAAAGTTTTCAAATTTATATTCAGGATTTAAGTTAGCATCTTTATAACTATTAAAAGGAACTCCTAATTCTTCTTGTTTTTCAACAACTTCTTTCTTTTCTTCCTTTTCTAGTTCATTCTCTAAAACAAATTTTAAATTAAAGTTAGTACCTGTTATAGAATTTAATATTTCCCCTATTATATCTCCATAACTTTCAGATAAGTGTTTTTTGTGAGCAATTGTGGAAACTACAATAACTGCATCTTCCCCTAGAGAATGTAATTTAGTCTCTTTAAACCAAGTCTCATACCCAATAGATGAAACTCTTTTTTTTATAATACTAAGAAATTTTTCCCAAATAAGATCCTTATTCTCCATTTGTCTCACCTTCCCCCAGGTACTTTCATAACTAATTATACCCTTTTTTCCTTATATTTCAATAAAAAACAGGCATTTTTTTTATCCACAAAAGTTATCCACACAATTGTTAACATTAATTATTATATAAATAAATATTAAAACCTATTTTTCCACATTTTCCACAAATTTCATTTATTAACAACCTATTATCCACATTTAATAGTTATCAACACTAGTGTGGAATCTGTTGATAATTAAATTTTAGTTTCTATTATAAAGGAAAATATAATAATTTTCCACAAAAAGTGTTAATAATTTAAATTTTTGTTTTAAATTGTTTGACTTTCCACAAAAACATGTTATAATCTATTATGTTTTATGGACTTGGAGGTGTTTATAAATGAAAAGAACTTTTCAACCTAACAATAGAAATATGAAGAAAAAACATGGATTTTTTTCTAGAATTAAAGGCAAAGTATTAAATAGTAGAAGAAAAAAAGGTCGCAAAACTTTATCTAAATAATTATCCACTTATTTTTAGTGGTTTTTTTTGTATTATAGGAGGCCTATGAAAAAATTAAATATTATAAAGAAACAAGAAGAAATAAATAATGCTATACAAAATGGTAAATTATTAAAAAATAGATTTTTCTTTCTTTATTATATATATAATAAAACTAAATACCCTAGATTTTGTATATGTGTCTCTAAAAAATTAGGAAATGCTGTTATCAGAAATAAAAACAAAAGACAGATCAAAGATATAATAGATAAGAGCAATTTAGTCTTCAAAAGTGATATAGACTATGTTATAATATTAAGGAAAGAAATTTCAAATATCACGTATGAAGAAAAGAAAAAATATTTATTAGAAATATTATGTAAACTAGAGGGAGAACAAAATGAAGAAAAATAAATTTAAAGTACTAATTATATTATTCTTAGTTTTAGCATTAACTGGATGTACTACAGTTTTAAAAGATAATAAAACTAAAAAGGCAGTATATTATGAAACAAACGATGTAAAAATTACATTATATGAAAATATATTATGCCAACCAACAGATGAAGGATTAATTAAAAAATATAATAAATATAAGAAAAAAATAGATATTAGTAAGTTACCAAAATGTGAAAAATTCGAAATAAATGATAGTAATTATGAAGGATTATGGGAAAACTTATTAGTTAAACCATTAGCATGGGTATTAGTAAATGCTAATAAATTATTCAAGAACTATGGTTTAACAATTGTAGCTATAGGTTTATTAATTAGATTATTACTTGCACCATTTACTCAAAAGAGTGCTATGCAATCTGAAAATATGAAGGAAATGCAACCTGAAATGGACAGATTAAATAAAAAATATGAAGGTAGGGATGATCAAGCATCTCAACAACAAAAATCAATGGAAATGATGCAATTATATAAGAAATATAAGATTAATCCATTTGCAAGTTGTTTGTTTGCATTTATTCAAATACCTTTATTAATGGCATTTTATGAAGCAATTAATAGAGTACCAGTAATATTTGAAGGTAAATCATTTGGATTAATACTTGGAACAACTCCATTAAAAGCAATAACTGGTGGAAGTTTCATATATATAATTATTCCGGTATTAATAATAATAACTACATTCTTATCACAAAAACTTAATAAAACAGCACCAACTCCTCAAAAAGGAGATATTAATCCTAATGTAATGTCTAATATGATGATTATAATGATAGCAGTTATGTCTATTAATTTCTCAGTAGCATTATCATTATATTGGATAGCATCTACTGTATTCACAATAGTTCAAAACTTAATAGCAATGCAAATCAAAAAGAATAAAAAGGCAAAAGAGTAAGGAGTAGCACTATGAAGATATATACATATGAAGGAAAAAATTTAGAAGAATTAACATTACAAGCTTTAAAAGAATTAAATGTTAAAGAAGATGAAATGTTAACAGAAGTAAAAGAAGAAACAGTAGGTTTATTAAGAAAAAAGAAATATACATTAAATGTAGTATTAAAAAGTGATGTTTTAGAATATTCTAAAAAACTATTAAAAGATATAGTTGAAGGAATGGGAATAAAAGACGTTATTATTGAATCTCAAAGAAAAGAGAATTTTATTAAATTAACTCTTCATTCATCAGACAATTCTATATTAATAGGTAGAAATGGAAGAACTTTATCATCATTACAAAATATAATAAGATCATCAGTATCTAATCAAATAGGTATATTTGTAAATATTATACTAGATGTAGAAAACTATAAAATTAAACAAGAACATAATATAGAAAGATTAGCTAAGAAATTAGCAAAAGAAGTTTTAAGAACAAAAGAACCAATTGCTATGGATTCTATGAATTCTTATGAAAGAAGATTAGTACATAATGCATTATCTAATTTCAAAGGGATTACTTCAGATAGTGAAGGGGAAGAACCAAATAGAAGAATAGTAATTAAACCTGTAGAGTAAGAGTCGTATGACTCTTTTTTTTTCTATAAAAATTTGTTATAATACGTTCTATCGGAGGGTTTATGCCAGAAATTGTAAAAAGTTATGAATTAAGAGGGGAAGGTCTTTCATCAGTAATTTTTGAAAGAGCTGGCTTTAAAAAGAAAGAATCAACTGAAGAACATAAACACGGAACATACTACTTTTCACATGATATATCATCAGATGGAGTAGAAGTACAAATAGAAATAGATGCCTTCTATCCATTTGATTTTGATGAGACAAGAGATGTAACAGTATATGACAAAACTTATGAACGTGTTTTTACAGCATTTTATGAAGAAGATAGAGACTATCCTTATTTAAATGACTTAAAGAAAGAATATAATAGAATAATGGATTCTTTGGTGGAAAAAAAGATATTCGTGCCAAAAACAAAAAAAGAGAATAAAACACTAATAAATAAAGAATAGGAGGTATATATGGACAATACAATTGTTGCTATTTCTACTGCTCTTGGAGTAGGAGCTATTTCAATAATAAGAGTATCTGGTAAAGATGCATTAGATATTGTTAATAAAATATTTGATAAAGATTTACATGAATTTAAAGCAAATACAATTAATTATGGACATATAATTAATGAAGGTAAAGTAATAGATGAAGTATTAGTATCAGTATTTTTAGCCCCTAAAACATATACAAAAGAAGATATAGTAGAGATTAATTCACATGGTGGAATAGCAGTTACTAATAAAATAGTAGAATTATTATTAGAAAACGGTTGTACACAAGCAGAACCAGGTGAATTTACTAAGAGAGCATTTTTAAACGGAAGAATAGATCTTCTAGAAGCAGAATCAGTAATGGATTTAATTGAAGCTAAAACAGATACTGCTAGAAGAATGGCCATTAACGGAGTAGATGGTAAATTATCTAAGAAAATCAATGCTATTAGAGACTTAGGGTTAGATTTAATATCTAATATTGAAGTAAATATAGATTATCCAGAGTATGAAGATATAGAAGTAATGACTATTGATAAAGTAAGAGATTTCTCTGAAAAACTAAATACCTCAATTGATGAACTTCTAAAAGACTCAGAAAGTGGTAAATTAATAAAAGAAGGTATAGATACAGTTATTATAGGTAGACCAAATGTAGGAAAATCAAGTATATTAAATAAATTACTAAATGAAGATAAAGCTATAGTAACTGATATTCCAGGAACTACACGAGATGTAGTAGAGGGTTCTATTAGACTAAATGGAATATTAATTAACTTCTTAGATACTGCAGGTATAAGAGAAACTGATAATAAAGTAGAAAAAATTGGGGTAGATAAATCTTTATCCTTAATAGATCAAGCAGATTTAGTATTGTTAGTATTTAATAATAATGAAAAATTTACAAAAGAAGATGAAGAATTATTAGAAAAGACTAAGAATAAAAAGAGAATAATAGTTATTAATAAGATGGATTTAGATACTAAGATTGATAAAGAATTTGAAGATTCAGTAAAAATTAGTGCTAATGAAGATGTTGACCCATTATTAAAGAAAATAAATGATTTATTTGAATTAGATAAAATAAATAATGGAGATATGACTTATTTATCTAATATAAGAACAATTAATCTATTAAAACAAGCTAAGAAGATATCTAAAGAATTAATAACATCTTTAGATAATGATCTTCCGATAGATATGCTTGAAATAGATATAAGAAATATATTAGATCTATTAGGAGAAATAACAGGTCAAAAATATGATAATGAATTAATAGATAGATTATTTAAAAACTTCTGTCTAGGAAAGTAGGGTATATGAATATAGCAATTATAGGTAGTGGGAGTTTTGGTTGTGCACTTGCAAAAATATTAAGTAAAAAGAATAATGTAAAAATATGGTCTTATCTACAAGAAGAGGCAGACTTAATTAATAATGAACATAAATGTATGTTTATAAAAGACTTAGTACTAGATAATAGTGTAATTGCATCAACAGATTATCAAAAAGTAATAGAAAATACACAAATAATAGTGATTGTAACACCATCAAGAGTTGTAAGAGAAACATGCAAAAATATTAAGGATTTTGTAACTGACCAAGAAATAGTACTTTTATCTAAAGGAATGGAAGATGAAAAGTTACTTTCTGAAGTAATCTTTGAAGAATTAGGTAAAAATACGAGTGTAATTTCAGGGCCATCACATGCAGAACAACTATCAAGAAATATACCTACATTTGTAATGTATTCTGGTAATAAAGATTTAAAAGAAGTATTTGAAACAGATAATTTTCATCTAACTTATACAGATGATCCTATAGGAATGCAACTAGGTGCTACTTTAAAGAACATTATCTCTTTAGGATCAGGTATAGTTGAAGGTTTAGGCTATGAATCAAATACACTTTCATATTTTATAACTGAAGGTTTAAGAGAAATAAACGAAATATCAGTTAAAATGGGCGCTAAAACCGAAACAATATATGGTTTAGCAGGACTTGGAGATTTATTAACTACATCTCTTTCAATGGATTCGAGAAATAAAAGAGCAGGTCTACTTCTTGCAAGTGGTAAATCTATCGAAGAAGTAAGATATGAAATAGGTATGACTATTGAAGGATTAGATAGTTTAAAATCAGGATATAATTTAGCTAAAAAATATAATATAGAAGCTAAAATAATAGATAATTTGTATAATATTATTTATAAAGAAAAAGATATAAAAACAATATTAGATTAATATTTCAGTGACATTTTCTTCATTTTGTGATATATTGGTATCAATGGAATTGACATCTTTGGACAATTGTAGTCCTTGGGGGTCAGTTCCTTTTTTTGTGCTTTTATAAAAAAAAGAACTTACATTGTAAGTTCTTTTTATTTTCTTTCAATCATAATATCAGAAACATTTAAGTTATCATAGCTAATATTATCCATAATTACTTTAGCTACATCTTTAGAATTCATAAAAGTATTAGCTTTTTCTTCTGATACGTAGTCTCTACTGTTATTCCAGAAGTTTGAGTTCATACCACCTGGATATACACCAACAATTTTAATACTTGTTCCTTTATATTCAGTTTTTAAAGCTTCAGTATATCCTCTTTCTCCCCATTTTGCAGCACAATATACTGTTTCAGTCTTGTTTCCTTTTAAAGCAGCAGAAGACATTATATTAACTATTTTTAAATTTTCGTACTTAACATTTAAAACTGCGGTTGTACATAAGATCATACCTTTTAATCCTGTTAAAGAAATATCTATATCCTCAGAATTATATTCAGTAGCTCTCTTGAAAACACCTTTTTCTGCACAATTTATTAATACAGATATATTTCCTAATTTGCTTATTTCTCTAATTGAGGTATTTACAAAAGATTCATCACTAATATCTCCGACAAATCCTTTATAATTTTCGGTAAATTCCTCATCTAATTCAGCCATTTTCTCTTTATTTCTAGCTAAATTGCAAACAAAATAACCTTTATTTAAACTTTCTTTTACTAATTCTAGTCCTAGACCAGATGTACCTCCAGTAATAATAATTATATCCTTCATAAAATCACTCCTATATATGATTATATCATATATATTTTACAAATATTAAAATTTGTAATATAATACACTTGCTTATTTTAAGAAAAGAGGTGAAGTTCATGAAATGCGATATTATCGTTGTTGGTGGTGGTCATGCTGGTGTGGAAGCTACACTTGCTGCTGCTAAAATGGGATTTAAAACAATTTTAGTTACTGGTGCTATTGATAAAATAGCAATGATGCCATGTAATCCACATATTGGTGGATCTGCTAAAGGTATTGTTGTTAGAGAAATTGATGCATTAGGTGGAATGATGGGTAAAGTCGCAGACAGAACTTTACTTCAAATGAAAATGCTTAACTTTGCAAAAGGACCAGCTGTTAGATCACTTAGATCACAAGGAGATAAAGTTGCTTATCCTAAAGAAATGCAAAGAATATTAAAAGAAGATAAAAATATAACAATAGTTGAAGAAATGGTAGAAGACCTAATAATTGAAGATAGTGCAGTAAAAGGAATAGTACTTTCTACCGGAGAAAAAATAGAATCTAAAGCAGTTATTTTAACAACTGGTACATATATGAAAGCTGATATCTTAGTAGGTGATACTAGAACTAGATCAGGCCCTTCTCATACAAGACCATCTCTTCATTTAAGTGATAACTTAGAAAAATTGGGTTTTAAAATACTAAGATTAAAAACTGGAACACCACAAAGAATTGAAAGAAGTTCTATTGATTTTACTAAGTGTAAGATGGAACCAGGGGATGATAAACTATATACATTCTCATTTGATGATAAACCATATTACAAAGTTGAAGAACAAGAACCTTGTTATTTAACTTATACTACTGCTAAAACACATGAAATAATTAGAAAAAATCTTAATAAATCTAGTATGTATGGTGGAATAAAAGAAAAACTAGGAGTAGGTCCAAGATACTGTCCATCTATCGAAGATAAGGTAGTTAGATTTGCAGATAAAGAAAGACATCAATTATTCCTAGAACCAGAAAGTAGATATTTTGATGATATATATCTTCAAGGATTCTCTACTAGTATGCCACCAGAAGTACAAGATGAAATGGTACATTCATTACCAGGACTTGAAAATGCTAAAATACTTAGATATGGTTATGCTATTGAGTATGATGCAATTGATTCAAAAGATTTATATCCATCTTTAGAGACTAAAATAATATCTGGTCTTTATACTGCAGGACAAATAAATGGTACTAGTGGTTATGAAGAAGCAGCTTGTCAAGGATTAATGGCAGGTATTAATGCGGGATTAAAATTACAAGGTAAAGAACCATTAATTTTAAAAAGAGATGAAGCATATATTGGAGTTTTAATTGATGATTTAGTAACTAAAGGTGTTAGAGATCCATATAGACTACTTACATCAAGAGCAGAATATAGATTATTACTTAGAAGTGATAATGCAGATTTAAGACTTAGAAGATATGGTTATGAAGTAGGGTTAATTAATAAATCTCAATATAATAAATTAGTTAAAAAAGAAGAAAATATAGCAAGCATTCTTAATGAATTAGAAAATATTAATATTAAATCTGATAGAAAAATGAATGGTATTGATTTTATTAAAAGAACAGAAAATTCTATTAATGATATATCTGATAAATTAAGTAAAAAATATGATGAATTAGAACTAGAACAAGCAGAAATACAAATAAAATATGAAGGTTATATCAAGAAAGCTAGAAAAGAAGCAGAAAAGATGAGAAAGTTAGAAAACAAAAAGATTCCAGCTGATATAGATTATGATAAAGTACCTAACTTAGCATCTGAAGCAAGAGTAAAACTTAAAGAAGTAAGACCTTTATCATTCTCACAAGCTTCTAGAATTAGTGGAGTAAATCCAAGTGATATAGCCATATTATCTGTATATATGAAGAGGTATTTTAATGAAGATAAATAATTTTATTGAAGAAGTAGAAAAATTAGGAATAAAACTATCAAAAAGACAGCTGGAACAGTTAGAAGAGTTCTACAATTTATTAATTGATTATAACGAAAAAGTTAATTTAACTAGAATCACAGAAAAAGAAGAAGTATATTTAAAACATTTCTATGATAGTTTAACTTTAATTAAAGCAATAGACTTAACTAAAGGATTAACTATTTGTGATGTAGGAACTGGTGCAGGATTTCCTGGTATAGTTCTTAAAATATGTTTTCCACAGTTAAAAGTAACTTTAGTAGAAACTTTACAAAAAAGAGTAAGATTTCTTTATTTAGTAAAAGAAAAATTAAATTTAAAAGACCTATTTATTTGTAAAGAAAGAGCAGAAATATTTGCTACTAATAATAGAAGTAAATATGATTTAGTAACAAGTAGAGCTATGGCAAGATTAAATATACTTAATGAAATGTGTATTCCTTTATTAAAAGTAAATGGATACTTTATTCCAATGAAAGGTTCTATTGAAGGAGAATTAGAAGAAGCATCTAATTCAATTAAAGAATTAAATGCAAAACTAGAAAATGTTGTTTCATTCACATTACCAGTAGAAGAAAGTATTAGAAATTTAGTAGTAATAAAGAAAATTGGAGACAACAAGACTATATATCCAAGAAGTTTTAATGAAATAAAGAAAAAACCATTATAGGAGAAAACATGGAAAAGAAAGCCTTACAAAACATATTAGATTTAAAAGCAAAAGATGAAATAAAAACCGCAATAATAAAAGAAGTTTTAAGATTTGAATTAAAACATCATTCATATCAAGAAATCACTAGAAGACTTGCATCAATAGATGAAGACGAAGAAACTAATTCTCTATATAGAGAAGCATTAAAATCAGTATTATTAGAGTTAAAAATTCAAAAACTAGGTAAATTAGATCTGGATACTGTAGCTGAAATAAGTAAAGATATAGAATCTGATACTAAAACTACAAAACAATTTATTGAAGAAACTAGATCTGATTTTTTACAAGAACCAGATAATAAAAAGAAAACATTTTAATAAAAATCCATTGAAAAAATGGATTTTTTATTATATTATTATATATAGTAAAAGAATAAGAAGTGAGTTGATATTATGAACAATATGGAAAAAGAAATAATAGAAGTTTCATTAGAAGATATAATACCTAATAGATTTCAACCAAGATTATCGTTTGATGAAGATGAACTAAATGGACTTGCTAAATCTATTAGACAACATGGCATTATTCAACCATTAGTATTAAGAAAAGTTGGAAATAAATATGAAATAATTGCTGGTGAAAGAAGATATAAAGCATCTTTTATCGCAGGACTTACAAAAGTACCAGCAGTAGTTATAGATTTAAATGATAATGAATCAGCAGAAGTAGCTATAGTAGAAAATATTCAAAGAAAGAATTTATCTGCTCTAGAAGAAGCTAAATCTTATAAGAAATTATTAGATAGAGGCTATTTAACACAAGAAGAATTAGCAGCAAGAATGGGTAAAACTCAAGGAGCTATTTCTAATAAATTAAGATTATTAAATCTAACTAATGAAGTTCAAGACGCTTTACTTAATAATGAAATAAGTGAAAGACATGCTAGAAGTTTATTAAGAATAGATAATCCAGAAGATCAAGTAGAAGTATTGAGAACTATTATAAGAGAAAGACTTAATGTTAGAGATACAGATAGATTAATAGATAGTCTTAAACAAACTGAAGAATTAGAACCAGTAAGATCATATGGTAAGACATTAGGGGGTTCTAGAAAAGAAACTATAATAGATTTCGAAACATTATTTAACGAAATGAATGAAATACAAACAGAAAAGGCACCATCTATTGAGGATAAACAATATCCAGAAATAGAGGACAAGAAATATCCAGAAATAGATTATGAAGAAACATTACTTCTTGATGATGAAAAAGATGATGAAAAGAAAGAAAAATTACAAGAAAAAGTAAAGAATTTTATCGAAGAATTAAAAAGAGAAGGATATATATCTACATATGATTCCTATGAATTTGATAGCCTTTATGAATTTATAATAAAAATTAATAAATAAAATCAATGTAAAATACATTGATTTTTTTATATGTTATGGTATAATTTCATTGAAAAAAGAGGCGATTTATATAATTAGTTTTTATTTAAAAAATAATGATGAAATCATTAGAAAAGACAATATTGAATCAAAAATAAAGAAAGATGAATTATTATTTGAAATAGACAAAGATAAATATAAAATTAATTTATCTAAATTTATATTAAATAAAGATAACAATGAATCTATATTAAACTTTATTTTTGATGATAAAAAAGAAACTAAAGGAACATATTATATTAAGGATATGAACTTTTATATGGATGCAAGAATAAAAACTAATAAACTTATATATAAAGATAATAAATTGGATATAGATTATGAATTATATTTACAAGATGAATATATTGGTAAATTTAGATTAAAAATAACAGTAAAGGAGTAGAATATGGTAGATTTTAAAAAGATAATATCTTCTCTTATAGAAAAAGAGATTAATATAGATGTATATAATTCTATTAAAGAAATAGAAGATCCATCTAAAGGTGATTATGCTTTCCCATGCTTCAGTTTATCTAAAGAAATGCATAAATCACCAATAGAAATAGCAGATTCTTTATGTTCTTTAATTAAAGATGAAAGAATAGAGAAGATTGAAAGTGTTTCTGGATACTTAAATTTCTTTATTAATAAGGAATACTTAATTAAAGAAGTATTAACTGATTATGATAATAATAGAGATAACTATGGTAAAGAAGATCACAAAGAAACAGTATTAGTAGAATATTCTTCTCCTAATATAGCTAAACCATTCCACGTAGGACATTTAAGAAGTACAGTTATAGGGCATGCTTTATACAATGTATATAAACATTTAGGATATAACACTATATCTATTAACCATTTAGGAGATTATGGTACTCAATTTGGTAAATTAATCGAAGGTTATAAACTATGGGGAAATGAATATGATTTAAACGATAAACCTATAGATAAATTAGTAGAAATATATGTAAGAATTAATGCATTATGTGAAGAAGATGAAACAGTACTTGCAAGATGTAGAGAAAACTTTAAGTTACTTGAAGAAGGCGATGAATATTGTGTTGGTCTTTGGAAGAAGTTTAGTGAACTAAGTTTAAAAGATTTCGATAAAATATATGACTTACTAGGAGTTAAATTCGACGTTATTAAAGGAGAATCATTCTATATAGATAAGATGCCTGAAGTAATATCAATCTTAGACAAGAATAATAAATTAACAGTTAGCGAAGGTGCTAAAGTAGTAGATTTAGAAGATCAAGGTATTAAAACACCATGTATTATTGTTAAAAGTGATGGATCTAGTATATATGCTACTCGTGATTTAGCAGCTATTCTTTATAGAGCAAGAACATTTGATTATACTAAATCATTATATGTAGTTGCTTGTGAACAAGATTTAGCATTTAAACAAGTATTTGCAGTGGCTAAATACTTAGATTTAGATGAAAAGTATGTTAATGGATTAGAACATGTATCATTTGGTATGTATAGATTACCAGAAGGTAAGTTCTCAACAAGAAAAGGAAACTTTGTTAAATTAGAAGATATATTAAATGCATCAATTAATAAAGCAAAAGAAACAATTATGGAAAAGAATCCAGAATTAGACAATATTGATGAAGTTGCTACAAAAGTTGGTGTAGGAGCAGTAGTATTCAGTGATTTATATAACTCTAGAATTAAAGATGAAGTATTTGATCTAGATGAAATGATGAAATTCAATGGAGAAACAAGCCCATATATTCAATACATGTATGTAAGAATTAAGAGTATTTTAAGAAAAAATGATACTGAGGTATTGCTTAAAAACGTTAAATATGATAAATTACTTGAGGGTTCAGCATATGAGCTAATTAAGTTAATTAATAAGTTTAATGATGTATTAAATAGTGTAATTAGTAAAAATGAACCATATTTCTTATCTAGATACTTAATTAAATTAGCTACTACTTATAGTGAATACTATAATGAAGTTAAGATATTAAGTGATGACGAAGAAGAAAGAAATTCAAGATTATATCTTGTAACAGTAGTATCTGAAATACTTAAAACAGGATGTAATTTACTAGGTATAGAAATGCCTGAAAGAATGTAAAAATACTCACACAGAAAGGAAGTTTTAGTATGAGCATTAGAAAAAAGAAATTAGAAGAATTAGAATTAATGAGCTATACAGATATAGCTTATGAAATAATCAAAGAGGATAAGAAAAAGTATGACACAAAGAAATTATTCAAAGAAGTATGTAAATTACTTGAATTAGATGAAAATACATTTATAGAACAAATAGGTGATTTCTTTACAGCTTTAACTACTGATGGAAGATTTATATTTATAGATAGTAAAGCTTGGGATTTAAAAGAAAATCACAAAGTAAAAGTAGTTGTTGATGATGGCGACGAAGAAGATATCGAAATGGATGAATCAGAAGACGAAGAAAATAATGAAGACAATGGAGATATCGAAGATGATTATTCAGATGAAGCAGTTGATGATAGTAAAGAAGATGAAGATGATCTTGGAGATTTAACTATCGTTGATGAAGAAGATTTAAGTATAGAGGAATAGGTGATCTTATGATAGAGAGATTAGAAGCTACTTTAAATAGATATAATGAATTAACTTCTATGTTATCTAGTCCAGAAATATTAGGTAATGTAGATAAAATGACTTCTCTATCAAAAGAACAAGCATCTATTGCAGAAGTTGTTGATAAATATAAAGAATATAAAAAAGTAGAAAACGATTTAGAAGAAGCAAAAGAATTATTAAATGATCCAGAAATGGCAGATTTAGCTAAAGATGATATTAATAATTTAACAGTAAAAAAAGAAGAATTAATAAAAGAATTAGAAATCTTATTATTACCAAAAGATCCTAATGATGATAAGAATATTATTGTTGAAATAAGAGGAGCTGCTGGTGGAGATGAAGCTAATATTTTTGCTGGAGACTTATTTGAAATGTATTCTAGATATGCAGAAAGTCAAGGTTGGAGAATAGAAGTAACTAACGCTGAACCTGGAGCTGCAGGAGGATATGCACAAATAGAATTCATGGTTAAGGGAGAAAATGTTTATTCTAAACTTAAATATGAATCAGGATCTCATAGAGTTCAAAGAGTTCCAGAAACAGAATCACAAGGAAGAGTTCACACATCTACTGCTACAGTACTTGTAATGCCTGAAGTAGAAGATGTTAACATTGATATTAAAGAACAAGACTTAAGAATAGATGTATATAGATCTACAGGAGCAGGAGGACAAGGAGTAAATACAACAGATTCTGCTGTTAGAATTACTCATATTCCAACAGGAATAGTAGTTACTTGCCAAGATGAAAGAAGTCAGTTAAAAAATAAAATTAAAGCTCTAGGAATTTTAAAAGCAAGAATTTATGATGAAATGCAAAGAAAACAAGAAGCAGAAGTTGGAGCAGAAAGAAGAAGTAAGATAGGTACAGGAGATAGATCTGAAAAGATAAGAACTTATAACTATCCACAAAATAGAGTAACTGATCATAGAATTAATTTAACATTAATGCAACTAGATAGAATAATGCAAGGTAAAATGGATGAATTAATTGAATCATTAATAAATGAAGATATAAAGAGAAAATTAGCAGGAGAATAATTTTCTCTTTTTTTATGCTATAATTAAAAGGAGGTGTCATATGATAAGAGAATTAACTAAAGAAGAATTTGATAAAACTTTTTATGATTTAAATTATGAAGGATATTTATATCACTATAATCATAGAAAAGATATATTTGTTAAAAAAACATATGAAGAAATAAAAGAATATTCGTTAGAAAAAATGGATAAAGGTCTAAAAGTATTAGGATATTTTAAAGATGATAAATTAATAGGATTTTTATCATATTATATATGGGAAAGAGCAAATAAATATCTATGGATAGATGAATTTGAAATAACTGAATCTGAAAGAAGAAAAGGATATGGAACTGCTCTTATGAATGAAGTAAGAGAAATAGTAAAAAGAGAAAAACTAAGTAGAGTAGAACTAAATTGCTGGGCTTTTAATGAAGATGCTATAAAGTTTTATGAGAAATTAGGATATACTGAGCAAAGAATAGTATTTGAAAAGATAAATGAGGATTAATATGACAGATATAGAATATTTAAAGAAATATTATAAAGGAAATATTGAGGATGCTATTAAAAGACTTAATAATGGTGAACCAGTACAATATATAGTAGGAAATGTAGATTTTTATAATTCTAATTTTATAGTTAATAAAAATGTATTAATCCCTAGATTTGAGACAGAAGAACTAGTATTAAATACAGTTAATTTTATTAAAGAATATTTTAATAAACCTAAAGTATTAGATATAGGAACAGGTTCAGGAGCAATAGCAGTTTCTATTAAGAAAGAAATAAATTCTATAGTATATGCTACTGATATATCTAAAGAAGCTTTGGAAGTAGCTAAGGAAAATGCTAAAAGAAATAATGTAGACATTAACTTTATTAATACTAATATATATGATGGAATAAAAGAAAAATTTGATGTAGTAATTAGTAACCCTCCATATATAAGATATGATGAAGAAATAGATGAAATTGTTAAGAATAATGAACCACATATAGCATTATATGCAG
>JAEEVN010000036.1 GCA_016290885.1 Caryophanales bacterium | reverse complement strand
TTTTTATCTAACTCAATTAAATGTGAGTTGTAAAAATAGATATAAAAGACTTATAAATATATGTTTTCCAGAATTTGAAGAAATATTTAAAGGCAGCAGAATATATGAAGAAACAGCATTAAACTTTATTAAAACCTTTCCTCATGCTTATATAGTAAAAGAAAAAAGAATAGATGCATTATACAATAATTTGTATAAAACTAATTCTAGACATGATTATTATTATAAGAGGTTAGCAAACAAAATCAAAGATATAGCAGTTAATTCATATCCAGGTGTCGATAAAGATCATTCGGATGTAAAGAACTTATCTGATATGGCTGCTATTTTACAAGAGAATATTAAGACAATAAATGAATTAAAAGAAAAGATGATAAAAACTGCAAAAGAGTCACCTTACTTCGATATAATTAATTCTTTTTACGGGATAGGAGAAGTATTAACAACCGAATTATTAGGTGAATTAGGTGATATAACAAGATTTGATAATCATAGACAATTAATTGCTTTCTGTGGTTTAGATCCAACAATAATTCAATCTGGGAAAAGTATAAACGTGCATGGAACTATTTCTAAACGTGGAAATAAATATGCAAGATGGATATTATTTAATATTAGTCAAATAGTAGTTAAGTTAGGGCATCAATGTCCTGGACACCCCGTATATGATTATTATTTAACAAAAAAAGCAGAAGGTAAACATTATTATGAAAACCTAACTGCTTGCTCTACAAAAATATTAAGAATGTTATATACAATGTGCAAAAATAATACAACATTCAAAATAAATTAACAAATTAATTTTAACATATATATAATTACATTACACGAAAAAAATTAAAAAAACGCATATTTTCGTGTTTTTAGTCGTGGTATAATATTAATATAAATTTAGTGTTGACAAAACTTAGATAGTCAATTTATCAAGATGCTAACAAGATTTTTAAGAGAGATTATTTAATGATTTCTCTTTTAATTATTGACTTAACTAATGCGATTAGTTATAATATGAATATAATTAGTTAAGGAGGTTGAGATGTCAAAGAATAATATTAGTGATGAGCTTATTATTACAACTTCTGCAAGACTATCAAATGAAGTAGGACTAAACAATTTATCTCTAAAAATGATTGCTGAAGAACTAAATATTAAATCTCCATCTTTGTATAATCATATTTCAAGTCTTGATGAAATAAAAGAAAAACTTATGATTTATGGGTGGAAAGAATTAGGAGAAAAAGCCACAGAATCAGCTGTCGGTATAGCAGGTTATGAAGCTTTACGAAATATGTGTTATGCCTTTTATGATTATGCTACAAACAACAAAGGTGTATTTGCTGCAATGCTTTGGTATAACAAATTTGAGAGTGAAGAAAAAAACGAGGCTACAACAAAATTATTTAGTTTATTGTTTAGAGTATTACAACCATTAAATATTAGTGATAATAATATAGAACACATTATAAGAACTTTAAGAGGATTTTTAGAAGGTTTTGTATTGTTGGTTAATAATAATGCTTTTGGCAATCCAATTTCAATTAAAGAAAGTTTTGATTTGTCATTAGATATTATATTTAATGGAATGAAATCATTGGAAGGAGTAGAATAGTATGAATGAGTATATCAATTTAAGTTTAGAAAATATTGAAGAAGAACACATTTGTTGTGCAATAGGAGATCCAAAACATCAAGAAGGTGTTGATTGTAAAAAAGAATGGATTAAGAATAAATTAGAAGATGGTCATGTTTTTAGAAAATTAAATGCTAGAGGTAAAATATTTATTGAATATGAGCCAATAGAAACAGCTTGGATTCCAATTAACGGAAAGAATTATGAATATATTTATTGTTTATGGGTTGCAGGAAGTTTCAAAGGTAAAGGAATAGGAAAAGAATTATTAGAATATGCAATAAATGATTCTAAAGAAAAAGGTAAAAGTGGTATTTGTACTTTAGTTTCTAAAAAGAAAAAGCCATTTATAGGAGAAAAGAAATTTTTTGAACATTATGGATTTGAAGTTGTAGATAGTATTGAAGATTATGAACTAATGGCACTTAAATTTGAAGAAAGCGAAACACCTAAATTTAATGATAGTGCAAGAGCTATGAAAATTGATAATCAAGAATTTACAATTTATTATAGCAATGAATGTCCTTATGTAGAATATGAAGTTAAAGAACTTTCAGATTATGCTAAAGAAAAGAATATAAAACTAAACTTTATAAAAATAGATTCATTAGAAAAAGCAAAAAATGCTCCTTGTGTTTTTAATAATTGGGCTAATTTCTATGAAGGTAAATTTATATCTAATACAATATTAAATGCAAATGCTTTTGAAAAATTATTAAAGTAGGTATTAGTATGGAATTTGTAAAGGCTAAAACTATATTAAGCAAAGTAAACTATGGTAATGATTGGTATGGTATAGATTACAATATGAATTTATATAGAGGTTGTCCTCATAAATGTATTTATTGTGATAGTAGAAGTAATTGTTACCATATAGAAAATTTTGATATGGTTAGAGGTAAAGAAAATGCACTTAAAATTTTAGAGCAAGAGTTAATTAAAAAGAGAAATAAGGGAGTTATAGGAATAGGATCTATGTCTGATACCTATAATCCATTAGAAAAAGAATATGAGCAAACTAGAGGTGCATTAAAACTAATATCAAAATATGGATTTGGAGTTAGTATTGATACAAAAAGTGATTTAATATTAAGGGATATAGATTTACTAAAAGAAATAAATTCAAAAAATAATGTTATTATTAAATTTACTATTACTACTCCAAATGATGAATTATCAAAAATAATAGAGCCAAATGTATGTATATCTTCTAAAAGATTACAAGCAATAAAAGAATTAACTGATAATGGAATATTTGCAGGTATTATGATGAATCCTGTTTTACCATTTATAACTGATAAAGAAAAAGATATAAAGGAATTAGTTAGACTTGCAAATGAATATGGTTCTAAATTTATTCAGACTTATATGGGAATGACATTAAGAGAAAATCAAAGAGATTATTATTTTGATAGATTGGAAGAACATTTTGAAGGATTAAAAGATAGATATATTAAAATTTATGGAGAAAGATATAATTGTGTAGTTCCAAATTATAAATATTTATTTAAAGTATTTGCTGAAGAATGTAATAAATATGGAATACTTTATAAAATGGAAGATATTATAAAAGCATATAAAAAAGATAATCAGAATAGTGAACAAATATCTTTCTTTTAATGTTAACAAGATTTTGGTGTTGTTAACAAATTAAGAACAAATTAGGCTGATAATAGGTTGCTATTATTGGTCTTTTCTTTATATACCCCCTTATTTACAAAATACCCATAAGGGTATATAATCATTTTAGGAGGTAAGAAATGAAAGAAGAAAATTGTTGCCATAAAAAGACTAAAAGAGGTGTAGCTGAAAAGAAATTAATAACAAATAGATTAAATAGAATAAGTGGACAAGTAAATGGAATAAAGAAAATGATTGAAAACGATGCTTATTGTAATGATGTTTTAATACAATTAAAAGCAGTAGAAAATTCTGTTCAAAGTTTATCAAATCACATATTAGAAAACCATTTATATAATTGTGTAACAAGAGATTTAGAAAATGGTGAGCTTGATACTATTGATGAATTAATTAGTTTGTTTAAAAGATTTAATAAATAATAAATCTAATTTTTTATAAGAAGGGAGGCTTAACTATGGATAAATTTGTAAGATGTGAAAAATGTGGTGCAATGGTTAAAGTATTAATAGATTGTACTTGTGATAATTGTGGCATTAAATGTTGTAATGAAACAATGAAAGAAATATCTGAAGAAGAAGCAA
>JAEEVN010000035.1 GCA_016290885.1 Caryophanales bacterium | reverse complement strand
AAGCGAGAACGCAATTATTAGAGCCATATTTTTCGTTTATACTTTTTACGCCACAGGGATACTTTTCTCGTGCATATAAAGATGCACAAAAACATTGTGCAATAATTGAAACAAGTCAATCAAAAAATGATGAAGTTATTTTTACAGGACATATTCCTGCACGTTGTATTAATGAATATCGTAATACTTTAACTCTATATACAAATGGGCAAGCAGTTTTTTTGACAGAATTAAAAGATTATCAAATTGCTACTTGTGAACCAGTTATTCAATCACGCAGACCAAATAATCGAATAGATAAAGTACGCCATATGTTTAATAAAAAAGAAAATTAAGTTACTATTCGCTAAATTACAATTTGTTAAGTAGTTGATGATATGGATAAGTATTTAGAAATCAAAAAGATTTTTGTACTGTTTAGATGTGATTATGATAGAGAAAGGATGCTAATACAATTTGGTCTGTAAGCTATGATATTAAAAATAATAGCATTTATAGGATTGATGGAAATCCAAAAAGGAAAAAATATAAAATAGATACAAGGTTAAATTTAAAGAATAATTTTATGTTTAAGGTAAATCTAAGGCAATAGAAAATTTACTTTTTTCTGTTATAATATAAGTAATAATAATTTTAAAAGTGAGTTGATATGAAAATGAGAACAGAGAAACAAATATATGATACTATACTTAATTTTGCTAAAGCAGATGATAGAATTAGGGTGGTTACTTTAGAAGGTTCAAGAACAAATATTAATATTATACCAGATGATTTTCAAGATTATGATATTACTTTTTTTGTCACAGACATGCAGAGTTTTATTAATAGTGATGAGTGGCTTAATGTTTTTGGAGAGAGACTTATTATGCAAAAACCCGAGGATATGGAATTGTTTCCAAAAGAAGAAAAAGGGTATTCATATCTTATGTTATTTTGGGACGGAGTTAAAATAGATTTGACATTATTGCCATTAGAAGTTTTAGATGAATATTTTACTTGGGATAAATTAGTAAAATTATTATTAGATAAGGATAATCGTGTTACTAATATACCAGTACCTACAGATGAAGATTATTATATAGAACATCCGACAGCACGTTCTTTTGATGATTGCTGTAATGAATTTTGGAATACTGTAACATATGTAGTGAAAGGATTATGTCGAAAGGAAATTTTATTTGCAATCGACCATTTAAATAATATTGTGCGTATGGAATTACTGCGAATGATTTCATGGAAGGTTGGAATAGAGCAAGGTTATAGTTTTAGTCTAGGAAAAAACTATAAATTTTTAGAACGATATATTTCACCTGAATTATGGAAGAAAATTCTTGCTACATATAATATGGGGTCATATACAGAAATGTGGAAATCTTTAGAATTATGTATGGGAATTTTTAGAATGGTATCAAAAGAAGTGGCACAATGTTTAAATTATTTATATCCAGATTATGATAAAAATATTAGTAATTATGTTATAAGACAAAAAGAAAAATATCAAAGATAAAACATTTCTAACATTTGATGATAAAATAATTGGATATCAAAATTATAAAGAGGGCAACAAATTACAATTTATTAATTAGTTCGGAAGATTAAGATATTGCGAACTAATTAAGTGGGAGTAAAATCCTGCTTTTTTATGCTATAATAGTGACATTGGAAGTGATTTAATGAAAAAGCTATTTTATACTATATTTATATTACTATGTGTTGTACTTATTACTGGGTGTAATAATCAAAAAGAAAATAAAGATAATACAGTGGACAAATATGAACAATTAAGTAATTATTTGATTGATAATGGATGGGAGAAAAGCGAAGACTCTCCATATAATTTTTCTTTAAAAGTTAGAAATGTATTAGATAATGATGGAAAACCAATTAATATTGATTGGTATAGTTTAGATACCAAAAAAATGAATATCCAAAGAACAACAAGAATTTCTCAATTATCAGCAACAACTACAGAGTATTCTCTAAAAAGTAATATAGCAACAGGTAACTTTACATTATTAAACGAAAAAGATGAATGGGATAAATATGTTACCTTCACTTACGATTTCAATAGTGGCTCATTAACAATAGATGATGATTCATCATCGAGTTTATGTACTAAACAGTCTATAGAATTAAAGGAAAAATTGGAAGAAATATTAGAAGATGCAAATCTAAGTGTTGAAGATTTTAAATAATTTATGAAAGTAGGTGATTACCATGTATAGTGTTTCTCAAAGAGCAAAAACCTATAAGCAACCAAGAGGTGGATTCGTTAATCCTAAATCATTTGAAGAATTTGAAATATTTAAGTTTGAAGAATTATATGAAGAAGAAAATATAAGTCCATCAATAGTTGGAACAGTTGTTGATTATATGACTAGGTTTTTACTGTTCAACGACAAAAATGAAGCATTCAAAATATCTTTAATGGGTGCTGAAAGAATCAACGAAAAAGAATTAAAAAAAGCAAAAGACTTATTAAATAGTATTAAAGGAATTGATGATGAATCAATAATTAATGCATGTAAACTAGTTGGATATGACACAGTTTTAAGAGGTGGACTTATGACCTATAAGCCAATAGAAGAAATTAATCCTGATAAGAAAACAATATTTAATATTCTAATAATGATAAAAAGAAGTGAAGAATTCTTTAAAGAATATGGACCTGTTGTTCTAGATGGTTTTGGTTTCCTTGGAGGCTATACTAAAACAGTAATAACAGGTGATGCTGATTTTCTTACTGATGATACAATTTGGGATTTTAAAGTTTCAAAAAACGGATTGAAATCTGCTCAAACTTTACAACTATATATGTACTATTTAATGGGGTGTAGAACAATTCAATTAAATGCAGAATATGATTTTAAGAATAAAATTACAAAAATAGGATTCTTCAATCCTAGATTATCAAAAGTATATATTAAATCTGTATCATCAATAGATGACGAAACAAAACTTGAAGTAGAGAAAGAAGTAATCGGATATAATGAAAAAGAAATTGATCCTCATTTAGCTACTTTATTAAAAAAGATAAAGGAAAAGAATAATTCATAGTAAATACTTGCGGTATAAGACATAATGCATTATAATGGAATCACAAGAAGAACTTTGGGTCGTAAGCTGTTTACAACACGCTCCAAAAGTAAGAATCGTCGAAATATCGACGTTTTTTTATTGCAAAAAACTAACTCATAGAGTTAGTTTTTACTTGCTTTAATAAATGAATCAAATAATGGGTGTGGTTTAGTAGGTCTAGATTTAAACTCAGGATGAAATTGACAAGCTATAAAATGTTTGTGCTTTGGTAATTCAATTATTTCCACTAAATCAGCTTGGTCATTCTTACCAGAGAAGACCATACCATGTTTTTCCAAAATATCTTTATATTTATTATTAAATTCATAACGATGTCTGTGTCTTTCTAGTATTTTATCTTTCTTATAATCAGCATATGCTAATGAATCTTTAACTAATGTACATTCATAATTTCCTAATCTTAAAGTACCACCCATATTTACAACACTCTTTTGATCACTCATTAAATCAATAATAGGATTTTCACATACTGGATTAAATTCAGTTGAATTAGCATCTTTAATACAACATACATTTCTTGCAAACTCTATAACAGATAACTGCATACCTAAACATAAACCTAAATAAGGAATATTATTTTCTCTAGCATATGTAATAGCCTTTATCATTCCTTCAATTCCACGACTTCCAAATCCTCCAGGAACAATAATACCTTTAGAATTCTTAAATACTTCCTTTAAATCAACATCTTTTTCTAATTGTTCAGAGTCAACCCAGTTAATGTTTACTTTAACATTATGTTTATAACCAGCATGATGTAAAGATTCTACAACAGATATATATGCATCATGCAATTCCGTATATTTCCCAACTAAACTTATTTCTATTTCATTCTTTAAATTATCTACTGTTTTAATTAACTTTTTCCAATAATCAATATTAGCTTCTCCAACATCTAAACCAAATTGCTTTAAGATTATTTCATCGATCTTTTGTTCATAATAATTAATAGGAATATCATAAATATTCTTAACATCAACTGAATCAATAATATTTTCTACTGGCACATTACAAAACATAG